>NZ_JBSFKF010000003.1:0-386822 GCF_053598415.1 Kitasatospora sp. NPDC001132 | reverse complement strand
GGCGTTCCGCCGGCGGGGGCGGGGGGGGTGGGGGGGGGGGGGGGGGGGGTTGGTGGGGTTTGCGGGGTTTTCGGCGGGGCCCCGCCCCCCCCCCCCACTCCGGTGTGCGGGGGCGTGGGTAGGATGCGGGGCTGCTTCTTGATCCACAGTTCACGGGGGAACACATGGCGCAGGGCTACCCGCCGCCGCAGTACGACCAGAATCCCTACGCACAGCAGCCGCAGCAGCCGTACCCGCCGGCGCCGTCGTACCAGCAGCCGCAGCCGTACCAGCAGCCCTACCAGCAGCCCTACCCGCAGCCTCACCAGCCGCAGCCCCACCAGCAGCCGTACCCGCCGCAGGCCTACGCGCAGCCGCAGGGCCGGGCCCTGCCGCCCTGCCCCAAGGAGGCGGGCGGCGGTCGGCGGTTCCTGGCGATCGTGCTGGACTGGCTGTTCGCGATCGGCCTCGGTTTCGTCGCCGCCAACGCCGCGAGCCGCCCGAGGACCGAGTACGTGGCCGGCCACGCCGTGCAGAGCGGCGGACCGGCGGTGCCGTACTTCGTGGCGCTGCTGGCGGTCGGCCTCGGCGCGTCCTTCCTCAACCAGGTGGTGCTCGCCCGGCTGACCGGCTTCAGCGTGGGCAAGGGGATCGCGGCGATGCGGGTGGTGCGCCGCAAGGGCGTGATGCGGCCCGACACCTGGCGGCTCACCAGGCGCTGGCTGCTCGGCTTCGTCATCCTCGCCGTCAACCTTCTCACCGAGGACTACGACAGCGACGAGGGCGACCTGGTCGGCGTGCGCTCGGTGCGCTGGAAGCACCTCCAGGAGTACCAGCAGGCCGTCGCCCGGCTCGGCTAGGCTGCGCCCGTACGGCCCCACCACACCCGACGTACCGATCCCGAGGAGAGCGCCATGGCCGGCGAGCCGCAGCCCGACTGCCTGTTCTGCAAGATCGTCGCGGGCGAGATCCCGACGACCGTGGTGCGCAAGACCGAGCGCACCCTCGCCTTCCGCGACATCGCCCCCAAGGCGCCCGTGCACGTGCTGGTGATCCCGCACGTGCACTACCCGAACGCGGCCGCGCTGGCCGCCGCCGAGCCGGAGATCGCCGGCGAACTGCTCGCCGAGGCGGGTGCGGTGGCCCGGGACGAGGGCATCGAGGACTACCGGCTGATCTTCAACACCGGTGCGGGCGCCGGACAGACCGTCTTCCACGCGCACGTCCACGTCCTCGGCGGGATGTCGATGACCGAGCGCATGGTCTGACCCACGTGTCCCAGCGCGAACTCGTCGTCCTCGGCACCGCCAGCCAGGTGCCCACCCGGCACCGCAACCACAACGGCTACCTGCTGCGCTGGGACGGCGAGGGCCTGCTGTTCGACCCCGGCGAGGGCACCCAGCGCCAGATGCTGCACGCCGGGGTCACGGCCACCCAGATCACCAGGATCGCGGTCACCCACTTCCACGGGGACCACTGCCTGGGCCTCGCCGGGGTGATCCAGCGGATCAACCTCGACCGGGTCCCGCACCCGGTCGACGTCTACTTCCCGGCCTCCGGCGAGGTCTACTTCGAGCGGCTGCGGCACTCCACCGCCTACCACGAGACGGCCGTGCTGCGGCCCCGGCCGATCGACGAGCCCGGACCGCTGCCCGCGCCCGGCGCCCGCTTCGCGCTGGACGCCGTCCGGCTGGACCACCCGGTGGAGTCCTTCGGCTACCGGCTGTCCGAGCCGGACGGCCGCCGACTGGTGCCGGAGCGGCTCGCCGCGCTCGGCCTGCGCGGCCCGGCGGTGGGCCGGCTCCAGCACGAGGGCGCGATCGAGGTGGACGGCCGCACCGTCACCCTGGCCGAGGTCAGCGAGCCGCGGCCGGGCCAGCGGTTCGCCTTCGTGATGGACACCCGGCTGTGCGAGGGCGTGCACACCCTCGCCGAGGGCGCCGACCTGCTGGTCGTCGAGGCGACCTTCACCGACGCCGACGCCCGCCTCGCCGAGGAGCACGGCCACCTCACCGCCGGGCAGGCCGCCAAGGTCGCCGCCGAGGCCGGCGTGCGCACCCTGGTGCTGACCCACTTCTCCCAGCGCTACCCGGACCTCGGCCAGCACCTCGCCGACGCCCGCAAGCACTTCGACGGGGAACTGGTCCTGGCCGCCGACCTCGACCGGGTGCCCGTTCCGGCCCGCCGCCCGTCGTGAACGGGACGGAACCGCGCGAACCCCGGAAAAGGGCTCGCGTCGGCCTGCGATCTGCCGCAGCATCGTCGGGTGCGGCCCCGCCGCCCGCCACGGCGATCATGTTCGCGGCGTACCCTGGTGCCCCGGAGACACCGAGCGGCACCCGACACCACGGATGGGATGAGGCAGGCCCCAGCGCCGACCTATGAGTGACACATCGCAGACCCGTACGAACGGACAGTCGCGCCCCGAACCCGCCGATGACGGCCGTGTCAGCGCCCGGATCGTCATCCCCGAGAAGCACCCGATGGTCACCCTGCTGGGCACCGCGGACTCGCTGCTGCGCGTGATCGAGCGGGGCTTCCCCGCCGCCGACATCCACGTCCGCGGCAACGAGGTGACGGCCACCGGGGTGCGGGCCGAGGTCGCCCTCGTACAGCGGCTCTTCAACGAGATGATGCTGGTGCTGCGCACCGGCCAGCCCCTGACGGAGGACTCCGTGGAGCGCTCCATCGCCATGCTCCGCAGCCAGGAGCAGGACCCGGACAGCCCGGCGCCCTCCCAGGTGTTCACCGCGAACATCCTGTCCAACCGGGGCCGCACGATCCGCCCGAAGACCCTCAACCAGCAGCGCTACGTCGAGGCGATCGACAAGCACACGATCGTCTTCGGCCTCGGCCCGGCCGGTACCGGCAAGACCTACCTGGCGATGGCCAAGGCCGTCCAGGCCCTCCAGGCCAAGGAGGTCAACCGGATCATCCTGACCCGCCCTGCGGTCGAGGCGGGGGAGCGGCTGGGCTTCCTGCCCGGCACGCTCTACGAGAAGATCGACCCGTACCTGCGCCCGCTGTACGACGCGCTGCACGACATGATGGACCCGGACTCCATCCCGCGCCTGATGGCGGCCGGCACCATCGAGGTCGCGCCGCTCGCGTACATGCGCGGCCGCACCCTCAACGACGCCTTCATCATCCTCGACGAGGCCCAGAACACCTCGCCCGAGCAGATGAAGATGTTCCTCACCCGCCTCGGGTTCAACTCCCGGGTGGTGGTCACGGGCGACACCAGCCAGATCGACCTCCCGGGCGGCACCCGCAGCGGGCTCAAGGTCGTCCAGGAGATCCTGGCCGACGTGCCCGACATCCACTTCTCCGTCCTCACCAGCACCGACGTGGTCCGCCACAAGCTGGTCGGCCGGATCGTGGACGCCTACGAGCGCTGGGACGCCCGCCAGGAGGTCGAGGACGCCGCCCCGGCGGCCCGCAAGCCGGCCCAGCGGCGGCCCGGCAAGGCCACCGCACCCCGCGCACCCCGCGCACCCCGACAGTCCCATCGCACCGAAAGCTGAGCACAGAGCCCGTCATGTCGATCGACATCGCCAACGAGTCCGGTTGGGAGGCCGACGAGGAAGCCATCCTCGACGTCGCCCGCTTCGCACTGGACAAGATGCGGATCCACCCGCAGTCCGAACTGTCCGTGATCCTGGTGGACGGAGCGGCGATGGAGGAGCTGCACATCCAGTGGATGGACCTGCCAGGGCCCACCGACGTGATGTCCTTCCCGATGGACGAGCTGCGTCCCGGCAAGGAGGGCGAGGAGCTGCCGCAGGGCCTGCTCGGCGACATCGTGCTCTGCCCCGAGGTCGCCGAGCAGCAGGGCAAGGCGGCTCCCTCCAAGCACTCGATGGACGAGGAGCTGCAGCTGCTCACCGTGCACGGCGTGCTGCACGTCCTCGGCTACGACCACGAGGAGCCGGAGGAAGAGGAGGAGATGTTCGCCCTCCAGAAGCGCATCCTGGACGACTGGCGGGCGGGCCGCGGCCTCGGCGGCATCTCCCCGGCTCCCACCACCCACTGAGCGCGGAGCCCGAACCCCTGTGAGTGGTGAGAGTACGAGCTTCATCCTCGGTGCCGTGCTGCTCGTCGTGCTCGGCTGGCTGGCCGCGTGCGCCGAGGCGGGCATCTCCCGGGTCTCCCGGTTCCGGGCGGAGGAGGCGGTGCGCAGCGGTCGGCGCGGTTCCGCGCGGCTGCTGACCGTCGCCTCCGACCCGATCCGCTACCTCAACCTGGCCACCCTGATCCGGGTGGCCAGCGAGATGGCGGCCGCGGTGCTGGTCACCGTGGTGTGCGTGCGCAACGTGACGCCCACCTGGCAGGCCGTGCTGCTGGCGTTCGGCGTGATGGTGCTGGTGTCGTTCGTCGCGGTGGGGGTCTCGCCGCGCACGATCGGGCGCCAGCACCCGGTCACCACCGCGGCCGCGGCCTCCTTCGTGCTGCTGCCGCTGGCCGCGGTGCTGGGGCCGATCCCGCGGTTGCTGATCCTGCTCGGCAACGCGCTGACCCCGGGCAAGGGCTACCGGGAGGGTCCGTTCGCCTCCGAGGCGGAGCTGCGGGCCCTGGTGGACCTCGCCGAGAAGGACGACCTGATCGAGGACGAGGAGCGCCGGATGGTGCACTCGGTCTTCGAGCTGGGCGACACCATCGTGCGCGAGGTGATGGTGCCGCGCACCGACCTGGTGATGATCGAGCGGCACAAGACCGTCCGGCAGGCGCTCACCCTGGCGCTGCGCTCGGGCTTCTCGCGCATCCCGGTGGTCGGCGACAGCGAGGACGACGTGGTCGGCATCGTCTACCTCAAGGACCTGGTGCGGCGCACCCACATCAACCGGGAGGCGGAGTCCGAGGAGGTCGGCGCGGTGATGCGCCCGGCCGTCTTCGTCCCGGACTCCAAGGCGGCCGGTGACCTGCTGCGCGAGATGCAGCAGCGCCGCTCGCACGTGGCGATCGTGATCGACGAGTACGGCGGCACGGCCGGGCTGGTCACCATCGAGGACATCCTGGAGGAGATCGTCGGCGAGATCACCGACGAGTACGACCGGGAGATCGCCCCGGTGGAGGACCTCGGCGACGGCTCGTACCGGATCACCGCCCGGTTGCTGGTCGAGGACCTGGGCGAGCTGTTCGGCATCGAGTTGGAGGACGAGGACGTCGAGACCGTCGGCGGCCTGCTGGCCAAGCACCTGGGCCGGGTGCCGATCCCCGGTTCCTCCTGCGAGATCCCGCTGCCCGAGCCGGTCGACGGCGGCCTGACCGGCATCCTGCTGACCGCCGAGTCCTCGGCGGGCCGCCGCAACCGGATCGGCTCCATGGTCGCCGCCCCCGTCCGCCACACCGAGGACCCGGAGGAGCCCTCGGGCGAGTAGCGGCCGGGCGGGCGCCGAGCGACCATGGAGGGCATGACGCACAAACTTCGCGCGGAGTACGGCCCGCAGGGGGCGGCCGGCGGAGTCAAGTCCTGGCACGTGGTGCGGGACGAGGACCTGTCGGTGGCGCTCTGCGGCCGGACCATGCCGGACGACGCCGAGACGCGGCCCGAGGAGGAGTGGGGCACCGGGCTGCGCTGCTGCCAGCAGTGCGGCTCGCTCTACATGCACGAGACGCCGCACATGGAGAAGCTCCATCCCTACAGCTAGACCATGGCCGAGCTCTGGAGGTCGCCATGAAGCTGCAAGACACGCTGAAGCCCGTCGACCGGCGGCTCGCCATGGTGTGGCGGATCGGGGCGGGGGGCGGGGGGATCTTCCTGATCGTGTTCGGGAGCCTGGGGCTGGCCGACCATCCCGGCTTCCTGGCCACCCACGGCGACCGGATCGCCGGGCTGTCGACCAACGGGGCGCTGAGCATCCTGTCCGTCGTGGCGGGCGCGGTCCTGATGGTGGGGGCGGTGATCGGCGGGAACTTCGCGTCCAATCTCAACATGGCGGTGGGCGTGCTGTTCGTCCTGTCCGGCTTCTACGGTCTGACGGTGCTGGAGCGGCCGGAAGCGAACATCCTCAACTTCCGGTTGTCGAACGTGCTGTTCGCGTTCGTCTTCGGGATCGTCCTGACGACCTTCGGGATGTACGGCCGGGTGAGCAGCCACCTGCCGCACGACAACCCGTACTGGCGCAAGCGCACCGAGCGCGAGGAGGACCTGCCGTCCGGTGCGGCGAAGACCTTCGTCAAGGTCATCCATCCGAACCGGGGGCGGACCCACCCGGTCGGCCACTGACCGGCGCCGGGTGCCTATGCTCGGCGGCATGAGTGACATCGTCGAGCTCGACCCCGAAGACAAGAAGATCATCACCCTGGCCCGCTCGGCCCGCGCCCGCAACGGCGTCGCCGAGGGGGCCGCGGTGCGTGACGAGACCGGGCGCACCTACGTGGCCGGGACGGTCGCGCTGGAGTCGCTGCGGCTGAGCGCCCTCCAGACGGCGGTGGCGATGGCGGTGGCCAGCGGCGCCAGGTCGCTGGAGGCGGCGGCCGTGGTGAGCGAGGCGGAGCAGCCGGCCGAGGCGGACCTGGCGGCCGTGCGGGACCTGGGCGGGGCCGGGACGCCGGTGCTGCTGGCCGGGCCGGACGGGGCGCTGCGGGTGGCCGCCGAGGCCCGCTGAGGAGCCGTACGGGCTTGTGTGCCGGGCCTGCGTGCGGGCCCGTGCCGGGTCTCTTCCGGGCCGTCGGGGGGCCTTGGGTTCGGGCCTTCGGCGGCCTCGCCGGAGGGCATGGTCTCGGCCCAGGCCCGGCAGATAATCTCACCGGGGGAGTGGACTCGGTGAGGGGGACTGGGGCATGGGGGCGGTGGCGTTCTTCGCCGGGCTGCTGCTGTTCGTGATGGGGCTCGGCAAGTGGCAGGAGACCGGCTCGGACCTCTGGCTGTTCGGCTCGCTCGGTTTCCTGCTGGTGCTGGTGGTGGTCTCGCTTGTCCCCACCGACGGCCAGGGCGGCAAGAGCGGCAACAAGAGCGCCAAGAAGGGCTGAACGCGCCCCCGGGACACCCCCGGACGCCCCCGGAGGCGGGCCCGGACCGCGGGGCTCCGGTGATCAGGGAGAATGGAGCCCATGAATGCCCCTTCCTCCTCGTACCGCTCCGGGTTCGCGTGCTTCGTCGGCCGGCCCAACGCGGGCAAGTCGACCCTGACCAACGCCCTGGTGGGGACGAAGGTCGCGATCACCTCCGACCGCCCGCAGACCACCCGGCACACCGTGCGCGGCATCGTGCACCGCCCCGACGCCCAGCTCGTGCTGGTCGACACCCCCGGTCTGCACAAGCCGCGCACCCTGCTCGGCGAACGCCTCAACGACCTGGTCCGCACCACCTGGGCCGAGGTCGACGTGATCGGCTTCTGCCTGCCCGCCGACCAGAAGATCGGCCCCGGCGACAAGTTCATCGCCAAGGAGATCGCCGGGATCAAGAAGACCCCGAAGGTCGCCATCGTCACCAAGACCGACCTGGTCGACTCCAAGCGCCTGGCCGAGCAGCTGATCGCCATCCAGCAGCTCGGCGTCGAGCTGGGCTTCGAGTGGGCCGAGATCATCCCGGTCTCGGCGGTGGGCGACAAGCAGGTGGAGCTGGTCGCCGACCTGCTCACCAAGCTGCTGCCGGAGGGCGACCAGCTCTACCCGGACGGCGACCTCACCGACGAGCCCGAGCAGATCATGGTCGCCGAGCTGATCCGCGAGGCCGCGCTGGAGGGCGTGCGCGACGAGCTGCCGCACTCGCTGGCCGTGGTGGTCGAGGAGATGCTCCCGCGCGAGGGCCGCCCGGCGGACCGCCCGCTGCTGGACATCCACGCCAACGTCTACATCGAGCGGCAGAGCCAGAAGGCCATCGTGATCGGCGCCAAGGGCTCGCGGCTCAAGCACGTCGGCACCACCGCCCGCAAGCACATCGAGGCGCTGCTCGGCACGCCGGTCTACCTGGACCTGCACGTCAAGGTCGCCAAGGACTGGCAGCGCGACCCCAAGCAGCTGCGCAAGCTGGGGTTCTGAACCGGCGCTCCCGACAGGGGAGTTCGATCCGCCGGAAGGCCCGGGCCCGTTCGGACGCGAAGGCGTCCGGGCGGGCCCTCGTCGACTCCGGGGCCCGGCCCAGGTGCTACGCGCCCTCGCGCAGCACCAAGGAGACCAGTTCGCGCTGGGAGTCGGTGAGCTTCGGGTCGGCGCAGTACACCGACCGGCCGTCGACGGTGATCTCGTAGTGGAAACCGTCCGGCACCCCGTACGAGGGCGCGCGCAGCCCGCCCGCGACGGCCTCGCGGGCGAGTGCGTGCACGTGCGGGGCGTCCGTGCGGTCGGCGGTGTCGATCTCCGCCTGGCGGACGATCCCGGCGAAGCCGCCGGTCCGGGTCACCTGGATGCGCATGGTGTCCATGGTGCTACCCGGGGAGGGGGTTTGCCGGGTTTTTCCCGGACCGTGACCTCAAGCCCGCCTCAACCCGGCCTCAACCCGGCCTCAACCCGGCCTCAACCGTCCTCCGGGCGCGCTCCGGTGGCCCCGGCCGGCGCTCACCCCGGGCTGATCCCGACCTGCGCCCAGGAGGCCGTGACGGTGTCCACGACCGACCGGTCGTCGGGGTAGCGGGCCTTGGCGGCGGCCACGGTGGCCCGGGCGAAGGCGGTGAAGTCGGCGTCGGCGGGCAGCGTGCGCCCGGTCAGCGCGTCGTACCAGATCCGCCCCGCGCGCTCCCAGGCCGAGCCGCCGAGCGCGGTGGCCAGCAGGTAGAACGCGTGGTTGGGGATGCCGGAGTTGACGTGCACCCCGCCGTAGTCCTGGGAGGTGTGCACGTAGTCCCGCATGTGCGCGGGCTGCGGGTCCTTGCCGAGCTGCGGGTCGTCGTAGGCGGTGCCGGGCGCCTTCATCGAGCGCAGCGCCACGCCCTGGACGCCCGGGGCGAGCAGCCCGGCGCCGATCAGCCAGTCCGCGTCGGCGGCGTCCTGGTGCAGCGCGTACTGCTTGACCAGCGAGCCGAAGACGTCGGAGACCGACTCGTTGAGCGCGCCGGGCTGGTCCTGGTAGTCCAGCCCGGCGGTGAACTGGGTGACGCCGTGGGTGAGTTCGTGGCCGATGACGTCGATGCAGGCGGTGAAGTCGCCGAACACCACGTTGTCGCCGTCGCCGAACACCATCTGGTGGCCGTTCCAGAAGGCGTTGTCGTAGTTGCGGCCGTAGTGGACGGTGGCGTCCAGCCGCAGGTTCCGGTCGTCGATCGAGTGCCGGCCGAAGACGTCGGCGTAGAGCGCGAAGGTGGCGCCGAGGCCGTCGTAGGCGTGGTTGACGGAGCTGTCGGAGGACGCGGCCCGGCCCTCGGTGCGCACGCTGCGCCCGGGCAGCCGCTGGCCGTGGTCGGCGTCGTACACCACCCGGTTCAGGCCGGGGACGGAGGCGGCGACGGACGGGGGCGGGTCGAGGCGGGCCGCGCGGTGCGCCGCGTCGAGGGCCAGGGAGTGGACGGCGGGCTCGTGACCGGCCTCGGCGAGGCGGTCCAGGACGTACGGCGGGACGATCGTGCAGATCGGTACTGCTGCAGTCATGTGACCCAGGGTGGCGCCTTCATGACCGGTTGTCACCACCTCCGGCGTGATCAGCCGCGTCTCAAGGAGTGGAACGGAAGCCCGGATCACTTCGGGGGCGCGCGGCGCTGGGTTACGCTGGGGCCATCATGCGCAACGGGCTGCTTCTTCTTAGCTGCCGCGTCGAGGGCCTGTAGTCCACCGGGCCGGCACCCTCGCCGCGGGGAACGAGCTGTGCGCGCAATCGGCGATCCGACGGTGTATCGCGAGCGACAGCCGAGGCCGGCCAGTCGGTACCGACCACGTGTCGACCACCCCGACCCGCCCGCACCACGCATCACAGGAAGCCGAGTCACCTCCATGACCGAGCAGAACTCCGCCGCGTCCGTTCCCGCCGGCCGTCCCTTCGTCGACCGCCCCACCCCGATCACCGCCGCCTCGGTGCGCCAGCGGCCCTCGGGCATGCGGCACGGGCGCTACCTGCCGTTCGGCACCGTCGACCTGCCGGACCGCACCTGGCCGAACGCGGTGATCACCAAGGCCCCGCGCTGGCTGTCCACCGACCTGCGGGACGGCAACCAGGCGCTGATCGACCCGATGTCGCCGGCCCGCAAGCGGATGATGTTCGACCTGCTGGTGAAGATGGGCTACAAGGAGATCGAGGTCGGCTTCCCCTCCTCCGGTGCCACCGACCACGCCTTCGTACGGTCGCTGATCGAGGAGGGGGCGATCCCCGAGGACGTCACCATCTCGGTGCTGACGCAGGCCCGCGAGGAGCTGATCGAGAAGACCGTGGAGTCGCTGGTCGGCGCCCCGCGCGCGACCGTCCACCTGTACAACGCGACCGCGCCGCTGTTCCGCAGGGTGGTGTTCCGCAACGACAGGGCGGCCACCAAGGCGATCGCCACCGACGGCACCCGGCTGGTGATGGAGTACGCGGAGAAGCTGCTGGGCGACGACACCGTCTTCGGCTACCAGTACTCGCCGGAGATCTTCGTCGACACCGAGCTGGACTTCGCGCTGGAGGTCTGCGAGGCGGTCATGGACGTCTGGCAGCCGGGCGAGGGCCGCGAGATCATCCTGAACCTGCCCGCCACCGTCGAGCGGGCCACCCCGAACGTCCAGGCCGACCAGTTCGAGTGGATGTCGCGGCACCTGTCGCGCCGCGAGCACGTCTGCCTGTCGGTGCACCCGCACAACGACCGCGGCACCGCCGTCGCCTCCGCCGAGCTGTCCTACATGGCGGGCGCCGACCGCATCGAGGGCTGCCTGTTCGGGCAGGGCGAGCGGACCGGCAACGTCGACCTGGTGACGCTGGGGATGAACCTGTTCTCGCAGGGCATCGACCCGCAGATCGACTTCTCCGACATCGACGAGGTGCGCCGCACCGCCGAGTACTGCAACCAGATGGAGGTGCACCCGCGCCACCCGTACGCCGGCGACCTGGTGTACACCTCCTTCTCCGGCTCGCACCAGGACGCCATCAAGAAGGGCTTCGACGTCCTGGAGGCGGACGCCGCGGCCGCGGGCGTGCCGGTGGAGGAGCACACCTGGGGCGTGCCGTACCTGCCGATCGACCCGAAGGACGTCGGCCGCACCTACGAGGCGGTCATCCGGGTCAACAGCCAGTCCGGCAAGGGCGGCGTGGCGTACGTGCTGAAGAACGACCACAAGCTGGACCTGCCGCGCCGGATGCAGATCGAGTTCTCCCGGATCATCCAGGCCAAGACCGACGCCGAGGGCGGCGAGGTCAGCCCGGCCGAGATCTGGCGGGTCTTCGAGGACGAGTACCTGCCGACCACCGACAACCCGTGGGGCCGGATCTCGCTGTGCGGCTCGCGCACCCTGACCACCGAGGACGGCCGGGACGCGCTGACCGCCGAGGCCCTGGTGGACGGTGCCCCGGTGACCCTGACCGGGACCGGAAACGGCCCGGTCTCGGCCTTCGCCGACGCGCTGGCCCGGATCGGCGTGGACGTGCGCGTCCTGGACTACGCCGAGCACGCGCTGAGCGAGGGCGGCGACGCCCAGGCCGCCGCGTACGTGGAGTGCGCGGTGGACGGCAGGGTGATGTGGGGCGTGGGCATCGACGGCAACACCGTGCTGGCCTCGCTGAAGGCCATGATCAGCGCCGTCAACCGCTCGCAGCGCGGCTAATTCGAACGGGTGGTATGCGAAGGGCCGTCCTGCGGGGCGGCCCTTCGTCGCCCCAACCTGGCACTGTGGCCTGCGCCACATTTTTTCGAATCGGAAGCCGTTCGAGGTACTGACACGTGCCGGTAACCGTGGCAACATCGATCCACCGGAAAGCCGGGTCGGTGGGACGGCCTCGGTGTCCGGTCGCGTGACCTGCCCATTGTCGAGCAGGCCGCCTGCCATGTCTGGGGAGTGGCGCCGTGACCAGGTTGTGGGGTGTTCGCCCGCGGTGGCGGACTGACGTTCTCGGTGACTTCTTCTGCCCGGGCTGCGGCGGGGACCGCAACTACCGCCGGCAGCACGGCCGGCGGTGGCTGCGGTTGCTGGGGACCCCGGTGGTCCCGCTCGGTCCGGTCATCGGCAGCGTGCAGTGCACCGGCTGCCACGGCCGGTACGGCGTCGAGAGCCTGGAGCAGCCCACCAGCGTGCGCCTCGGCGCGATGCTGCGGGACGCCCAGTACACCATCGCGCTGGCCCTGCTCGCGGCCGGCGGCACCGCCCACCGGGCGGCCCGCGAGGCGGCCTGCACGGCGGTGCGCGAGGCCGGGTTCGAGGACTGCGGCGAGGCCCAGGTGCTGGCCGCGCTCGCCGCGCTCTCCGGGCTCGGCGGAGAACTCCACGACGCCCGCGGGATGTCCGGCGGCCTGGCCGTCGAACTGCACGCGGTGCTCGAACCGCTCACCCCGCACCTGGCCCACCACGGCCGCGAGCGGCTACTGCTGCAGGGCGCGGCGATCGCGCTGGCGGACGGGCGCTACCTGCCGCAGGAGCGCGACGCGCTGGCCGCGGTCGGGGGCTGCCTGGACCTGCCGAAGGCCCGGGTCGGGGCGCTGCTGGAGGCGGCGGCCAGGGCGCCGTACAAGTAGCACCGTCCGTCGAGTACGCCGGCCGTCGATCACCGCGCACCGCGGTCCGCGACTCCGGAATCCGAAGACCACCTCCGAATCCCCCACAACGGGCCCCGGACTCCCCACCCCGGGCCCGCCGTGACCCGCACCGCAGGCCTCCCCCACGGCCCCCGGTGCGGGCAACACGGCTGTCCGGCGCGGGGCGGGGGTGGGGGACAATGGTCCCCATGAGTCTTTTCCGGGACGACGGCGTCGTGCTGCGGGCGCAGAAGCTCGGCGAGGCCGATCGGATCATCACCCTGCTGACCCGCCAGCACGGCAAGGTGCGGGCGGTGGCTCGCGGGGTGCGGAAGACCAAGTCCAAGTTCGGCGCCCGCCTGGAGCCGTTCTCGCACGTGGACGTGCAGTTCTTCAGCCGGGGGAGTGAGCTGGTCGGTCGCGGATTGCCGCTCTGCACCCAGGTGGAGACCATCGCCCCGTACGGGGGCCCGATCGTCGCCGACTACGGCCGCTACACGGCCGGCACCGCGATGCTGGAGACCGCCGAGCGGTTCGCCGAGAACGAGGGCGAGCCGGCCGTCCAGCAGTACCTGCTGCTGGTCGGCGGACTGCGCACGCTGGCGGCCGGGCTGCACGAGTCGCACCTGGTGCTGGACGCCTTCCTGCTGCGCTCGCTCGCGGTGAACGGGTACGGCGCGAGCTTCACCGACTGCGCCAAATGCGGCCTGGAGGGGCCGAACCGTTTCTTCTCCCTTCCCGCGGGCGGGGTGCTCTGCGGCGACTGCCGAGTGCCCGGATGTGCCGTACCCTCCCCTGAGACACTGGTACTGCTCGGGGCGCTGCTGTCAGGGGACTGGCAGACGGCCGACGCCTGCGAGCCGCGGTACTGGCGGGAGGGCAGCGGCCTGGTCGCGGCCTATCTGCAGTGGCACCTGGAGCGGGGCATCCGCTCGATGAGATACGTGGAGAAGTGAGCACATGGCAGCGCGACGGCTCTTCGGCGGCGGCAAGCAGCGGGCGTACGTCCCCCCGACCCCGCACCCCAGCGGCGCACAGCCCCCGAAGCTCCCCGGCGAGCTGATCCCCCAGCACGTCGCGATCGTCATGGACGGCAACGGCCGCTGGGCCAAGGAGCGCGGACTGCCGCGCACCGAGGGCCACAAGGTCGGCGAGTCCGTGGTGCTGGACGTCCTCAAGGGCGCCATCGAGCTCGGGGTCAAGAACATCTCGCTGTACGCGTTCTCCACCGAGAACTGGAAGCGCTCGCCCGACGAGGTGAAGTTCCTGATGAACTTCAACCGGGACGTCATCGCCCGCCGCCGCGACGAGATGGACGCCATGGGCGTGCGGATCCGCTGGGCGGGCCGGATGCCCAAGCTGTGGAAGAGCGTCGTCCAGGAGCTGCAGGTCGCCGAGGAGCAGACCAAGGGCAACGACGCCGTCACGCTCTACATGTGCGTCAACTACGGCGGCCGGGCCGAACTCGCCGACGCGGCGCACGCGATCGCCATGGACGTCGCGGCCGGGAAGCTCGACCCGAAGAAGGTCAACGAGAAGACCCTGGCCAAGTACATGTACCACCCGGACATGCCGGACGTGGACCTGTTCCTGCGCCCCAGCGGCGAGCAGCGCACCTCCAACTTCCTGCTCTGGCAGTCGGCTTACGCCGAGTTCGTGTTCCAGGACGTGCTCTGGCCGGACTTCGACCGCCGCGACCTGTGGCGCGCCTGCGAGCAGTACGCGATGCGTGACCGGCGCTTCGGCGGGGCGATCCCCAACGAGGTCGGCGCGCCGGTGCCGTCCCAGCGCTGAGGAGCCCCTCGGAGCTGGGTAGCCCCTCGGCGCTGGGGAGCCCCTCGCCCCCGCGTCACCCGGACGACGGAGAGGACCCACCGGGATCATCCCGATGGGTCCTCTCCGTCGTGTACGGGCCGTCGCGCACGGGCCGTCGCGTACGGGGCTCAGATCCGCTTGGCGCACTCCGCGCAGGTCCCGAAGATCTCCAGGGTGTGCGCGATGTCGCTGAAGCCGTGCTCGGCGGCGACCGAGTTGGCCCAGCGCTCCACCGCGGGGCCCTCCACCTCGACGGTCGCGCCGCAGTGCCGGCAGACCAGGTGGTGGTGGTGCCCGCTGCTGCACCGGCGGTAGACCGCCTCGCCGTCGGCGGTGCGCAGCACGTCCACCTCACCGGCGTCCGCGAGCGACTGGAGCGTGCGGTAGACCGTGGTCAGACCGACGGAGTCGCCGCGGTGCTTGAGCAGGTCGTGGAGCTCCTGGGCACTGCGGAAGTCCGCGATCTCGTCCAGGGCCGCCGAGACGGCGGCACGCTGCCGGGTCGATCGGGCGCGCGGCGACGGGCCTGCGGTGGTCACCGTGGGTCCTCCTGGGGTCGTGGGCGTCTCGCACATCATTGTGCCAGCCCCGCCCGTCCCTCAGGGGTGCTCGTGCCGGAGGGCCCGTAGGTGGCCTGTCCCGGCAGTTCGACGTCGCAGACCTTCGGCCCCTGCTCGCCCGCGCCGCGGTGGCGCCGCCGGGCCAGTGGCGCGGCGAGCAGGCTGAACACCGCGAAGACCGCGATGGCGAGCAGCACGATGGCCGGGCCGGAGGGCACGTCGAGGTGGTACGAGCCGGTGACGCCGGCCAGCGAGACGACCACGCCGAGCGCGATCGAGGCGGCCTGAGTGGCGGCGAAGGAGCGGGTGAGCTGCTGGGCGGCCACCACGGGGACCACCATCAGCGCGCTGACCAGCAGCAGCCCGACCACCCGCATGGCGACCGTGACGGTGACCGCGGCCATCACCGCGAGCAGCAGGTTGAGGGTGCGCACCGGCACCCCGGTGACCCGGGCGAAGTCCTCGTCCTGGCAGATCGCGAAGAGCTGGCGGCGCAGGCCGACGGTGACCGCGATGACCACCGCGCCGAGCACCGCGATGGTGGCCAGGTCGGCGGGGGCGACGGTGAGGATCGAGCCCCACAGGTAGCTCTCCAGCGAGCCGGCCCCGGCCTGGGCGGACATCGAGACCAGCAGCTTGCCGCAGGCCATGCCGCCGTAGAAGAGCATCGCGAGGGCGATGTCGCCGCGCTGGTTGCCGCGCGAGCGGACCAGCTCCATGGTGACGGCGCCGAGCACGCAGACCAGCACGGCCATCCAGACCGGGCTGGTCTGGAAGACGAAACCGAGGCCGACGCCGGTCATCGCGACGTGGCCCATGCCGTCGCCCATCAGCGCCTGGCGGCGCTGCACCAGGTAGATGCCGACGGCCGGGGCGGTGATCCCGACCAGGACGGCGGCGAGCAGGGCGCGCTGCATGAAGTCGTAGGAGAACATCTCGATCATGCGAGCAGCCTCGGCGGGGTCAGGTCGGCGTGCGGGTGGACATGGTCGTGGCCGGGCAGCGCGTGCAGGCCGGTGTTGGGCACCGGCGGGCCGTCGTGGGCGACGCAGCCGTCCCGCAGCACCACGGCGCGGTCGATCAGCGGCTCCAGCGGCCCGAGTTCGTGCAGCACGAGGAGGACGGAGGCGCCGCGGCCGACCTCGGCGCGCAGGGTGTCGGCGAGCACCTGCTGGCTGGCGGCGTCCACGCCGGCCATCGGCTCGTCCATGATCAGCAGGTCGGGGGAGCCGACCAGGGCGCGGGCGATCAGCACCCGCTGCTGCTGGCCGCCGGAGAGGTCGGCCACGCCGTCCGAGGCCCGCTCCAGCATGCCGACGGCGGCCAGCGCGCGGTCGACCGCCTCGCGGTCCCTGCGGCGGAAGGGCAGCAGCCGGTGCTGCGGCAGCCGTCCGGTGGAGACCACCTCGCGGACGGTGGCGGGGACGCCGGAGGCGGCGGTGGTGCGCTGCGGGACGTACCCGATCCGGTGCCAGGCGCGGAAGGAGCCGAACGGCGTGCCGAACAGCTCCAGGGTGCCCTGCTCCAGCGGGACGGAGCCGATCACGGCCTTGACGGTGGTGGACTTGCCGGAGCCGTTGGCGCCCAGCAGGGCGACGACCTCGCCGGGGCGGACGGTGAGGTCGACGCCGCGCAGCACCGGCCGGCCGCCGCGCGAGGCGACGGCGTCACGGAGGCGGACGGCCGGGGGTATCGGGTCGGTCATGGTGCTGGTCCCGTCAGCTGGTGGCGGCAGGGGTGGCGGCGTCGGTCGCGGGGGCGGTTCCGGCGGGCGTGGCCGGGGCGCCGAGGGCGGCCCGGAGGTTGGCCAGGTTCTGCTTCATCACCGTCAGGTAGTCGTCCTTGGAGGGGTCCTTGACGCCCTCCAGCGGGTCCAGGACGGCGGTCTTGAGGCCGAGGTCCTTGGCGACGGTGTCGGCGAGCTTGGGGCTGACGAGGGTCTCGAAGAAGACGGTGGTGACGCCGTTGTCCCTGGCGGCCTTCTGCACCGCGGCGAGGCGGGCCGGGGTGGGCTCGGACTCCGGGTCGACGCCGTTGATGGCGACCTGGGTGAGGCCGTAGTGGTCGGCGAGGTAGCCGAAGGCGGCGTGGCTGGTGACGAAGGTCCTGGTCGTGGCGTCCTTCAGCCCGGCCCGGAACTCCTGGTCGAGCCCGGTGAGCTTGGTGACCAGCTCGTCGGTGTTCTTCCGGTAGTCCTCGGCGTGCGCCGGGTCGGCCTTGGCGAACTCGTCGCCGACGCTCTTGGCGATCGCCGCGTAGCGGGTCGGGTCGAGCCAGATGTGCGGGTCGCCGGCCGGGCCCTCGTGCCCGTGGCCGTCGCTCCCGTGGGCCTCGCTCCCGTGGGCGTTGTCCTCGGTGCCCTCGTCGAGGTGGTGGTCGACCAGCGGGCTGGCGGCGGTGGCGTCGATCTTGTGCTTGCTGGACGACTGCGCGACGGCCTGGTCGACGGTGGGCTGCAGGCCCTTGAGGTAGATGATCGCGTCGGCCTTCTGGACCGTGCCGACCTGCTTGGCGGTGAGCTCCAGGTCGTGCGGCTCGACGCCGGCGGCGGTCAGATCGGTGACCGCGACGTGCTCCTTGCCGATCTGCTGGGCCAGGAACTCCATCGGGTAGAAGGACGCGACGACCTTCAGTCGACCGGTGCCGCTGTCGGCGCTGCTGCTGCCTCCGCAGGCCGTGAGGGCGAGGGAGGCGGCCAGGGCGGTGGCGCCGAAGGCCAGGGAGCGACGGGTCCGGCGAGTCAGTCCGAGGTGAGGCAGTCCGATCATCATGACAATCATTCTCATCTCACATGGAAATGATTGTCAAATCACTCGGGCGGGTGAACGGAGGGTGGCCGAGGGCGGGGGCGGCCGGACGATACCGATTTGAATCACGTACCCGTATGGCCGGTAACCTGAGGTATTCGGGTACGCGCAACCAGCCGTGCCCTGACCGTGCCGTACGTACTGAAGAGAGCACTGTGGCCGCCGACAAGATCGACACGATCGTCAGCCTGAGCAAGCGCCGTGGCTTCGTCTACCCCTGCAGCGAGATCTACGGCGGCACGCGTGCCGCCTGGGACTACGGGCCGCTGGGTGTCGAGCTCAAGGAGAACATCAAGCGCCAGTGGTGGCGCACGATGGTCCAGGCCCGTGAGGACGTCGTCGGACTCGACTCGTCGGTGATCCTCGCGCGCGAGGTGTGGGAGGCCTCCGGCCACGTCGCCACCTTCAACGACCCGCTGACCGAGTGCCTCTCCTGCCACAAGCGCCACCGGGCCGACCACCTGGAGGAGAAGTACGAGGCCAAGCACGGCTTCCCGCCGCCGAACGGCCTCAAGGACGTCAACTGCCCCGACTGCGGCACCAAGGGCCAGTTCACCGAGCCCAAGGACTTCTCGGGCATGCTGAAGACCCACCTCGGTGTCACCGAGGAGGCGAGCGGCCTGGCGTTCCTGCGCCCGGAGACCGCCCAGGGCATCTTCACCAACTTCAGCGCCGTCCAGACCACTTCGCGCAAGAAGCCGCCGTTCGGCATCGCCCAGACCGGCAAGAGCTTCCGCAACGAGATCACCCCCGGCAACTTCATCTTCCGGACCCGCGAGTTCGAGCAGATGGAGATGGAGTTCTTCGTCAAGCCGGGCGAGGACGACCAGTGGCACGAGTACTGGCTCCAGCAGCGCTGGGACTGGTACGTCGACCTCGGCATGCGCACCGAGAACATGCGCTTCTTCGAGCACCCGAAGGAGAAGCTCTCCCACTACGCCAAGCGCACGGTGGACATCGAGTACCGCTTCAACTTCGGCGGCAGCGAGTTCTCCGAGCTGGAGGGCGTCGCCAACCGCACCGACTACGACCTGCGGGTGCACAGCGAGGCCTCCGGCAAGGACCTCCGGTACTTCGACCAGGAGTCCGGCGAGCGCTACTTCCCGTACGTCATCGAGCCGGCGGCCGGCCTCAACCGCGCCATGCTGGCCTTCCTGATCGACGCCTACTTCGAGGACGAGGCGCCGAACGCCAAGGGCGTCATGGAGAAGCGCGTCGGCATGCGGCTGGACCCGCGCCTGGCTCCGGTCAAGGTCGCCGTCCTGCCGCTGTCGCGCAACGCCGAGCTCTCCCCGAAGGCCCGCGGCCTGGCCGCCGACCTGCGCACCGCGTGGAACGTCGAGTTCGACGACGCCGGCGCCATCGGCAAGCGCTACCGCCGCCAGGACGAGATCGGCACGCCGTTCTGCGTCACGGTCGACTTCGACACCCTCGAGGACAACGCGGTGACCGTCCGCGACCGCGACACCATGTCGCAGGAGCGCGTCTCGCTGGACCAGGTCAAGGCGTACCTCGGCGCGCGGCTGATCGGCTGCTAGCGGGGGCCTGATCGGCTCGGGAGCCCTCGTCCGCCCTGGTGGGGCGGGCGGGGGCTCCTCGCTGTCCGGGAGCGGAGCGGTCGGGGTGGGCCCGGCGGCGGGCCGCTAGCGCCGTCCCCAGCGGGAGCGCGGGGCCGTGGGCGGGCGGGTCGGCAGGCCGGCGGTGCGCAGGGCGGCGAGGGTGGTGCGGTGGCGGGCCTCGTCGGCGAGCAGTGCGGCCAGCAGCTGCGCGTACAGCTCGGAGGTGCCGGCGCCGTTCAGGGCGGTGGCCAGCCGGACCACCTCGACGGGCGGGCGCAGCACGGCCAGTTCGTTCAGCAGCAGGGTGGCGAGCGCGGGCGGCAGCCCGGCCGCGAGGTCGGCGAGGTCGGCGGTGGAGCGGCCGGCGGCCTGGCGCAGCAGGGTCCGGACGTCGGCGGCCCGGCCGTGCTGCTGGAGGCAGGCGGCCAGGGAGGTCAGCTCGGTCATCGGCGCCGACCCCCACTCCCAGAGCAGCGTCGCGCTGTCGGCGGCCAGCCCGGCCCGGTCCAGCGCGGAGAGCAGGCCGGGGACGGAGGCGGCCGGGTAGCTCCAGAAGGCGTGGAACACCTCCGCCGCCTCCTCGGCCAGGCCCAGTTCGCGCAGCTCGGCGAGCACGGCGACGGAGTGGTCCGGAGCGGACCGGGAGATGCTGCGGGCGAGGTGGAGCGAGCTGCCGTTCGGGCCGTACCGGGTCAGCATGCCGACCAGCAGCGAGGCGTCGGCGGGGGCGAGGCGGGCGGCGGCCGTGTCGATCACCTCGGCGACCTCGGTGAGGGAGCCGGCCCGGTGGAGGGCGATGATCCGCTCGGTGAGGGCGCCGAGGTCGGGGCGGGCGGGTGGCGGCGGGGCCTGCTGCGGTGAGGGTTGTTGTGAGGGCTGCTGTCGCTGTTGTCGTTGCTGTTGCTGTTGCTGTTGCGGGAAGTGGGGGTGCTGGGGCTGCGGTGGTGGCGGAGGCTGCTGCCGGTGTCTGATCCGGCTCTCCAACGCCTCCAGCTGGTCGCTGAGTTGGAGGCAGCGGGCGCCCAGCCCCTCACGGAGGGTGCGGGCCTGGGCGAGTTGGCGCAGCAGCTCCCCGTCCGGCCGCTGTCGACCGGGGGTTGCGCGGATCGCCTCGTTGAGGCGCCGTTCCCGCTGACTCGCGTAGCGGCTCGCACGGAGTAACTCGTCCAGTTCTGCGCGGAGTTCGGCGGCCTGCTGCTCGCCTTCCCGCTGCTGGCCTGCGGGTTGTGCCGTCGGCCGCATGCGCATGATCGCCCCAACCTGTCCATTCGGACCCTGACTGTGTGACATCCTCGCGTCAGTATGTGGCGTAGGAGTTAAGAGCGCACGACCAGTCGTGTCCGAGTGGTGTCAAGGAGCGCGCAGACGGCGGTCGTTGTGAGAAGTGCGCTGGTCGCGCTCCGCAGCCGGTCGCCTCGTAGTACGTGGCGACGAGCACCGCCAACGCGGCCGCGGCGGACGGGAGATGGTCGCGACCACCGCCAGCACCGGCTCCGGCCCGGGCCGGCGGGTGCCGACGCGCCGCCCCTCCGGGGCCCTGCGTCGCGGAACTCCCGGCACCAGGAGCAGGGCGGCCGCGGCCGAGGCCACCACCGTTCCGTCCAGGAGTGGAGCGATCGTGCTCACGCGCCCAGCCGCGTCCGCGCCTCCATCAGCGCGAAGCCGAGCAGGTTCAACCCGCGCCACTCGGCGGGCTGCTGGGCCCGGATGTCGTCGGCGGCCAGCCCGATGCCCCAGATCCGGTCCAGCGGGCTGGCCTCGACCAGCACCCGGTCGCCCGTGCCCAGCAGGTAGTCGCGCAGCGCCTCGTCCTGCCCGAACTTCGCGACGTTGCCCGCCACCACCAGCTCGAAGCGGCCGGCCGTCCAGGTCTCGTGGTCGAAGTCCCTGACCAGTCGACCCAGCTTCTTCGCCTCGCCGGGCGTCCGGGCCTCCAGCACCCGCTGAGCGATCTCCTCGTCGCCGAACATCCGGGCCTTGCCGGCCATCATCCAGTGCTCGGCGGAGGCGTAGCCGACCCCGTCGACGGTGAACTCGCCGGGCCACCACTGGCTCAGGCACTCCTGGCGCGTCCCGCCGCCCTTGCGCTCGGTGTGCCCCCAGAACATCACCCACTTCGGCCGCACCCCGTCGGCCATCAGCGCGACCAACTCCTCGCGGCTGCGGACGGCGGCCAGGTCCCCCACGTGCATCTCGCTCATATCGTCAGTCTGACATAAAGGGTGATTCGCCGCGAACCGTTTCGCGGTGAATCACTCCTCGGAGTGGAGGTCCGGATTCCGGGAACTCCGCAGGGGCGCCGGTCGGCGAGGCCGGAAGGGCCGGGTTCCGGCTGACGGGAGGTCAGTCCGGGCCCGGTGCCTCGGGAGGTCCCTTCCGTCAGGACTTGGCGGCCAGCTCCAGGAAGCGCAGTCCGACCTCCCGCACCTGCGCCGCCGTCCATACCAGCGCCGCCTCGCCGAGGCTGACTTCGGCCATGGCGAGGCCGGGGGCGGCGTCCTGCCAGGACGAGACGAACCAGATGTCCTCCTTCTCCGCGAGCGCCAGGTGGGCGGCGTTCAGGGCCTTGGCCGGGTGCGGCAGCCAGAGCTGGAACTCGTGGGTGGGCGGGACCTCCGGGTGGAGCCGGGCGCCCGGCAGCGCGGCCAGGGCCGGTACGAGGGTGGCCGCGTGGCGGGTGCAGTCGGCCAGGCGGGGCAGCGCCGTGTCCAGGCCGTGGAGGGCGGCGAGAGCGGCGGGCCACTGCTGGAAGAGCTGGCCGCCGTAGCGGTGGCGCCAGGTGCGGGCGTGGGCGGTGAGGGCGGCGTCGCCGGCGAGGGCGGCTCCGCTGAGTCCGCCGAGGTCCTTGTAGTACGACACGTAGACGCTGTCGGCGAGGGCGGCGATCTCGTCGAGCCGCTTGTCGAAGTGGACCGTGGTGTTCCAGAGGCGTGCGCCGTCGAAGTGCACCCGGGCGCCGGCCTCGCGGGCGGCGGCGACCAGGGCGGTCAGCTCGTCCCAGTCGGGGAGGAGGTAGCCGGGGTCGCGCAGCGGGAGTTCGACCGCCAGGGTGCCGAACGGCTCGCCCAGCGCGGCGAGTTCCTCGGGCGTCGGCTGGCGTTGCGCGGTGGTGGGCCAGAGGCCGCGCAGGCCGGTGAGCTGGGTGTAGGCGTGGCGCTCGTGCCGCTCGATGTGGCTGAGCGGGTGCAGGGCGACGGCCGTGTTGCCGGTGTGCTCGGCGTGGTGGCGGAGGGCGACCTGCTGGGCCATCGTCCCGGTGGGGAAGAAGACCGCGTCCTCCTTGCCGAGCAGTGCGGCGGTCCTTTCCTCCAACTGCCGCACCGGGCCGTCGTTGCCGTAGAAGTCGGGACAGGTGTCCAGGCCGTCCAAGGCGGAGAGCTGGGCGAGGCGCTCGCGGATGCTGAGGACGCGGTCGGCGGAGAGGAAGCGCTTGCAGGTCATGCGGGCTGCGCGGCGCCGCTGGAACTCGCTCTGGTCGTCGGTCATCCGGCGATTGTCGGACTCCTCGTTTGTTCGGACCAACTGCTTTTCCCGGCGAGGGTGGAAGGCGTTCCAGAGCGGGCGACGGCACCGCCCGCCCGGGCGGTGCCGTCGGTGGGGAACAGAGGGAACGCGGCCGCCCGCCGACGCGGTGCCGCAGCCGGAACACGGCCGACGGGCCCGGAACACGGCCGACGGGCCCGGAGGGCTCAGCCTCGGGGCTCAGGGCGTTCGGGGCGCAGGGTGTTCGACCGGTCGCGGAGCCGGAGCGTCCGGGTGCTCCTCGGCGGGCCAGCGGCCCTCGACGTACAGCCGGATGAGCGCGGCGTGGGACAGGGGGCTGGAGGGGTCGGCGACGTCGCCGTTGGTGGTGTAGTCGAGGAGCACGACCTCGTCCATCCCCCGGAGCCGCTCGACCAGGTCGGCGGTGCGGTGTTCGAGGACCCACCGGTAGGCGGGCAGGTAGATGCGGCGGCGGGCCGTCTCGTACGACAGGAGCCGGTCGCCGTGCGGGCCGGTTCGGTGGCCCTCGACGGGGCCGAACCGGCGCACCGTCCGCTTGAGGCCCTTCATCGAGGTGATGCGCAGCTTCGCGGGGTCGACGTCGGCGTCCCGGAAGACCTTGAGGGCCTGCCAGATCCCCTCCACCGACTCGCTGGTCAGGCCGTCACCGTACGGGACGGGGATGCCGCCGTGCGGGAAGAACGGGCTCAGCCGGACCCACGGGTCCGGTGCCTTGGAGGTGACGTCGACGATCTCCGCACCGGGGAACGCGGCGTTCAGTGCGGCTGTCGTGCGGCGGCGGCCGGCGATGTGGATCGGCATCCGTGGGTTGCCCTTCTCGGTGGCGCGGACCGCCGAGTGTGCCCGGTGCCACCGACATCGGCGCCGAAACCGGAACCGAGAGCGACACCGACACCGGCGCCGACGGCAGGGCCGGGAACCGGGACCGGGCCGGTCGATGTCCACACCGGTGGATCGTGACACGGGTTCCCGGGGCGGGAGGGGAGAAGCATGGCGTCGGTTCCGGCGAGTGCCCGGGGGTTCGTCGGGGTGGCGATCGCGGTGGTCGCCTTTCCGATGCTGCTCGTCACGGCGAGGTTCGGCCTCCGCCTCTCGATCGCGGCCGTGGTCGTGACGGTCTGCGTCCTCCTGTGCGCCGTGCCGCTCGGCTGCGCCCGTCCGGACGGCTTCCGGGCCGCCACCGTCGTCGCCGGGTGCGCGGTCGGGCTCGCGACGGTGGTCGCGGGAGTCTTCCTGCTCCTGGGCGGAGTCGGGTTCGGTCGCCCGGACTGCCTGTTGCTCGGGATCGTGCTGCCGATCGCGGGGATCGCCCCGCTGGTCGCAGCCTTCCAACGGGTCCGGGGCGCCGAGCACGGCCGCCGACCGGCCGTACTCGGCGGGTCGGCGGCCGTACTCTCGGCCGTCGGCTGGCTCCTGACGGTCTTCGTCTAGGGAGCGGCCTCTGCGGCCCGACCGGGCCGGTAGTAGGCCGAGATCGGGGCACCGGCTTCGGCGGGCAGGGCCGGGCCGTCCGTCGTCACCGGCGGCCAGGCGCCCGAGTCGGGGTTGAGGGCGACGAGTTGCTCCGTGGAGAGCGCGTGGACGACCCGGCCGATGCCGGAGCGGAGGACGGCCCCTTCGCACATGCCGCAGGGCTGGCAGCTGGTGTACATCGTGGTGCGCGCGGCGGTGTCCGGGTCGAGTTCGCGGGCGGCCCAGCGGGCGAGCTTCAGTTCCGGGTGGGCCGTGATGTCGTCGTCGCGCCGCACGGTGTTGTGGGCCTCGGCGAGGATCTCGCCGTTCGGGCCGGCCAGCAGGGAGCCGTACGGGGCGTCGCCCCGGGCGACCGCCCGTACGGCGATGGCGATGGCGCGGCGCAGGAGGGTTTCGTCGGCTTCGGTGATCACGCGGTCCTCCAGTGGGTGGCGACGGTGGCGAGGGCCTGCCAGGCCCGTTCCGGTCGACGGGTCTCCTCCGGGTCCCCGTGGTAGGGGTCCAACACCACGGTCTCGGCGCCGAGTTCGCGCAGCCGGCGGAGGTCGTCGAGGATCTGTTCGACGGTGCCGACGCCGGCGGGCCGCTCGGGGTCGTCGACCGGCGTGGCGGTCGGCCGCAGGGCGATGCGGGGTGCGAAGCCCGGCATCGGGTGCTCGGCCAGGACGGACCGCATCCGGTCGACGGGGAGCCGCAGCGGGTGCCAGGCGTCGCCGAACCGGACCGCCCGGCGCAGCGCCGCCTCGCTGTGGCCGCCGACCCAGACCGGCACCTTCCTGTGTCCGGACGTGTTTGCCCAGGTGTCCCGCAGGGTCTCCAGGTGCTCGTCGGTCAGTCTGCCGCGCGCGTCGAACGGCACGCCGAGGGCGTCGAACTCCCGGCGCGCCCAGCCGACTCCGACGCCCAGGACGAACCGGCCGCCGCTGAGCCGGTCGAGGGTGGTCGCCATCCGTGCCACCAGCAGCGGGTTCCGGTACGGCAGGACGAGCACGGTCGTGCCCAGCCGCAGGCCGGGGGCGACCGCGGCGAGCCAGGACAGCGTGGTGAACGGCTCGTGGAACGGCTCCGGGTACCGCTCGGCCACGTCCGCGGTCACCGCCACGTGGTCCGACACCATGAGGAGGTCGAAGCCGAGACCCTCCGCGGTCCGGGCCCACTCGCGCAGCACGCCGGGGTCCGTCCCGGGGCCGAAGTTCGGTACGTTGACGCCAAGTTGCATGCTCCGAGGCTATCCCCGCGATCATGGCGGACGGAACGGACTCTTCCCGGTTCCGACCGTCGTCGGCCGCGGTTCTCCCGGTAGATTGCCGGAATGGCCGTGAATCTTGACGACACCGACTGGGCGATCATCGAGCAGCTGCAGCGGGAGGCCCGCATCTCCCTCAGCGAGCTGGGGCGCCGGGTGTCCCTCAGCCCGTCGGCGACCACGGAACGGGTGCGGAACCTGGAGTCGCTGGGCGTCATCACCGGCTACCACGCGACGGTGGACCTCTCGAAGGTCGGCTATCCGGTGCTCGCCGTCGTCCGGCTGAAGTACCCCGGCAACCGGCACGAGCCGCTGCGGCGACTGCTCGCCGAACGGCGGGAGATCCTGGAGTGCCTGCGCACCACCGGCGACGACTGCTACACGCTGAAGGTGGCCGCGACCTCCATGGAGCACCTGGAGACCCTGGTGGACGAGCTGGCCGGCTTCGGCAGCACCACCACGAACGTCGTCTACAGCCGGACGCTGCCGCTGCGCGGGCCCGGTCGGCCCTGAGGTCGGGGCGGGCGGTGCTCCCTCGATCGGGGGAGGCCGGCCGCACGCCGCGCGAGCAGACTGGCGATCGTGCCCCGGGGGTCTTCGACTCCCCACGATTCCAAAGGAGTCGACTCGTGCGTCGTTCGCGTATCCGCCGCCTGGCAGTCGCCCTCACGCTCTCGACCGCCGTTTCCGTCGCGTCCGGATGGTCGGTGGGGTCAGCCGGTTCGGCCGCGGCCCCGACGGACGTCGTCCAGCGGGGGCTGGACGCGCTGGTGCGAACGGACGGGATGCCCGCCGCGCTCGCGACCGTCCGGGACGGGCGTGGCCGAAGCCGTGACCACACCGCGGGGGTGGGGGACCTGGCCACCGGCGCCAAGGTCCCCGTCGACGGGCAGGTGCGGATCGGCAGCACCACCAAGACCTTCACCGCCGTCGTGGTGCTCCAGCTGGTGGGGGAGGGGAGGATCGACCTCGACGCCCCCGTCGACGCCTACCTGCCCGGGGTGGCCCGGGGCGAGGGCGTCGACGGGCGCGGCGTCACCGTCCGGCAGCTCCTCCGGCACACCAGCGGCCTGCCCGACTACGAGGGGCTGCTGGACGAAGCCTCCCTCCGCTCCCGGTACTTCGAGCCCCGGGAGCTGCTGGACCTCGCGCTCCGACAGAAGCCCGCCTCCGCACCGGGGGAGAAGTTCGGCTACAGCAGCACCAACTACGTGCTGGCGGGTCTGATCGTCCAGCGGGTGACCGGACGGCCGCTGGCCGAGGAGATCGACCGGCGGATCGTCCGGCGCATCGGGCTGCGGCACACCTACTTCCCGGCCGTGGGCGACCGCACCATCCGGGAGCCCCACCCCGAGGGCTACCGCAGGGAATCCGCCGACGGGCCGCTGACCGACTTCACGGAGCTGGACCCGTCGGCGGCCTGGGCGGCCGGGCAGATGGTCTCCACCAACTCGGACCTCAACCGGTTCTTCACCGAACTGCTCGTTCCGGACCGCCTGCTGCCCGCGGCCCAGCTCGCCCAGATGCGCACCACGGTGCCGATCGGAGACGGGGTCGGCGCCGGACTGGGCGTCTTCAGCCGGCCGCTCTCCTGCGGCGGGGTCTACTGGGGGCACGGCGGCGACATCCCGGGCTACGAGACCCGCGGTGGCGTCACCGACGAGGGGCGCGCCGTGAACATCGCGGTGACCACCGTCCCGACCGACCGCGCCGTCACCCGGCACCTCGAGGACATCGTCGACGCCGCCCTGTGCCGCTGACGCGGGCCGGGCCGGGGGGCAGGAGCGGTGGCGGTTCCCCTCGTCGTCGATCACACCGTTGCCGTGGTGGACGGACATCGCGGACGAGCGGTCCTGGGCGGGGGAGCCGCCCGCGCGCCGCGTAGTGGGCATGAGTTGCCCCGGGCATGACTTTCGACAGATCCGCATCGACGGCGGCGCTCATAGGGTCGTGGGCATGCGGATGAGTGGGGTGGCGCTGCCCGTGGTGGCGTCGGTGTGTATCGGGCTCGGTGTCACCAGCCTCTGGTGGGCGCTGCCCGCGATCGGGTTCTCCTTCCTGGCCGGGCTGCGGATGGAGCGGGTACGGCCGGCGGCGGTGGTGTTCGCCGTCCTGGTGGCGGCCGGGGTGCTGATGGTCGGGTCGATGCCCTCCTGGATCGTTCTGGGCCTGCGGTTCATCGCGCTCGCCGTGAGCACCGGGATGGGGCCGTGGTTGCTGGGCCGGTTCTGGCGGCAGTCGCAGGAGCTGGTGCGCGCCGGCTGGGAGCGGGCCGAGCGGTTGGAACGCGAGCAGCAACTCGTCGCCGAGCAGGCCCGCCTGCGTGAACGTGCCCGCATCGCCCAGGACATGCACGACGCCCTCGGGCACGACCTCAGTCTGATCGCTCTGCGCGCGGGGGCCCTCAAGCTCGCTCCCGGCCTGGCCCAGCCCCACCGGGAGGCCGTCCAGGAGATCCGGGCGGGCGCGGCCGCCGCCGTCGACCGGCTCGGCGAGGTGATCGGCATCCTGCGCGCCGGGGACGAGAACGGCGAGGGCACCTCCGTGGCCCACGGGCCCGCGGACTCGGACATCCCGCAGCTCGTTGCCGAGGCGGCCGCCGCCGGCCTGGACGTCCGCTCGGAGATCACCGGGGAGCCGGACGGGCTCCCGCGCGCCACCGAGCACGCCGCTTTCCGGGTGGTGCAGGAGGCGCTGACCAACGCCGCCAAGCACGCACCGCGGGCGGCCGTCACCGTGGAGGTGGCCTACGCGGCGGACGGCGCCCGCCTCCGGGTGGTCAACGGGCCCGTGCCCGTGTCCGCCGGCGCCCGTGCCGGCGCGGCGTCGTCGGCCCCCCGGTCAACCCCTCGCAGCGCAACGCCCACCGCGACGTTCGTCGAGACGTTCGCCGGTACCTCCATCTCCACCGCAGCGCAGACCGCGGTGCCCGCCGTGCCGTCCACCGGCGGCCGCGGCCTGGTCGGCCTGACCGAGCGCGTCCGGCTCGCGGGCGGCACCTTCGCCCACCGGGCCCGCCCGGACGGCGGGTTCGAGGTCGTGGCCGAGCTGCCGCGCCGTGCCGCGGGGCCCGTCCCGCCGGTGCCCGCGGCCCCGCCCTCGCCGGTGCGCGAGCTGCGGCAGGCTCGGCGCAGGGTGGGGCGAACACTGGCCGCCGTGGTGCTCGTCCCGCTGGTGACGGCCGTGCTGCTGACCGTGGCCCTGCGAGTATGGACGCTCTACGTGGTCAGCCTGTCGGTGCTGGACCCGGAGGTCTACGCCTCCCTCCAGGTGGGGCAGGAGCAGGCCTCGGTCGAGCGCCTGCTGCCGGGCCACCGGCTGCCGTACCGCCCGCCGGCCGGGTCGTCGACACCGGCGCCGCCGTCGGGGGAGGGGGTCTCGTGCACCTACTACGCCATCACCGCCCAACTGTTCGTGGACCGGGCCGGCGACGCCTACCGGCTCTGCTTCCGGGACTCCCGGCTCGTCTCCCGCGACGTGCTCGTCTCCTGACCTCCCGTCGCACCTCCCTTCCCGCACCACATCCGTCCCGAGCGACCGACAGGAGCCGCCGATGACCACCGCACCGATCCGGGTGCTGCTCGCCGACGACGAGCCCATGATCCGTGCCGGACTGCGCGCCGTGCTCGCCACCGACCCGGGCATCGAGGTCGTCGCCGAGACCGGGGACGGCCGGGAGGCCGTCGAACTCGTCCGGCGCCACCGGCCGGACGTCGCCGTGCTGGACATCCGGATGCCCGGGACGGACGGCATCACGGCCGCCGCCGAGATCCGCCGCAACGGTCTGGCGACCGGAGTGCTCATGCTGACCACCTTCGGTGAGGACGACTACATCCTGCGCGCGCTCAGCGGCGGCGCGAACGGCTTCCTGATCAAGTCCGGAGAGCCCGAGGAACTGCTCGCCGGGGTGCACGCGGTGGCGGGCGGTGCGGCCTACCTCTCACCCAAGGTGGCCGCCCGGGTGGTCGCCCACCTGGCCGCCACCGGAGCCGGCGGACCCGCCGACCGGCGCGCCGGAGCCCGGGAACAGGTGGCCGCCCTGACCACCCGGGAACGGGACGTACTGACGCTGATCTCCGCCGGGCTGTCCAACGGTCAGATCGCCCGCCGGCTGGGGGTGGTGGAGGGCACCGTGAAGGCCCATGTGAGCTCCATCCTGGCGCGGCTGGGCGTGGCCAACCGGGCGGCCGCCGCCGTCCTCGCGCACGAGGCCGGGCTGACCCTCGGCGCCACCTGCGCGGGCGGCCCGCGGGACTGAGACCGTCACGCCCGAGCCCGAGTTCGCGCCCGGGGCCGACGGTAGCGCCGGCGCCGACAGCAGCCGCCCGAGGACGGGCACCTCGGTCAGCGCCGTCACCACGGTGGTGGCCGCAGGCCGCAGGGCGAGGACGACCGCCGCCGTGACCGTGCCGCCGAGCGCGGCACCGGCGAGCACGTCGTGCGGATAGTGCACCCCGGCCGCCACCCGCAGCGCGGCCGTGGCAGCGCCGACAGGTACGGCCGACAGTGCCCAGCGCGGGCGCAGCAGCACCAGTCCCGTCGCCAGCGCGACCGCCAGGGTGGCGTGGTTGCTGGGGAACGACCAGTCACCCGGCGGCGGACACTCGGCCGCCGCCGGGTCCGGCAGCCCGGCCAGAGCCCGGCAGGGCCGCTCCTCGTCGAGGACCACCTTCAGCACCTCGCTCGCCCCGTAGGCCAGCACCGTGCCCAGCCCGACCAGTGCCACCCCCGCGACCGCCCCGGCGGCCCGCCGGGCCCGGGCCGTCCACCAGCAGAACGCCAGCAGCAGCCCCAGCACCAGCAACCCCACCTCGGTGGCCGGCTCCAGCAGCGAGGCCACCGCACGCGGGGCATCGGCGACGGCCTCCGCCACCCGCCGGTAGCCGGCCGCCGACCACCCGGCCGACACCCGCACCGGCCCCGCCCCACCACCCCGCTCCGGCGCCAGCCACGCCACCACCCCGGCCCCCGCGCAGAGCAGGGCCGCGGCCGGGACGGGCCTGCCCGCCCCCGCGGTCCGGACCCTTCGGCCGGCCGCGGACCTCCTGGATTTCCTGTCCGTGTACGTCATGGTCCGGACGGTAGAAGCCGAGGAGCCCTTTCCACCCGACCCGAAAGTCAGGCAACGACCATGACGATGGTCAGGGTTGACACCGCTGGTCGAGCCGGGCGGAGGGGCCGGGCGGGCGAACAGCGGCTGCCAGGACGAGCGGTGCGATCCTGCCGGGGCCGTCGAAGCGGGTGGGGCAGGGCGGCGGACGCGGAGCGGACGATCGGCAGGTCGGCCGACCTGCCGATGACTCCTGCGGTGCACCGGCCCGGAGCGGCGCCCACGGCACCTCGACCTGGTCCGGCGCGGCCGTCGCTGTTCTCAGGTGCCAGGAGCTTGAGGATCACGGGAGTCGAGGCAGGTCAACGATCCTCCTCCCGCAGGGCGAGCAGGGCCCCGGAGGCCGACACGAGCCCGGTGCTGCCCCGGGCTGCGCCCAGTCGGCCGGGCCGGGTGCGGTGGCGGCGTTCTCCGGGCCGATGGTGCCGTCGCGAACGAGGTCCGCCCGTACCCGCCGCTCGGGGCCGGCCGACGGGACGGCGGGACGGCGGCGATCAGCCGCCCGTCGCGGGCGGTCCCCGTGCCTTCGCCGGCCGCGACTCCGTCGATCAACTCGCAGTCCATGGCGCGGAGTCGGCGATCGGAGGCGTTGGCTTTCATGCGGCCGACAGTGCGCGGGCCGTGCGGCGGCCACGAGGAACGTGCGTCGATTTCACACGGAAGAGTGCTCACCCCGCGTCGGGAAGGCGTGGCGCCGTCCGCCGAGGGTGACGGTCAGTGCGGCGGCCAGCAGGACGAGGGCGGACCAGGGCAGAGCCGTCGGCCCGGCGTGGTCGAGGAGGAGGCCGCCGGCCAGGCCGCCGACCGCGATGCCGAGGTTCCAGCAGGTGACGAGCAGCGACTGGGCGATGTCCCCGGCCGGCCCGGCCGCGTCGGCGACGGCGGTCTGGAGGAGGGTGGCGGCGCCGCCGAAGCCGAGGCCCCAGAGCGCGGCGGCCGCGTAGACGGGCCGGCCGTCCGCGCCGAGCAGGGCGGCGGCGATGAGCAGTGCGGCGGCGGCGAGGAGGACGGAGGCGGCGATGGTCAGCGGCCGCAGGTGCCGGTCGATCAGGGCGCCCGTGCCGAGGATGCTCGCCAGCGAGGACAGCCCGATGACGAGCAGGACGGTGTCCGTCCGGCCGGCGAGCCCCAGTGGTGCGAGCAGCGCTGCGACGTACGTGTAGAGGACGTTGTGGGCGAGCACGAAGGTCGCCGTGACGGCCAGTACGGCGGCGACGCCCGGCGTCCGCAGCACCCGCCGGACCGGAGTCCGGGCCCGGTCGGCCCGGCCGGGCGGTTCCGGCAGCACGAGCAGCATCCAGCCGGTCAGCGCCAGGGCGATCGCGCTCATCAGCCCGAAGGTGGCCCGCCAGCCCACCAGGCTTGCCAGCAGGGTGCCGGCGGGAACGCCCACCGACAGGGCGACCGTCGAGCCGGTCATGGCGACGGCCGTCGCCCGCCCGCGCTGCTCCGGGGCGACGATGCCCCGGGCGTACCCGGCCAGCAGCGCCCAGAGCAGCCCGGCGACCAGGCCGGCCGCGAACCGGGCGGCCATGGTGAGCGGATAGCTCGGCGAGACGGCGGTGACGGCGTTGGCCGCGGCGAAGCCTCCGACGGCGACCAGCAGCAGGGGCTTGCGTGGCAGGCGGCCGGTGACGGCGGTCAGCGGGACGGCGGCCGCGATGGAGCCGACCGCGTAGAGCGTGACGGACTGCCCGGTGGCGGACTGGCCGACGCCGAGGTCGGCACTCATCGCGGGCAGCACCCCGGCGGGCAGGGCCTCGGTCATGATCGTGACGAACCCGCCGGCGCTCATGGCCAGCAGCGCGGGCCAGGGCAGCCTCGGTGCCGCGGCCACCGGCCGCGCGGGGGTGTGGAGTTCAGGAGTGGGCATGGGCCCGATCGTTTATCGTTGACATCCGTGTCAAGGTCCAGCCGGGAGGACGCCGGCCCGGGGGTGAGGATGGTCACACATGCGCATCGGCGAACTCGCCCGGCGGGCGGAGACCACTCCGCGCCTGCTGCGCTACTACGAGCAGCAGGGGCTGATCACGCCGCGCCGCGAGGCGAACGGCTACCGCGCGTACGACGAGTACCTCGTGGACCGGGTGCTGCAGATCCGCGGGCTGTTGGACGCGGGGCTGCCGACCCGGATCATCAAGCAGATCCTGCCCTGCCTGGACACCCCGCGGACGATCCACTTCGCCGACGCCACACCGGAGATGCTCACCGCCCTGGAGACCGAGACGGACCGGATGACCCGCCGGATCCTGTGCCTGACGCGCAACCGGGACGCCATCCGGGAGTACCTGGACGTGGTCAAGAGCCTCTCCTGAACTCTCCTGGACCGGCTGTCGGAACCGCCGCTTGACCTTGCCACCGGTGTCAGCGTTGGACGCTGTCGTCATGACCGACACGAACGACACGAACGACACCAACGACACCAACGACACGAACCACGCGACTGACGCGACCGGTGCGACTGACGCGGCCGACGCGACCGGCTCCGCGATCCGCCACACCGCCTTCGGCGACGGCACCCCGATCGTCCTGATCCACGGCTACACCGTCGACCACCGCGTCCTGCTGCCGCTCGAACCCGCCTTCGCCGACCGCCCCGGCTGGCGCCGCCTCTACCTCGACCTCCCCGGCCACGGCAGCAGCCCCCGGCTGCCGGGCCCGGCCTCGGCGAGTGCCCTGGCCGAGGCCGTCTCCGGGTGGATCGAGGAGCAGGTCGGCCGTCGCCCCTTCGCCGTGGTCGGCCAGTCCTTCGGCGGCCAGCTGGCCCGGGCGGTGACCGCGCGGTTCGGCGAACAGGTGCTGGGCTCGGCGCTGTTGGTGCCGGTGGTGCGCTGGGGCGCCGACCGGGCGCTGCCCGAGGAGTCCGTGGTCGAACGCGACGAGGACCTCCTCGCCCGTCTCCCGGCCGCCGGCCGCGAGCTGTTCCGGTACGTCATGGCCCGCCACACCGAGGCGAGTCGGGAGCTCTTCGAGCGCTACGTCCGGCCCGGCTGGGAGGCGCACGACCGGGAGGCCGCCGCTGAACTCGAAGCCGACTTCCTGCTGCCGCACTGGCCCGAACACCGGGCCCCGCAGCACCGCGGCCACCACCTGCTGGTCACCACCCGGCAGGACGCCCTGGTCGGCTGGCGCGACCAGCTCGCCCTGCTCGACCACTACCCCCGGATGGCCGCCGCCGTCCTCGACGGCGTCGGCCACAACCCCCAGGTCGAGGCCGCCGGAGCCGTCCGCACCCTGTTCGGCCACTGGCTCGACCGGCTCGGCCCCCACCGAAGCCCGCGCCACTGAGACCCGCGCCACTGAGACCCGCGCCGCCAGGAAAGCCACCGGGAAAGCCACCGGGAAGCCGAGGGAACGCCGACGGCCCCGCGACCGGTCGTCCCGGTCACGAGGCCGTTCGCCGAGCCGTCGCCGACGCCGCCCCGCCGCAGCCCGGACCCCGGATGCCCGGGGTCACCCGATGGAGCGGGGAAGCCGGGTGGTCAGGTACAGGATGGTGAAGGAGCCGAGGAGCTGGATGCCCAGGCACAGCGCGAGGGCCCGGTCCATGCCCAGGACGGGGGAGAGCGAGAGGTAGAGGGTGCCGAGGGTGGCGACGCCCAGGGCGAGGCTGGACTGCTGGCCGGTGGCGAGGACACCGCTGCCGACGCCGGCCCGGGCGGCCGGCACCTTGGCGAGGACGACCCGGAACAGCGGGGTGCCGATCAGACCCTGCCCGATGCCGGCGAGGGCGACGCCCGGGGCCATCCGGAGCGGGGAGAAGTGCGCCCAGTCGGCCAGGACGGTCAGGGCGAGGGTGCCGAGGCCGGTGGCCTGGACGACGGCGCCCGCGCTGAGCACCCGGCTGCCCCAGCGGCCGATCAGCCGCGGCCCGGCGAGCGAGGCGGAGAAGTAGCCGACCGCCATCGGGACGAGCGCCCAGCCCGCCGCGACCGGGCCGAGCCGGAGGCCCTGCTGGAGCGCGACCGCGATGACGAACATGAAGCCGCCGAAGCCGGCGAAGTAGGGCAGTGCGATGCCGAGGCCGCGCCGCATCTCCGGGATGCGCAGCAGGGACGGCGGCACCAGCGGGGTGTCCCCGCGCCGCTCGGCGCGGCGCTCGACGACGCCGAAGGCGACGGCGAGGACGGGGAACAGCGCCAGCAGCACCCAGGACCAGAGCGGCCAGCCGGCGGCCCGGCCCTCCATCAGCGGGATGAGCAGGGAGAGCAGGGTGGCGGTGAGCAGGACGGTGCCGGGGACGTCGACCCGGGCGGCCGTGGCGGCCCTGTTCTCCGGGACGTAGCGGACCGCGAGCACCACGGCGAGCAGCGCGAACGGCACGTTCAGCAGGAACACCGAGCGCCAGCCGGTGCCGAACAGGTCGGCGGCGACCAGCATTCCGCCGAGCACCTGCCCGATCACCACCGAGATCCCGCCGACGGCGCCGTAGACGCTGAGCGCGCGGCCGCGCCGGGCGCCCTCGGTGGCGGCGGTGATGGTGCCGAGCACCTGCGGGATCAGCAGCGCGGCCGAGGCGCCCTGGGCGGCCCGGGCGGCGACCAGGGACCACGCGCCGGGGGCGAGGCCGCAGGCCAGCGAGGTGAGGGCGAAGGCGACGGCTCCGACGACGAAGAGCCGGCGGCGGCCGTAGTTGTCGCCGAGGCGCCCGCCGAGGACGAGCAGCACGGCGAAGGCGATGCCGTAGCCGGCGGCGACCAGTTCGAGGACGGCGGGCCCGGCGGCCAGGTCGTGGTCGATGGTGGGCAGGGCGACGTTGACGATGAAGAAGTCGAGCATCGGCAGGAAGGCGCCGAGCAGCACGGTGACCAGGCCGGCGGTGCCGAGGGTGGCGGCGGGTCCGGCGGGTCCGGCGGAGCCGGGCGAGGTGGTACGGGCGGCCGCGGTGCCCGGAGTGGTGGCGGTGCGGGCCGATGCGGGGGCGACGGCGAGTTGTTGGGTCACGGGTCATACGATCCGTCGCTCCGTACCCTGGTACCAGAGTGTGGTTATCCAGGTATAAGAAGTACCTGGCAACAGGCTGACGGCTGCCGCATGCTGGGGAGCATGAGTCTCGCCACGCCTCCCGCGCAAGCCCGCACCGGTCCGGCCGGCCCCGCGCGAGCCCGCACCGGTTCGACCGGTTCAGCCGGTCCGACCGGTCCGGGCCCGGCCACCCCCGACGACGCCCGCCGCCACGAGCTGGCCGGGTTCCTGCGCAGCCGCCGCGAGCGCCTGGCGCCCGAGCAGGTGGGCCTGCCGATGACCGGCCGCCGCCGGACGCCGGGGCTGCGCCGGGAGGAGGTCGCGCAGCTCGCCGCGGTCGGGGTGACCTGGTACACGTGGCTGGAACAGGGACGGGACATCCAGGTGTCCACCCAGGTGCTGGACTCGGTGGCCCGGGCGCTGCTGTTGGATCCGAGCGAGCGCGCCCACCTGTTCACCCTGGCCGGCGCGGAGGACCCGGCGCCGGTGCGGGACTGCCCCTCGGTGACCCCGGGCGTACGGCTGCTGCTGGAGCAGCTGGCGCCGTTCCCCGCCATGGTGGTCAACTCCCGCTACGACGTGCTGGCGTACAACGCCCAGTACACCGCGATCGTCGGCGATCTCGACGAACTGGCCCCCGCGGACCGGAACCTGATGTGGATGGCGTTCACGCCCTCGCAGTTCCGCGAGGTGCTGGTGGACTACCGCACCGAGCGCCTCGGCATCGTGGCCCGGTTCCGCTCGGCGATGGCCGACCACGGCTCGGAGCCGGCCTGGAAGGCGCTGCTGGCCCGGATGCTCAAGGCCTCGCCGGAGTTCGCGGAGCTCTGGCAGCGGCACGACGTGATGCGGCCGGGCAACGGGATCAAGCGCTTCCAGGTGCCGGGCGTCGGCCTGTTGCGCTGTGAGTACACCAACTTCTGGCTCAGCCCGCAGCTGGGGACGCGGATGATCACGTACACCCCGCTGGACGACGAGACCCGCGCGCTGATGGACCTGCTGCCCACCCGCGCCTGACCGGCCCACCCGTGCCTAGGCCCGCAGCGCCGCGTCCCGCCCGAGCCACAGGCACACCGCGGCCAGCGGCAGTTCGATGCAGGTGGCCATGGCCAGCGCGGCGAGCACCGCGTGGCCCGGCCCGGCGCAGGCGATGTCGGCCAGCGCGTCCCCGGTGAGCAGCAGGGCCACCGCCGCGCCCGCCCAGAGCGCGGCGGGGCTGCGCCGGCGCAGCAGCGCGTCCAGCGAGAGCAGGGCGGCGAACTCGGTGAGGTCGAGCACGACCCACGGGGTCTCGTGGCAGACGGCGAGGACCGCCAGCCAGGGCAGCAGCGCGACGGCCGCCAGGGCCGGAAGCCGGGCGAAGCGCGCGGGCAGGACGTACGAGGGGGCGGGGCGGGCGGCGAGGACGGCGGTGGTCACGCGGCACCCCGGTCCAGGCTCCGCACCCGCTCCAGCGGCAGCCGCTCGGCGGCCCCGCCCGCCGGGTGTTCGACCCGTACCGCGTCGAACGGCCCCTCGGCCCAGGCGATCCAGAACCGCCCGGCCACCGTGACCACCTCGGCCGTCGACCGCACCCGGCGGAACGGCCGCCGCCCGGTGAACTCCACCGCGGGCGCCGCACCGTCGGCGGCCAGCCGACCCCAGGCCAGTACGTGCCGGCTCCGCCCGGCGGACGGGCAGTGCCGGGCACCGCGCAGCAGCTGCGCGGTGAGCCGGGCGGCGACCAGGACGTCGGTCAACTCCCCGTGCTGGTAAAGCTCCAGCGCGGCCCGGCCGCGTCCTGACCGCACGCTGCGGACCGACCAGGGCCCGGCCCCGGCCGGCAGCGTGCCGTCCGCCGCCGACACCGACTCCACGTCAGGCGGCGCCCCCTCCGGCTGCGCCCCCTCCGGCAGCGCCACGTCCGCCGCCGGCGTTCCGGAAGCACCCCCGGGGCCGGGCCGCCCGTGCGGCGGAGTGGCGGAGTGCGATGCAGTGCTCGTCATGCCCTCAAGCCTTCCGCCGGGACCCCCGTCCTGTCGGTAGTGCCCCACACCTAATCGGGGGTGTACCTGGCTACACCCCCACCCGGAACCCCCCTTCATGGCGGCCCGTGATCACGGAGCCCTACGCTGTCCGGCATGCCCTCCACCACGTTGCGCCGAGCGCTCGTCAGGAGCCTCCGGCGCCCACCGTGGTCGCCCGAGGCCTGGCGGGACGTCCGCTTCACCGCCGCCGGAATACCCATGGCGCTGCCGGTCTGGCTGGCCGTCACCGAGTCGAGCCTGCTCTTCCCGCTGCTCGCCGCCGTCCTGCTCTGCGCCCGCCCGTTGACCGCCCTCCAGCGCGGCCGGCTGCGCGCCCTGAGGGGGGTGGAGGTGCCGCCGCTGCGCCCGCCGACGGGGCGTCAGGTCTGGCTGCTGGGGATGACCTGGCGCCAGGCCCTGCACCACCTGGTGGCCGGGCCGCTGCTCGCGGCGGGCGCGCTGGCGGTGCTGTACGCCTGGGCGGCCGCCGTGGTGCTGGCCACCGTGTACGGCTGGATCTGGCTGCTGCCCGCCGGCACCGCGCTGCGCGCCGGCCTGGCCGGGGAGGACGTCCTGCTCACCCTCGGCGGGGTGGTGCTGCTGGCGGTGCTGCCCCCGGTGGGGACGCGACTGGCCTGGCTGGAGGTGTGGGTGGCCCGGCGGCTGCTCGGTCCGGACCGGGCGGAGGCGCTGGAGCGGCGGGTCGAGGAGATCGCCGAGAGCCGGGCCGGGCTGGTCGACGCGGTGGACGCCGAGCGCCGCCGGATCGAGCGCGACCTGCACGACGGCGCCCAGCAGCGGCTCACCTCCCTCGCGATGAACCTGGGCCTGGCCCGGCGCACCCTCAAGGACGTGCCGCCCGAGGTGATGCAGGTGATCGTCGACGCGCACGAGGAGGCCCAGGCGGCCATCGACGAGCTGCGCGACCTGGTCCGCGGCCTGCACCCCGCCGTCCTGGAGGACCGCGGCCTGGACGCGGCGCTGTCCGGCGTCGCCGCCCGTGCTCCGTTGCCGGTGCGCCTGGACGTCGACCTCTCCGAGCAGGTCGCCCCCACCGTCGAGGCGGTCGCCTACTTCACCGTCTCCGAGGCGCTCACCAACGTGGCCAAGCACGCCAGGGCGAACCGCGTCGACCTCTCGGTGCGGACGGCCGACGGCCGGCTGCGCCTGGTCATCAGCGACGACGGCGTGGGCGGCGCGGACCCCTCGCGCGGCACCGGGCTCACCGGTCTGCGCAAGCGCGCCGCCTCGGTCGACGGCACGCTGTCCGTTCTCAGCCCCCTCGGGGGCCCCACCACCATCACCGTGGAGTTGCCGTGCGCGCTGTGATCGCCGAGGACTCGGTCCTGCTGAGGGTCGGCCTGGTCAAGGTCCTGGAGGCGGTGGGCTTCGAGGTCGTGGCCGCCGTCGGGGACGCCGTGGAACTGCTGGCCGCCGTCGAGGAGCACCGCCCGAAGGTGGTGGTGGCCGACGTCCGGATGCCCCCGGGGTTCCACGACGAGGGGGTGAAGGCGGCGATGGTGATCCGCCGGCAGTGGCCGGACACCGCCGTCCTGCTGCTCTCCCAGTTCGTGGAGGAGCGCTACGCCGCGGACCTGCTGGCGACCAACACCAGCGGTGTCGGCTACCTGCTCAAGCAGCGGGTGGCCAATGTGGACGACTTCGTGGACGCGCTCCAGCGCGTCGCCGAGGGCGGCACCGCGCTGGACCCGGAGGTGGTCGCCCAGCTGCTGGTGCGCCGCCACCGGGACCCGCTGGAGAAGCTGACCCCGCGCGAGCGCGACGTGCTCGCCCTGATGGCGGAGGGCCGTTCCAACGCCGCGATCGCGGGCTCGCTGGTGGTCAGCGACAGTGCGGTGGCCAAGCACATCAACTCGATCTTCACCAAGCTCGACCTGCCGCCGGCCGAGGACAGCCACCGCCGGGTGATGGCGGTGCTGCGCTTCCTGGAGGTCGGGTAGCCGTGAAGGGGGTGAGGGCCTGGCGGGCCGCCGGGACGGTCGTGGTCGTCCTGGCCATGATCGGTGCCGGACTGCAGACCTGGTCGATGGTGGTGCAGCAGCGCACCAGCACCAGCCGGCCGTACGACATGGCGATCCACCGGCTCCAGCTGGAGACCGGCAACGCGGCGGTCCGGGTGCGGGCCGGGCAGGAGGGCCACGTGGTGGTCCGGCAGAGCCTGGACTGGCTGGTGCGCAAGCCGGTGGTGTCCACCGTCTTCGACGACGGCGTGCTCACGGTCGGGCTGCGCTGCCGGCAGGTCCTGCCGTTCGCGGACTTCGGCTGCGGCGCCGAGATCGAGCTGGAGGTGCCGGCCGCGACCGAGGTGACCGGCTCGGTGGGCTCGGGCACCGTCCAGGTGGAGGGCCTGAGCGGGGACGTGCGGATGGAGCTGACCTCCGGCCAGCTGCTGCTCGCCGACACCTCCGGGAACGTGTCCGTGCACGCCACCTCCGGTCTGGTGCAGGGCTCGAACCTGAGCGTCCGGCGGGTGACGGCACGGGTCACCACGGGCTCGGTGCAGCTGGGCTTCGCGCAGGCCCCCCAGGAGGTGGACACCACGGCGACCTCCGGTTCGGTGGAGCTGGCGCTGCCGAAGGACAGCCGGTACGCCGTCTCCAGCGAGATCGGCAGCGGCAACGGCCGGATCGATCCGGTGCTGGCGGACTCCGCGAGCCCGAGCCGGGTGCACGTCGCGGTCACCTCCGGGGCGATCACCATCGTCCCGGCGCCGTCGCGCTCGGAGCACCCGGGGCCGCCGGAGCCGTCGGAACCGGCCGAGCACTCCTCGACGCCGGAGCCCACCTCCACGCCGAAGCCCACCTCGGCACCGGAGGCCGCCACGGCGCCGTCGGTCCTGTAGCGGGGGCGCCCCGGAGCGGGCGGGGGCCGCTCACCCGGGTGGGGGACAATGAAGAGTCCCGTCCCCATCACCCGAGGTCAGCCGCGCATGACAGCCACGCCCGCACCCACCGCGCCCGACACCGAGTTCGCGCCGCTCGACATCGGCCCGATCCGGGTGTGGCCGCCCGTCGTGCTGGCGCCGATGGCCGGCATCACCAACGCGCCGTTCCGCACCCTGTGCCGGGAGCAGAGCGGCGGCCGGGGCCTGTACGTCTCGGAGATGATCACCACCCGGGCGCTGGTCGAGCGCAACGCCAAGACCATGCAGCTGATCAAGTTCGACCCGAGCGAGAAGCCCCGCTCGATCCAGCTGTACGGGGTGGACCCGGTGACCGTCGGCAAGGCCGCCCGGATGATCTCCGAGGAGGGCCTGGCCGACCACATCGACCTCAACTTCGGCTGCCCCGTCCCCAAGGTCACCCGCAAGGGCGGCGGCTCGGCGCTGCCGTACAAGCGCAACCTGCTGCGCGAGATCCTGCGCGAGGCCGTCGCGAACGCGGGCGACCTGCCGGTGACGATGAAGATGCGCAAGGGCATCGACGACGACCACCTCACCTACCTGGACGCCGGCCGGATCGGCGCCGAGGAGGGCGTGGCCGCGATCGCCCTGCACGGGCGCACCGCCGCCCAGCACTACGGCGGGACGGCCGACTGGTCGGCGATCGCCCGGCTGCGCGAGTCCGTCCCGGCACACATCCCGGTGCTGGGCAACGGGGACATCTGGTCGGCCGACGACGCGGTGCGGATGATGCGCGAGACGGGCTGCGACGGCGTGGTGGTGGGCCGTGGCTGCCTGGGGCGGCCGTGGCTGTTCAAGGACCTGGTCGCGATCTTCGAGGGCGACGTGGACTACGCCCGCCCCGACTTCGGCTACGTGGCCGCGGCGATGGTGCGGCACGCGCAGCTGCTCGGCGAGTGGCTGGGCGACGAGGCGCGCGGCGTGATCGACTTCCGCAAGCACGTCGCCTGGTACACCAAGGGCTTCTCGGTCGGCTCCGAGTTGCGGGTGCGGCTCGCCAGCTCCTCCTCGTTGGCCGAACTGGCCGAAACCCTCTCCCAGGTGGAGCAGTCCCAGGGCTGGCCGGAGGGCGCGGACGGCCCGCGCGGGCGGACCAGCGGGAACAACCGGGTGGTCCTGCCCGAGGGCTGGTTGGACGATCCGTACGACTGTGCCCGACCGGGCGTCGACGCCGAATCGGACACATCCGGCGGCTGATCTATACGGTCCGGCGAAATCGACCCCTCGGGGCCGATGGCCATCAGGTCCCAGCCCTCTTGTCCATCCTGGACAAGAGGGCTCCTTTTCGGCGCTAGGCCATCACGGAGAGAGCACGTTTCTGGACGCGGTGCGACGATCGGCGCAGGGGTTCTACGTTCGACCCGTGAGATGCGCTGGTGACGCTTGCCACATACGGTTGGGACTGACGGTCGGTCACTGGACGAAGTGGACAGGTCGGCTGTGAATCGCTTCCCGAAGTCGGTCGGCCGGTGATCCGCCGATCCGGGTGCAGGAAATCAAGCCGGGACAACGCGATGGCTCCGCAGTCGCTACGGTGCGTCCGGATCGTGCGATCTGAGAGTCTGCTTGTCTTCAAGAATTGAACACTTGCTCGCGTCAGGCGGACGATTTCACCAACAGAGGTGAACGCCTTTATGTGCATTCGATCTAGCGGGTTACCGCTCGGTACCGGCCTCGTGTGGCCTATTCAGGGCAGAGAAGTGCCTTCGAAATGGGTATGTTCTCCGGCGTCAGGGCAACCGCGTACGAGGAGACCGACCCGTGCCGTCCCAGCAGAAGTTTGTTTACTCCTTCACCGAAGGAAACAAGGACCTCAAGGATCTTCTTGGCGGCAAGGGCGCGAACCTGGCCGAGATGACCAACCTGGGCCTCCCCGTCCCTCCGGGGTTCACCATCACCACCGAGGCCTGCAAGGTCTTCCTGGAGACCGGCAGTGAGCCGTCCTCGCTGCACGAGGAGATCAGCGCCCACCTGGACGCCCTCGAGCAGGAGATGGGCAAGAAGCTCGGCCAGGCCGACAACCCCCTCCTGGTCTCGGTGCGCTCCGGCGCGAAGTTCTCCATGCCCGGCATGATGGACACCGTCCTCAACATCGGTCTCTCCGACGTCTCGGTGGCCGGCCTCGTCGCCCAGTCCGGCAACGAGCGCTTCGCCTGGGACTCCTACCGCCGCCTGGTCCAGATGTTCGGCAAGACCGTGCTGGGCGTCGACGGCGAGCTCTTCGAGGAGGCCCTGGACGAGGCCAAGCACGCCAAGGGCACCGTCAACGACCTCGACCTGGACGCCGCCGACCTCAAGGCGCTCGTCGAGGTGTTCAAGGGCATCGTCGAGCGCGAGACCGGCCGGGCCTTCCCGCAGGACCCGCGCGAGCAGATGGACCTCGCGATCCACGCCGTCTTCCACTCCTGGAACGGCGACCGCGCCCGGCTGTACCGCCGCCAGGAGCGCATCCCGAACGACCTGGGCACCGCGGTCAACGTCTGCACCATGGTCTTCGGCAACCTCGGCGAGGACTCCGGCACCGGCGTCGCCTTCACCCGCGACCCCTCCACCGGCACCCAGGGCGTCTACGGCGACTACCTGTCCAACGCCCAGGGCGAGGACGTCGTCGCCGGCATCCGCAACACCCTGCCGCTGGCCGAGCTGGAGAAGCTCGACAAGAAGTCGTACGACGAGCTGATGGCGATCATGCAGAAGCTCGAGAACCACTACCGCGACCTCTGCGACATCGAGTTCACCATCGAGCGCGGCAAGCTCTGGATGCTCCAGACCCGCGTCGGCAAGCGCACCGCCGCAGCCGCCTTCCGGATCGCCGTCCAGCTGGTCGACCAGGGCCTGATCGACCTGGACGAGGCCCTGATGCGGGTCACCGGCGGCCAGCTCTCGCAGCTGATGTTCCCCCGCTTCGCCCCCAACGCCGAGTCGCAGCAGATCGCCTGGGGCCTGGCCGCCTCGCCGGGCGCCGCGATCGGCAAGGTCGTCTTCGACTCGTACACCGCCGTCAAGTGGTCCCGCTCCGGCGAGAAGGTCATCCTGGTCCGCCGCGAGACCAACCCGGACGACCTGGACGGCATGATCGCCGCCGAGGGCATCCTGACCTCGCGCGGCGGCAAGACCTCACACGCGGCCGTGGTCGCCCGCGGCATGGGCAAGACCTGTGTCTGCGGCGCCGAGGAGCTGGAGGTCGACACCAAGGCCCGCCGCTTCACCACCGCCGACGGCCAGGTGGTCCACGAGGGCGACGTCGTCTCGATCGACGGCGCCACCGGCAAGGTCTACCTCGGCGAGGTGCCCGTCCTGCCGTCCCCCGTGGTCGAGTACTTCGAGGGCACCCTGCACGCCGGCGCCGACGTCCAGGGCGGACTGGTCCAGGCCGTGCACCGGCTGATGTCGCACGCCGACGGCCGCCGCCGGCTGGCCGTGCGCGCCAACGCCGACAACGCCGAGGACGGCTCGCGCGCCCGCCGCTACGGCGCCCAGGGCATCGGCCTGTGCCGCACCGAGCACATGTTCCTCGGCGAGGAGCGCCGCAAGGAGGTCGAGCACCTGATCCTGGCGGACAACGACAAGGACCGCGAGCTCGCCCTCTCCACCCTGCTGCCGCTGCAGAAGGGCGACTTCCTGGAGCTCTTCCAGGCGATGGACGGCCTGCCGGTCACCGTCCGTCTGCTCGACCCGCCGCTGCACGAGTTCCTGCCGGACATCACCGAGCTGTCGGTGCGCGTCGCCCTGGCCGAGGCCCGCAAGGACCCGAACGAGAACGACCTGCGCCTGCTCCAGGCGGTGCACAAGCTGCACGAGCAGAACCCGATGCTCGGCCTGCGCGGCGTCCGCCTCGGCCTGGTCATCCCCGGCCTGTTCGGCATGCAGGTCCGGGCCATCGCCGAGGCCGCCGCCGAGCGCAAGCTGGCCGGCGGGGACCCGCGTCCCGAGGTGATGATCCCGCTGGTCGGCACCGTCCAGGAGCTGGAGCTGGTCCGCGACGAGTGCGAGCGGGTGCTCGCCGAGGTCGCCCGGACCACCGGCGTCCAGCTGGACATCAAGCTCGGCACCATGATCGAGCTGCCGCGCGCCGCGGTGACCGCCGGGCAGATCGCCGAGGCCGCCGAGTTCTTCTCCTTCGGCACCAACGACCTGACCCAGACGGTCTGGGGCTTCTCCCGGGACGACGTGGAGGCCTCGTTCTTCACCGCCTACCTGGAGAAGGGCATCTTCGGGGTCTCCCCGTTCGAGACCATCGACCGCGACGGCGTCGGCTCGCTGGTCAGGCACGCCGTCGAGGCCGGCCGGGCCACCCGTCCCGACCTCAAGCTCGGCGTCTGCGGCGAGCACGGCGGCGACCCGGACTCGGTCCACTTCTTCCACGAGGTGGGGCTGGACTACGTCTCCTGCTCCCCCTTCCGGATCCCGGTGGCGCGCCTGGAGGCCGGCCGCGCCGCCATCGAGTCGGCGGGCAGCGACTCGCGCTGAGGAGGGTAGGCATCCCCTCCGCACGCGCGGGTACGACTGACCGCTCCCCCTCCCGTCGGGAGGGCGTACACCGGAGCTCGGCGCAGGAGAACCGGCGTACGTGACACGGCCGGGCGGGAACGGACAACGGCGTCCGTTCCCGCCCGGCCGTACGTCTGCCCCGCCCGGCCGTGCTTCCGCGCACGGGCCGGGGCGCGGACCGGCCCCGGGCACGGCACGGCCGACGCACCGTCCGGTGTGGCGGCGGCCACGTGTGTAGCTGTGCCGGCGCGGCCCGGCCGCCTGCCAAGCTGGAACGCATGACCAACCGCAGAAACCCGCTCGTCGTCGTGGCCGTGCTGATCCTGGCGGTCCTGGCCGGGGTCGGGTACCTCCTCACCGACAAGGGGAGCGGCCACCCCAGGGCCGCCGCGAGCTCCACCGCGGCCGCCACCGCCGGTCCTTCGACGTCCGGGTCCTCGGCGCCCAAGCCCTCGGCCCCCAAGCCGACCCCGCCCCCCGGAGGCGCCTCGGCCCCCGCCCCGGCCGGCACCTGGGTGCCCACCGACGCGGCCCTGGCCGACGTCTGCCGCAGCAAGCTCCCCAGCCAGGCCGTGGACACCCTCACCCTGATCGCCAAGGGCGGGCCCTACCCGTACAACCGGGACGGCATCGTCTTCGAGAACCGGGAGAGCCGCCTCCCCAAGAAGGCCGGCGGCTACTACCACGAGTACACCGTGGTCACCCCGGGCTCCGACGACCGCGGCACCCGCCGCGTGGTGACCGGCGACGCCGGCGAGCAGTACTGGTCCGCCGACCACTACGCCACCTTCCTGGAGATCGACTCCCGCTGCTGAGCGCGGCCGCACAGGGCCCCACCGCGCGCCGAGGTCCGCCGCTCACCGCGCCCGCCGCCAGGTGATCCGGGGGTGCGGCGGGTGCGGGCCGGTGGTGACCAGGGCGGTCAGCTCGTGGAGCACCGGGGACGGGTCGCGGCGGAGCTGGGCCGGGGTGGTGCGGACCACCGGGAGACCGGCCGCGGTGAGGCGGTTGGCGCGGGCCAGGCCCCGTTCGTGCTCGGCCGGACGCAGGTGCCAGGTACGGGAGTCGATCTCCAGGGCCACGCAGGCGTGCGGCCAGTAGGCGTCCGGGACGGCGAGGAAGCGGCCGTCCAGGAACAGCACCGGGTTCCACAGCGGCTCCGGGAGACCCGCGTGCGCCAGCACCTCGCGGGCCTCGCCCTCCACCACCGACCGCACCCCGACCGTCAGGTCCTCCACCACCTGGGCCACCTGGGGCAGCCCGAGCGCGCCCGGTCGGGACAGCAACTGGTCGAGCAGTTCGCCGAGTTCGCAGTGTCGGCGCTGGACCGCCTCCGCGCACAGCGCCCGGAACCGGCGCTGCCCGGTCTCCTTCGGCGCGAGGTCCGCCAGCGCCCGGGCGACCGTGGTGCTCCACAGTCCGTCGCTCCGCTCGAAGCCGCCCGGCATGGCTCCGGAGGCACGGTGGATCCGGACGAACTCCCTGTCTCCGACCCGTCGTTGAGCCGGGATCAGGATGTCGACGGAGTTCAGGTCGGCCGGGTGCCCGGCGCTCGGCAGTCCGGCCTCGGCCAGCACCGTGAAGCCGGTCAGCAGCACCTCGCCGGTCCGCGGTTCGCGCCCCTTCGGCGTCGCGTACGCCAGTGCCGCCCGCATCTTCTGATGGAACGTCAGTCGCCCGCTCTGGAGGCAGATCACCCGGGGCAGCACCTGTTGCCAGGGCCCGCCCGGCCGCAGCCGGTGGGCGATGGTGCCGGAGGGCACCCCGAGCCGGCGCAGCTGTGCCCGGGTGGCGATGTGCTGCTGGTCGGCGCCCAGCAGGGCGACCGGGTCGAGGGGGTGTGCGCGGGTCATGCCCCGGTGCCTGCCCGCCCGGATCGGAGGTATGCGAAACATCCCCCGTCGGTGGGGGCTGCGGTCACGGGTGTTGACGGACCGGCAGCTCAACCGCTGAGCTGGAGTCCATATGACCATTCCATCGACGCACGCCGGCCCCGCGCTGGACGCGCTCCTCGGCCTCGCCGTCGGCGACGCCCTCGGTGCCCAGTTCTTCGTCCCGGAGACCGCCCGGGCCCACCTCGCCGACCGCACCGAACCCCCCGGCCCCTGGCCCTGGACCGACGACACCGAGATGGCCTGCTCGGTCCACGCCGCCCACACCGAGCGCGGCGCGATCGACACCTTCGACCTCACCCACGCCTTCGCCCTGCGCCACGACTTCGACCGCGGCTACGGCCCGGCCGCCAACCGCCTGCTGCGGCTGATCCGCGAGGGCGGCGACGCCGAACGGCTGGCCGCCGCACTCTTCGACGGCCAGGGCTCCTACGGCAACGGCGCCGCGATGCGGGTCGCCCCGCTCGGAGCCGCGTACGCCGAGGACCCGAGGGCCGTGGTGGGCCCCGCCGCCCGCACCGCCCTGATCACCCACACCCACCCGCAGGCCGTGGACGGCGCGATCGCGGTCGCGGTGGCGGCCGCGTACGCCGCGCGGACCCGCACCCGGCCGATGACGCCGGCCCGCTTCCTGGAGGCGGTGGCCGCCCTCACCCCGAACGGCGCCGTCAAGGACGGACTCCGGGAGGCCCGCGGACTGCTCGCCGGGGCGGACTTCCGGCTCGCCGCACGGGTGCTCGGCAACGGCAGCCGCACGTCCGCGGCCGACACCGTCCCGTACGCGCTGTGGTGCGCGGCCCGGAACCCGGCCGACTACCGCGCCGCCGTCCGGGACGCGATCGCGGCCGGGGGCGACATGGACACCGTCGCCGCGATCACCGGCGGGGTGGTGGCCGCGCACACCGGCACAGCGGGCATCCCGCGCGGCTGGCTGGACGCCTGCGAACCACTGCCGGACTGGGCGTTCCCCGAGCCGGGCAGCGTCCGGGCGGCCGGTGAACCGCACCTGACGCCGATCAGCCTTCCCCGCCCGCACCCGGTGCCCGACCTGCTCTGGTCGGACGCCGACTGGGAGCGGATCAGGCGCGGCCTGCGGGCCCGGGACGCGGACGAGCGCTGGGTCGCGTTCACCTCCGAGGGCGTCCTGCACCTGCACCGCGGCGTGGGCGGCGCGGAGATCTACCGGGTCCGGGTGGCCCGGGTGCGGGGCGGCTGGCGGCCGACCGAGGTGCTGGTGGAGGCCGACCCCGGCCGCCACCGCGGCTGGGACGACCACACCGTCCTGCCGGTCGTCCTGGACCTGGTGCGGTCCGGCTACGGGCTGCCCGGCCTCAGGCCGTGATCATCAGCTGCCCGGTGCCGCTGCCGCCCTGTCTAAGGCACTCCTGGTTGATCGCCGGATCCGGGGCGCTCGGCGAGGTGGCGGCGGCGATCCGCAGCTCGATGATGTCCCGCACGGCCGGCCACTCGTCGTCGAGGATCGAGTAGAACGCGGTGGAGCGCACCACGCCGTCCAGCCCGCGCGAGTGCGCCCGGCGGACGCCCTCGGAGGTCGCGCCGAGCCGCTCGATGGCGGTGCGCGAGCGCAGGTTGCGGGCGTCCGCGCGCAGCGAGATCCGCTGCACGCCCCAGGTCTCGAAGGCGTGGCGCAGCATCAGCAGCTTGGCCTCGGTGTTGATGCCGGTGCCCTGGGCGCGCGGCGAGAGCCAGGTGTTGCCGATCTCGGCCGCGTCCGGGACGGCCGTGTCCGGGTCGCCGAACGGGACACCGGGCGTGGGCGGCCACACCAGCGGCCCGCGCCAGTAGTCGAGTTCCAGGAACCGGGTGGAACCGACGACCCGGCCGTCGGCGACGCTCACCGTCGCGAACGGCAGCGACCGGCCCGCGGCCTGGTCGGCGAGCGCCCGCGCGACGTAGTCGCGGGCGGCTTCCAGACCGTGCGGGACGGGGGTGAAGGCGTAGGTCGTACGGTCCTCGGCGCCGGCCTCGGCGATGGCCTCGGCATGGTGCGCGGCAAGGGGCTCCAGCCGCACGGTGCGGCCGGTGAGGATGACAGGTACGGGCACGGAACCTTGGTCCTTCATCGGTCGGAGGGTTGCCTCCCGTGCCGGGGTGCGGCGCGGGGTGCTCTGGGCTGGGTACGCCTGGGCCCGGGCCCGCCGGCCGGGTGCCCGCGCACGCCGGAGGTCCGGTCGAACGGGGTGGGGGCGGCGGCCCGGAACGGGCGGCGCGGGTGCCGGAACGGGCACGGGTCCTCGGACCGGTCCGGCGGGAAGAGCGAGGGGACAGTGTGCGTCCGCGAAATGGCCGAGAAGGGTACGAGAGCGCGAAGGGAAGCAGGCGGCCAGGTGAAGGCAAGATGCGTCGTGGGTGGCTGGCCGAGCACCGGACCGGGACGTGGCCGACGGCGTTACGGACGACGTGACGACGACGCGACGATGCGAGGCAGCGAGAGGACGATACCCGCCAGAAGGCGGTGCGTCACTTCGCGGCACGCGAATGGCCGCGCGGGCCGTTTCCGGACCCCGCGGACGGGCCCGTTCCGGGGGCGTGACCAGGGGCTCTTCCTTCGGGTGCGATCATGGTCCGGAACGGTCGCCGGAGGCGGTCGGACGAGCCCTCCGAAGGGCCGTCGGACGGGCTCGGCAGCGGTCCTGCGGCCGGATCCGTCCACTGGACCGGGCCAGGGCCGGGCCGGGTCCAGGACCGGGCGGAAACAGGACGGACCGGGGGCGGAACCGGTCCGGTGGCCGGGGACGGGAATTCCGGCGGCGCCCGGCACGCTGAAAAGACGAGAAGCCGGTCGACCGGGACGAGCAGAGAACGGGGTTGGGTGCGCGGTGCGGGACTTCCAGGCGCTGTACGAGCTGGACCAGCAGGGCGTGGCCGCCGTCGCCGCGGCCAACGAGCGGTTGCGCGACACCGGTGCCGGCCTCGTGCTGCTCCAGCACTACGAGGGCTTCATGGACGCCGGGGAGGCCGGCGGCCAGGTGGTGGCCCACCTGCTGGAGACGGGCTCGCCGCTGGTGGTGGCCCGCTTCGACCACGACCGTCTGGTGGACTACCGGGCCCGCCGCCCCGCGATGGTCTTCGACCAGGACAGCTGGACGTCCTACGACCCGCCGGAGATCCTGCTCCAGCTCGTCCACGACGCCGCCGGCGCACCGTTCCTGCTGCTCACCGGCCCCGAACCGGACGTCGAGTGGGAGCGCTTCGCGCGCGCCGTCCGCGAGCTGGTGGAGCGGTTCGAGGTCCGGCTCTCGATCGACTTCCACGGCATCCCGATGGGCGTGCCGCACACCCGCCCGGTCGGCATGACGCCGCACGGCAACCGGCTGGACCTCGCCCCGGGCTACCCGCAGTGGTTCGAGCAGGCGCAGGTCCCGGGCAGCGCCCAGGCGCTGGTGGAGTACCGGCTGGCCGAGGCCGGGCACGACGTCCTCGGCTTCGCCGTGCACGTCCCGCACTACGTGGCCCGCTCCGCCTACCCGGCGGCGGCCGTGCAGATCCTGGAGGCGGCGCAGTCCGCCACCGGCCTGGTGCTGCCCGGCACCCAGCTGCGCGAGCGGGTCGCCGAGGTCTACGCCGACATCGAGGAGCAGCTGTCCCAGGGCGACGGCGAGCTGCGCTCGGCGATCCGCGGCATGGAGGGCCAGTACGACGCGGTGGCGGGCGCGGAGGGCCGGGAGAGCCTGCTGGCCGAGCCGGTGGACCTGCCCTCGGCGGACGAACTGGGGCGGCGCTTCGAGCAGTTCCTGGCCGAGCACGAGCGCGGCGCGGAGTAGCGCGGCAGCCGTACCGGCGGCCGCGCGCCGCCGCCACGACCGCGCGGGGGGCCGGAGTCGGACGGGCCCGGGGGTCGGATTCCGGCCGGTTCGGGCCCGCCGGGAGACGAATCGCCCGGGGCGGGAGTCATCGGCCTGGATCGTTCGTTGGCCCCTGGTGTGCCCGGGGGACGGGCCGCCGTGAGGAGCCGACCGTGACCCGCATCCCCGGGGGGAGAGCATGCCGAGGACCGCACGCCCGACCATCGCCCTGACCGTCGGACTGGCCGCAGCGCTGCTGGCCGGCTGCACCGACGACGCCGGCTCGGACAGCCGGAACAACGGCGCCGCGGGCGCGACGCCCGCCCGCGCGCAGGCCGGCGCGGCCTCGTCGCCGACCACCGCCCCGCCGCCCACCGGCCCGTACGTCGCGCTCGGCGACTCGTACACCGCCGGGATGAAGATCCCGCCGCAGGTCGGCGAGCCGGGCGGCTGCTCCCGCTCCGGGGCCAACTACCCGTCCCTGGTGGCGAAGGCGCTCTCGCTCGGCGCCGGGCAGTTCAAGGACGTCAGCTGCAGCGGCGCCCGCACCGGGGACCTGACCGGCCCGCAGAAGGTCGCCGACGGCACCAACCCGGCCCAGCTGGACGCGCTGACCGCGGACACCCGGCTGGTCACCCTGGGGATCGGCGGCAACGACGCGGGCTTCATGGAGGTCGTGACGGAGTGCGCCAAGGACAACCTGGTGGACATCCTCAAGGGTGTGATCACCGACAGCGCGGAGCGGATCAGCGACTCGCCCTGCCGGGACCACTACGCGGCCGGCAACGGCACCGACGAGGTCCAGCGCAAGGTGGACGCGGCCGGCGACCGGCTCGGCCAGGTGCTCCAGGACGTCAGGAAGCGCTCACCGAAGGCCAGGGTCTACGTGATCGGGTACCCGGGGCTGCTCCCGGCAGACCCGGCGAGCTGCGTGCCGGTGCTCGGCAACGCCGTGTCCGCCGCCGACCTCCGCTTCCTGGTGGAGAAGCAGCAGCAGCTCAACGGCATGCTCAGGAAGCGTGCCGAGGCGGCCGGCGCGGTCTTCGTGGACCTCGCCGGGCCCTCGTCCGGGCACGACATGTGCGCGGGGGAGGACCAGCGCTGGGTGGAGCCGCCGCTCCCGGCCCGGGGGCTGGCGCCGATCCACCCCAACGCCAAGGGCCAGGAGGCGGTGTCCGGGGTCGTCCTGAAGGCGATCAGGGGCTGAGGACGCCGACGGCCGCCGCGGCCCCGGCACGACCGGGGCCGCGGCGAGGGCCCGCAGCGCCCGTCAGGGGTTCGTGGGCGAGGATTCACGCTCCCGTCCGCGCTCCTTCGTGCGCGGCACACCCGGCGTGTCGGGGGCCGGGCGTACCGTGAGAGCCATATGGACGACACCACGCACCGCCTCGCCGCCCCGATCCCGTACGACCGCTCCGCCGAGGCCCGCTGGGTCCCCGAACCCGACAAGCGCCCGGGCCGCACGGCCTTCCAGCGCGACCGCGCCCGGGTACTGCACTCGGCCGCGCTGCGCCGGCTGGCCGGCACCACCCAGGTGGTCGCCCCGATGCAGAGCGACTTCCCGCGCACCAGGCTCACCCACTCCCTCGAATGCGCCCAGGTAGGGCGGGAGTTGGGTGCCGCCCTGGGCTGCGACCCGGACCTCGTGGAGACGGCCTGCCTGGCCCACGACATCGGCCACCCGCCGTTCGGCCACACCGGCGAGGAGGCCCTCGACCAGGCCGCCGAGGCCTGCGGCGGCTTCGAGGGCAACGCCCAGTCGCTGCGCATCCTGACCAGGCTCGAACCCAAGCGCTTCGCGCCCCGGGAGGAGCAGCCCACCGCCCGGCTCGCCCCCTGGCCGGGCCGCAGCGTCGGCCTCAACCTGAGCCGGGCCGCCCTCGACGCCGCCACCAAGTACCCGTGGACCAAGGGCGCCCACCCCACCGACCCGGCCTCGCCCAAGTACGGCGTCTACGCCGACGACCTGCCGGTCTTCCGCTGGCTGCGGGCCGGCGCCCCGGCCGGCCGCAAGTGCTTCGAGGCCACCGTGATGGACTGGTCCGACGACGTGGCCTACTCCACCCACGACGTCGAGGACGGCCTCCAGGCCGGCCACATCGACCCGGCCGCCCTGCGCGCCCCGAGCGAGCGCGCCGAGCTCTTCAAGGTCGCCGAGCGCTACGCCGGGGACGCCGAGCCGGAGGAGCTGACCGCCGCCCTGGACCGGCTGCTCGCCCAGGAGTGGTGGCCCAGCTCCTACGACGGCACCGCCCGTGCCCGGGCCGGGCTCAAGGACCTCACCAGCCAGCTGATCGGCCGCTTCTGCCTGGCCGCCGAGCAGGCCACCCGCGCCCGCTACGGCCCCGGCCGGCTCACCCGCCACGGCGCCGAGCTGGTGGTGCCGAGGGACGTCCGGCTGGAGTGCGCGGTGCTCAAGGCGGTGGCCGTCCGCTACGTGATGCAGCGCGACGAGCAGGCCCAGCTGCGGGCCCGCCAGCGGATCGTGATCGCCGAGCTGGCGTACGTCCTCACCCAGCGCGCCCCCGAGGGGCTGGACCCGGTGTTCGCCGCCATGTACCGCGAGGCCGAGGACGACCGCGCCGCCCTGCGCACGGTCATCGACCAGATCGCCACCCTGACCGACGCCTCGGCCCTGGCCCTGCACGCCAGGCTCGTCGGCGCCGCCTGGGCGTAGCCACCCGGCCCCGGCCGGCGCGGCCGGGAGGCTCCGCTCGCCCTCTCTCCCCACTCCCCGCCGGGAGGCGCCCCCGGCCCCACCGGGCCGTGCCCCCGGCGCAGCCGGAAAGCCCGGCCGTCCCAGTAGACTTCCGGGGTGGCCGGGCGGATCAGGGACGAAGACGTACAGGCGGTGCGCAGCGCACTGCCGATCGACGCGGTGGTCGGCGACTACGTACAGCTGACCAACGGTGGCGGCGGCGAGTACAAGGGCGTCTGCCCCTTCCACGACGAGAAGTCCGCCTCCTTCTACGTGAACCCCGCCAAGGGCGTCTTCCACTGCTTCGGCTGCCAGGAGAACGGCGACACCATCGCCTTCCTGATGAAGATCGAACACTTCACCTTCGCCGAGGCCGTCGAGCGGATGGCCGCCCAGGCCGGCATCACCCTGCGCTACGAGGAGGGCGGCTACAGCCCGCGCCACCAGCAGGGCGAGCGGACCCGGCTGGTCGAGGCGCACAAGGTGGCCGCCGCCTACTACCGGGAGCAGCTGGCCTCGCCGGAGGCGGAGATCGGCCGCCGCTTCCTGGCCGAGCGGGGCTTCGACGAGGAGGCCGCGACGGCCTTCGGCGTCGGCTACGCCCCCGCGGGGTGGGAGCACCTGGTCCGCTACCTGCGCGGCAAGGGCTTCACCGACAAGGAGATCCTGCTGGGCGGCCTCGCCTCGCAGGGCCAGCGCGGCGGCCTGATCGACCGCTTCCGGGGCCGGCTGGTCTGGCCGATCCGGGACATCGCGGGCGAGGTGGTCGGCTTCGGCGCCCGCCGCCTGCGCGAGGACGACAATGGTCCCAAGTACCTCAACACCCCCGAGACGCCGATCTACAAGAAGTCCCACGTGCTGTACGGCCTCGACCTGGCGAAGAAGGAGATCGCCAAGTCGGGCCGCGCGGTGGTGGTCGAGGGCTACACCGACGTGATGGCGTGCCACCTGGCCGGGGTCACCTCGGCGGTGGCCACCTGCGGCACCGCCTTCGCCGAGGACCACATCAAGATCATCCGCCGGCTGCTGATGGACACCTCGCACAGTGCCAGTGGTTTGGGGCGGGGCGAGACCGTCTTCACCTTCGACGGCGACGCGGCCGGCCAGAAGGCCGCCCTGCGCGCCTTCGAGGACGACCAGAAGTTCGCCGCCAAGACCTCCATCGCGGTCAGCCCGGGCGGCATGGACCCGTGCGAGCTGCGCCTGGCCCAGGGCGACGAGGCGGTCAAGCACCTGATCGACAACCCGGTCCCGCTGTTCGAGTTCGCGCTGACCTCGGTGGTGGCCCGGCACCGGGTGGACACCCCGGAGGGGCGTTCGGCGGCGCTGGAGGAGGCGGCCCCGATCGTCGCCAAGATCAAGGACCGCTCGATCCAGCACGAGTACGCCGTCCGGCTGGCCGGCATGCTCGGCATCCTGGACGAGCAGTTCGTCGTCCGCCGGATCTCCCAGCTGGCCCGCTGGGACCGCGAGCGCCAGCAGAACCCGCGCGGCGCGGCCGCCCAGCGCCGCCCCGAGCCGGCCCAGCCGCAGCGCCCCGCGCAGCCCGTCTTCCGGCTCAATCCGCGCGACCCGGCCCAGTTCGTCGAGCGGGAGCTGCTCAAGCTGGCGCTCCAGCACCCGGACCTGGTCAGCCCGGCCTTCGACCACTACGGCGACGACGAGTTCCCGACCCCGCCGTACACCGCCGTCCGGCAGGCCATCGCCAAGGCCGGCGGCGCCGCGTACGGGGCGACCCTGCCCGACTTCACCAGCGCGGTGCGCGAGGCGTCCCCGGACGACCGGGTGCGCTCGCTGGTCACCGAGCTGACCGTCGAGCCGGTGCGCTCGCGCCGCAAGGCGGACGCGATCTACGCGGGGGAGTTCCTCGTCAAGCTGCGCCTGCTGGCGGTGGACCGGCGGATCACCGAGGTCCGCGGCTACCTCCAGCGGCTCGGCCCCCGGGCCGAGGCCGAGCAGCTGCACGCGGTGCAGACCGAGCTGTGGCAGCTCCAGCAGTACGGGCAGCAGCTGCGCAGCCGGGGTGCGGCGGCGCTGTAGCGCCTCCCGCGGACCACCACGGGAACCGCACGCAGAAAGTCGGCGCACGAGTCTCGGCCACGGAGTGTGGCGTACCGCACACTGGAGGGCGTCCCACCTCCGTACAGCGCGGGTCCGCCAGAGTCGCGCCCGCCCCGAGGGGATGCCCGTGGAGCAAGGCGTCGTCGCAGCGACCACCACCAGTACGAGAGCGAACCCGGCCGGGCGGCAGGGGGCCGGGGAACAGGAGACCCACCACGGCCGGGCCGGGGCGCCACCCCCGGACGGTGCCCGGGTCCCCGCCCAGGGCCTGCCGGAAGGCCACCCGGACGGCCCGGACGGCCCGGACGGCCCGGACGGCCCGGACGGCCCGGACCCCGGGCCAGGATCCGAACTCGGGGCCGAGCCGGGCTTCGACGCGCGGGCCGGGGCCGAGGACCAGGACGAGCGCCGCGGGCCCGTCGACGACACCGGGCCGGCCGCCGACCTGCTGCGCCAGTACCTGCGCGAGATCGGCCGGATCCGGCTGCTCACCGCCGAGGAGGAGGTCGAGCTGGCCCGCCGGGTGGAGGCCGGCGTCTTCGCCGAGGAGCGGCTGGACGGCGACCCGCCGCCGCCCGACCCGCTGGCCGGCGAGCTGGACGCCCTGGTGGTGCGGGGCCGGATCGCCAAGCGCCGGCTGATCGAGGCGAACCTGCGGCTGGTGGTCTCCGTCGCCAAGCGCTACGTCGGCCGCGGACTGACCCTGTTGGACCTCGTCCAGGAGGGCAACCTGGGCCTGATCCGGGCGGTGGAGAAGTTCGACTACACCCGCGGTTTCAAGTTCTCCACGTACGCGACCTGGTGGATCCGGCAGGCGATGAGCCGGGCGCTGGCCGACCAGGCCCGGACGATCCGGGTGCCGGTGCACGTGGTCGAGCTGATCAACCGGGTGGTCCGGGCGAAGCGCGCCCTGCTCCAGGAGCGCGGCCGGGAACCGACGGCGGCCGAGATCGCCGCCACCCTGGAGCTGACCGAGGAGCGGGTGCGCGAGCTGCTCCGGCTGGCCCAGGAGCCGATCTCGCTGCACACCCCGGTCGGCGAGGAGGACGACGTCGCGTTCGGGGACCTGATCGAGGACGCCGACGCCGCCTCGCCCGCCGAGTCCGCGACCTTCCTGCTGCTGCGCCAGCACCTGGAGGCCGTCCTGGCCACCCTGGGGGAGCGGGAGCGCCAGGTCGTCCAGCTCCGCTACGGGCTGGACGACGGCCGCCCGCGCACGCTGGAGGAGATCGGCGCGGTGTTCGGCGTGACGCGGGAGCGGATCCGCCAGATCGAGTCGAAGACCCTGGTCAAGCTCCGCGACCACGCCTACGCCGAGCAGCTGCGCGGCTACCTCGACTAGGAGGCGGGCTGGGAGGGGCCCGCCGACTGGGACGGGCCCGCCGGCTCGGTGGGAGTCACCGGTTCGGTGGGCGCCGCCGGTTCGGTGGGCGCCGGGGCGGCCGGCGTGGCCGGGGCCGGGGTCGTCGGGGCTCCAGCACCGGCGCCCGGCGGGGGAGAGGCCGCTCCGATCGGGATCGGGGTGGAGGCCACCACCGCGGCCAGGTCGGAGACCACCGCGGTGCAGTCGTGCCCGGCCGGCTGGTACCCGCAGACCTGGAAGGTGACGGCCGGGTCCGCCGCGTTCAGCATCGGCGAGTAGTTGTCGTAGCCCCAGTGGATGAGTGCCGTCTCGCTGTCGCCGTTTCCGTCGGTGATCGTCGCGTAGTCCTTCGGCTGGCCCTCGGTGATGGCCGCCCAGGCGGCCCGGCAGGTCTGGCTGTACCGGAGGTAGACGACCACCTTGCCGATCACCTGGGTCTGCAGGGTCCGGGCGTCCTTGCCGCAGCCGGTGGTCTTCGGGTCCTTGTGGGCGCAGCCGACGCCCTGGCAGGCCGGATCGCTCTTGGCGGTGGCAGCGGTGGCGGCGGGCGACACTGCCGGTTCGGCGGCCGCCGAGGCCTGCCCGTCGTGCCGGTCGAACCGCAGGCCCACCAGGACCAGCAGCAGCGCCAGCCCGGCCGCGCCGGCGAGCAGCGCCGCCGGGCGCCGCCACCAGGCGAGGGTGGCGGGTCCCGGCTCCTGCCCGGACACCGCTGCCTCGTCGGCGGGTTCCTCCGCGGGGGCTTCCCCGGCGCCCGGGGGCTCCTCGGCGACGGCCGGCCGCTCCAGGCCGCCGCCCTCGCTCTCGCCTTCGGCCCTGCCCGCGGCCGCGTCCGTGCCCGCGTCCGTGCCCGTGGCCACCGCCGGGGCCGCCGTCGACGGCTCCGCCATCGCCCTGCGCCACAGCGCCCGCAGCGCGGCCCCGTCGCAGTCGACCGTCCCGACCAGCGCCTCCAGCGCCTGCTCGGTGACGATCCGTTTGCCGTTGAGCCAGCGCTCCCAGGAGGCCCGGCTGTAGTGCGTCCGGGTGGCCAGCTCGGACAGCGAAAGCCCGGCGGCGTCCTTGATCGTCCGGAGCTCCTCCGCCAGGCGTCGGGCGGGCTCGGTCAGCTCCTCGGGCAGCTGCTTCCAGGCGGAACCCACTGCGGCGCTCCAAACTCGAGAAACGGGGGCGGGGAACGGGTGAGCGACGGGGTCCGGGCCCGGGCCGTCCGGCGTCTGCGCTTCTCAAACCTGACCGGCCTGCCGTCCCAAACCCCAGGTCATGGCGCTGAGACGGACGGAAGTGTCTCACAACCCCCGGAGGTGCTCGAACATTCACGTGATCGTCGTGCAGAGTTCTCTGGCCGATGCGGTTCGCCCGTCAGCGAACGGTTCGGACACCGATCGACGACACGTCGTCGGTCCGCATCCGGTCCCGGTCCCCCACCGGGCCGGGGCAGCCTCGCGGGGGGAGGCTGCCCCGGCCCGACCGGGACGCTCCGGCGGGGAGGGCGCTTCACCGCCCCTCCCCGCCGTGACCTCTCCCCAGGAGCGCGGACCGGGAGTGCGGACCGGGTGTGCGGACGGCGTGGGCGAGCGGTCAGTGGTGGAAGCCCGGCCGGGGCGGTACCCCGAGTTCCTGGAGCGGGACGGGCTGGCGCCGCAGCTCCGGCAGCAGCCGGCCGAGGTCGGCCAGCAGCAGGTCGGCGAGGTCCCGGGAGAAGCCGTTGCGGCAGACCACCCGGAGCACCGACAGGTCCTCCCGGTTCGCCGGGAAGGTGTACGCGGGCACCTGCCAGCCGCGCTCGCGCAGCCGCCGGGAGACGTCGAACACGTCGAACGGGAGGCCCTCCTCGGTGGTGAAGGCGAACACCGGCAGCTGGTCGCCCCGGGTCAGCAGCCGGAAGCCGCCCAGTTTCTCGATCTGCCCGGCCAGGTAGGTGGCGACCTCGCGGCAGGCGCCCTGGACGGCCTGGAAGCCCTCCCGGCCGAGCCGCAGGAAGACGTAGTACTGGGCGACCACCTCGGCGCCGGGGCGGGAGAAGTTGAGGGCGAAGGTCGGCATCTCGCCGCCCAGGTAGTTGACCCGGAAGACCAGTTCCTCCGGCAGCGCCGCCTTGTCGCGCCAGAGCGCCCAGCCCACGCCCGGGTAGACCAGGCCGTACTTGTGGCCGGAGGTGTTGATCGAGGCCACCCGGGGCAGCCGGAAGTCCCAGATCAGCTCCGGGTCGAGGAAGGGCGCCACCATGCCGCCGGAGGCGCCGTCCACGTGCACCGGGATGTCGATGCCGGTGCGCTCCTGGTAGGCGTCCAGGGCCGCGCAGATCTCCGCGACCGGCTCGTACGAGCCGTCGAAGGTGGATCCGAGCACGCCGACCACACCGATGGTGTTCTCGTCGCACAGTGCGACCGCCTGCTCGGCGTCCAGGTGGAAGCGGGTGCCCTCCATCGGCGCCTGGCGTGCCTCGATCTCCCAGAAGTTGCAGAACTTCTCCCAGCAGACCTGCACGTTGGCGCCCATCACCAGGTTGGGCCGGGCCCCGGCGGCGTAGCGGTCGGCGTTGCGGCGCATCCACCGGCGCTTGAGCGCCATGCCGGCCAGCATGCAGGCCTCGCTGGAGCCGGTGGTGGAGCAGCCGACCACGGCGTCCGGGTCGGGGGCGTGCCAGAGGTCGGCGAGGATCGCCACGCAGCGCCGCTCCAGCTCGGCGGTCTGCGGGTACTCGTCCTTGTCGATCATGTTCTTGTCGAGGCACTCGGCCATCAGACGGGCGGCCTGGGCCTCCATCGAGGTGGTGACGAAGGTCGCCAGGTTGAGCTTGGCGTTGCCGTCCAGCATCAGCTCGTCGTGGACCAGCTGGTACGCGGTGTCGGCCGTGACCGGTCCCTCGCCGAGTCGGTGCAGCGGCGGGGCCAGCTCCATCGAGCCCAGCGGGTCGGCGATCGTCGGGTACGGGCCCATGCTCAGCCGGCGGTCGCCGCCGGCTCCCCTGTGCAGCGCCATGGCGTCCTGCCGTCCTTCGCGTTCGGTGGCCGTGTCCCGTCCCACGCTGCCACCGGCCACCGGGTGACGCATCTTCACCGGCTGCTTCGAGCCAGGGGCGGGCCGGCCCCGTCCGGGGTCAGCCCGCGACCTCCGGGTGGATCTGGTCGCGGGCGGCCCGGTACTGCTGACGCACCGCCGAGCCGATCGCCAGGTCCTGCTCCCCGTCGGGCTCGACGGTCTCCGCGTCCGGCAGCTCCCAGGCCGGCGGCTCCGGGGTGCCCGCCAGCGCCCAGGCGGCCTGCCGGGCGGCCCCGCGGGCGGCGTGGGCGCCCGGCGGCGGCACCACGACCGGGACGCCGAACAGCATCGGGGCGATGTGCCGCACGGCGGGCAGCCGCCCCGCGGTGCCGAGCAGGAACACCCGCTTCACCGCGACGCCCCGGGCGCGCAGTACGTCGAGGGCGTCGGCGATGTTGCACAGCATGCCCTCGACGGCGGCCCGGGCCAGGTGCTGAGGGGTCATCGCCTCCGCCCGAAGGCCGGTCAGGGTGCCGGCCGCGTGCGGCAGCGCGGGGGTGCGCTCGCCGTCCAGGTACGGCAGCAGCACCAGGCCGTAGGCGCCGGGGGTGGAGTGCAGGGCGAGGTCGCTGAGGCCCTCCAGGTCCCGGCCGAGCAGGGCGGCGGTGGAGCGCAGCACCTGGGCGGCGTTGAGGGTGGCGACCATCGGCAGGTGCCGGCCGCTGGCGTCGGCGAAGGAGGAGACCAGGCCGGAGGCGTCCACCACGGCCTCCTCGTGCACCGCGAAGATCGTCCCGGCGCTGCCGAGCGAGACCACCGCGTCGCCCGGGCCGAGGCCCAGGCCCAGCGCGGCGGCCATGTTGTCCCCGGTGCCGGCCGAGATCAGCAGGCCCTCGGGGGTGTGCCCGGCGGGCTCCGCCGGGGGCAGGACGTCGGGCAGCCGGAGTTCGTGGCCGAGCGCCAGTTCCACCAGGTCCTGCCGGTACTCGCCGGTGATCGGCGACCAGTAGCCGGTGCCGGAGGCGTCGCCGCGGTCGGTGGTGCGGCGCTTGGGGTGGCCGAGCAGCTGCCAGACCAGCCAGTCGTGCGGCAGCAGCACCTCGGCGACCCGGCGGGCGTTGGCCGGCTCGAACTCGGCCAGCCAGCGCAGCTTGGCGATGGTGTACGTGGGGGCGGGCACGGCGCCGATCGCGGCGGTCCAGGCGGCCGCGCCGCCGAAGGCGTCCAGCAGCTTGGCGGCGGCGCCGCTGGAGCGCGGGTCGTTCCACAGGATCGCCGGCCGGACCTGCACCCCGCCGGCGTCCAGGCCGATCATCCCGTGCTGCTGGGCGCTGACCCCGATCGCCCGGACGCCCTCCAGCAGGCCGCCGGTCGCGGCGTCGCCGAGCGAGTGCAGCCAGACCTGGGGGTCGGCCTCGCCCGGGCGCAGGTCCTGGTCCTCGGGGACGGGATGGGGCGCCTTGCCGGAGCGCAGGAGGGCACCGGTGTCGGCGTCGCACGCCACGATCCGGGTGCGGTTGGTCGAGCTGTCTATCCCCGCGACGATGGCCATGCCGAGATCATGCCTCAGCCGGACCCTGGACGCGTCCGGGCCGGGCGGGCCGTTGCCGCTTCGCGACCCCGGGTGGGGCTTCGCTTCGCCCTGTGGTCACCGTCCCGTCACGGACGGGAGGTAGGCCGCCAGGGGCGTGTGTCACGTGACACACGTCCCCGGCGCGCCGTCACGGGCGGAACGTGCCCCAGCCGTCGTCGTCCGTCCGGGCGCGGTTGAAGTACGGCACCCGGTCGGTGACGGCGTTCGGCAGCCGGTCGCCGACCCGGTCCGCGACCGCGCCGGCCGCCTTCCCGGCCACGGCTCCGGCCTGCTGCCGGGCCCGGTCGGTCGCACCCTGGACCGCGGGGTTCCGGGCGATCTGCCGGGTGACCTTGGCGATCTGTTCGTAGCGCTGGCGCCCGGCCCGCGAGCCCAGGACGTAGCCGGCCGCGAAACCCGCGGCCAACGACAGCTTCCACATGATCGGATCCACCCTCTCCTGGCGGCTTCTGCCGCATTGCCCTACCCGTCAGTCGGGACGGCGAACCGTCCGCGCCCCAGCATCCCCGCCCCCGCCGGCGGGCGCGCGCGGGGCGCGCCGGGCGGCAGCCGGGCGGCAGCCGGGAAAGCGATTGGCGGACCACCCCCCCGAGTGCGCTAATGTATGTCCCGCAGCGAGCGCCGAGGAGCCCGGGAGACCGGGGGCCGGAGCGGAAGCCGATCCCCCATAGCTCAATTGGCAGAGCAGCCGACTGTTAATCGGCAGGTTATTGGTTCGAGTCCAATTGGGGGAGCTCGGGAGAAGGTCCCTTCGGGGCCCGGTTCCCGTCCGTGGTACGGAAGTCGAGTGCCGCGATCCCGCATAGCTCAATTGGCAGAGCAGCCGGCTGTTAACCGGCAGGTTATTGGTTCGAGTCCAATTGCGGGAGCTGCACCGGGTCCGCCCGGTGACTGCTCAGAGCGAAGGCCCCTCGGTCGACCGGGGGGCTTTCGTGTTTCCGTCCTCCGGCTTCGCGGAGTGACGTGCGCGACACCGCCCCCGGCAGGTCGTTGGGTCAGGTGGTCGCCTTCCGGTAGAGGTCGGCGACCCGCTGGTCGAAGGCGACGCTGTACGAGGTGCCGGGGGTGTCCCCGCCCTCCTGGTAGCCGCCGATCACGCCGACCACCGCGCCGTTCGCGGCCACCCACGGGCTGCCGCTGGTGCCGTCGGTGTAGCCGCCGCAGTCGAAGCGCGCCTGGGTGGGGCTCTGTGAGCTGGTCCGGGCCGCGCAGGTGATCGGCTCGTCACTCTCGTTCGGGTAGCCGGTGACCGAGACGGACAGCCCGAAGCCCTGGCCGGTGCCGAGCGGGTTGCCGCCGACCGTGTCCTCGATCTGCCGGCCGTCGAGCATGCCCACCGTGACGAAGGCCACGTCGTACTCGGGGTCGTCCTCGGCCGCCCAGTGCGGGTCCACCGTGATCGCCTTCACCGGCCAAGTCCCGTACGGGGTGTACCCGTTGCGGTAGCCGGGGGTGAAGACCAGGCCGTCCAGCAGGCCGATCCGCCGGCTCTGCACGCAGTGCGCCGCGGTGACCAGCAGGTTGCCCCGGGGGCTGTGCACCACGCTCGCGGTGCAGGCCCGCGGGCCCTGCGCGGTGCGGATGGAGAGGGTGCCCACCCGGTCCCCGGCCGGGCTCTGCTGCGCCACCTCGGCGGTGGGCGCCCCCTCCTGCCCGCCGCACGCGGTGCCGACGGCCAGCAGCAGGGCGGCCAGCGCGGCCGTTCGAGCCGTGCGCGCGGGCCGGGCCGGGCGGGGGGCCATCGGGGCTCCGTCTCGTTCCTCGGGGCGGGCACCGGGGCCGTGCGTTCCGCCGTTCGTGAGGAAGATCTACCAGGCCGTGCCCGGCGGCGCCACTGCCGCGTGCCGGGCCCGCCGCCGGTCACCCGGTGGCGCGGTCGTACAGGGCCTGGACGCGGTCGCCGAAGTAGCTGCTGTACGAGGTGTCCGGGCTGCTGCCGCCCTCCTGGTAGCCGCCGATCACGCCGACCACGGTGCCGGTCCTGGTGGCCGGGTCGAAGTCGGTGACCCAGGGGCTGCCGCTGGTGCCGCCGGTGTAGTCGGGGCAGTCGATCCGCAGCTGGGTGGGGCCCTGCGGGGCGGTGGTGTTGGAGCAGGTGATCGGGACGCCGCTGCTGCTCGGGTAGCCGGTGACCTTCACCGGGAGCCGGTAGCCCCGGTTGACGCCGAGCCGGTTGGCGCCGAGCACCTGTTGGACCTGCAGCCCGTTCTGCGCCTGGACGATCGCGAAGGCGACGTCCACGTCCGGGTCGGCGTGGTCGTTCCAGCCGTCGTCCACGGTGACGGCCAGCAGGGGCCAGATGCCGCTGGGGGTGTCGCCGTCGCGGTAGCCGGGGACGAAGACCAGGTCGCTGCGCCGGCCGAGCCGGGGGTCCCAGACGCAGTGGGCGGCCGTGACGACGAGGTTGAGCCCGGCGCTGTCGACCACGCTGGCGGTGCAGAAGTGGTCGCCGTCGGCGTTGCGCGTGAACACCGCGCCGACCAGGCCGTTGAGCACGGTGGGCTTGGCGGTGCGGGTGACGCCGGTGTGCCGGTCGGCCGCGCTCCTGAGCCGCTGCCGGTTCCAGCCGTGGCGGTCGGCGGAGGCGGCGGTGGGCGGCGCCGAGGTGACGGTCGGGGCGCTCCCGCCCGGCCCCGCCGCGGTGGTGCAGCCCGCCGCGGCCAGCACCAGTGCGAGTGCCGCGGCCGCCGCTCCCCTCCCACGTGTCGTCATCCGTCCAGGCTGCCCCGGACGGACGCCCCGCCGCCACCCGGGCTGCGCCGACCGGGAGTCGAGCACCGTCGCGTACCCAGCTGCGCCCCCGGCGCGCACCACGGGTGATCGACCGGCTATGCTGCCCGGGACGGCCTCGCTGGGGCCGTCTGCTGCTGCCGTGCCGACGACCGGCGCGTGCGGCGAACCGGGGCGGTAGCTCAGCCGGTTAGAGCAGGGGACTCATAATCCCTTGGTCGTGGGTTCGAGTCCCACCCGCCCCACCTTCTCGATGTGCGACGAGCGTCGTACGCGTCTCTCGCGGGCGGGCCGCCGGGCCGGAGCCCCGCCGCCCTTTCACCGCCTGCGACGTCGCAGAGTCTAGGCCGCGGCCATCCCCTTTCCCGGGTGGCGCGCCGGAATTCACCCGCCCGTGGGCATCGGCCCCGACTCTCCCTGACGCCTGTCCGTCGCCTCCCCGCGGCGCTCCTCCCCTTTCCCCGTTGCCGGACGCTGGCGCCGTGCGCGCAAAAAGTGATATCACTTTGACAGCTGAAGCGGGCACCCGCGCAGCGGACATCACCATTGGGGGAGTCGGTCCCATGACCACACTGCGTTCCGCCGTCGAGGACGGCCCTGTCCTGGACCTTCCGGTCCCCAAGTTCACCGAACGGGCCATCACCGGGGCGGCTGGACTGCCGGTGCTCGGCGGCACCCTGCTCGGCCTGCTCGCCGGCGTCGGCTCGTTCGTCGTCGGCGCGGCCCAACTGTCCGTGAAGACCAACAGGTTGGGCATCGCCCTGGTGGTCGTCGGACCGCTGCTGGTGCTCGGCTCGGTGCTGCTGATGTGCGGGCTGACGGTGGTCTCGCCCGGCCAGGCCCGGGTGGTCCAGCTGCTCGGGCGCTACCGCGGCACCGTCCGCGCCGAGGGCCTGACCTGGCTGAACCCGTTCACCAGCCGGCGGCGGATCTCCACCCGGATCCGCAACCACGAGACCGAGACCACCAAGGTCAACGACGCGGACGGCAACCCGATCGAGATGGCCGCCGTGGTGGTCTGGCAGGTCGAGGACACCGCGATGGCGATGTTCGAGGTGGACGACTACGCCGACTTCGTCGCCATCCAGACCGAGACGGCCGTCCGGCACATCGCCACCAGCTACCCCTACGACGCCCACCACGAGGGCCAGTTGTCGCTGCGCGACGGCGCGGACGAGATCGCCCGCAAGCTCTCCGCCGAGATCTCCGCCCGGGTCGCCTCGGCCGGGGTGCGGGTCATCGAGTCCCGGATCACCAGGCTCGCATACGCTCCGGAGGTCGCCCAGGTGATGCTCCAGCGCCAGCAGGCCGGGGCCGTGGTCGCGGCGCGCAGGCTGATCGTCGAGGGCGCCGTCGGTATGGTCGAGGAGGCGCTGGACCGGCTCGCAGAACGCGATGTCGTGGAGCTGGACGAGGAGCGCAAGGCCGCCATGGTGAGCAACCTCCTGGTGGTGCTCTGCGGCGACCGCGGCACCCAGCCCGTCGTGAACACGGGCTCCCTCTACCAGTAAGGCGAGGCCTTGGCGACGGAACGGAAGAAGATCCTGTTGCGACTGGACCCTTCAGTTCACGACGCGCTGGCCAGATGGGCCGGGGACGAACTGCGCAGCACCAACGCCCAGATCGAGTTCCTGCTCCGCCGCGCCCTCACCGACGCGGGACGGATGCCCAGCGGTGCGGCCCGGCTTCCCCGGCGCGGCCGCCCACCAAAGGAGAGCCCGGAGAGCGGCGAGTCCGGCGAGGACTGACCGCGGACCGGGGCTCGGAGAACCTTCGGAGACCAAAGATGGACCTGCCCGGCAACCTGCCCGAGAAGCTGTACCTGCTCGCCTACGACCCGCGGCGCGAGCGCACCACCCGGAACTCCTCGCTCAACCTGCTGCTCCAGGCGGCGGCGCTGACCGAGCTGCTGCGCCGGGGCCTGCTGTACGAGGAGGGCCGCAAGGCCGTCGCCCGGGCCCGCGGCGGCGCGGCCGAGGAGGGCCTCGATCCGTACAGCGCCCGTCTGCTGGGCCAGATCAGGGAGAGCCGGCCGCACAGCTGGAACTCCTGGGTCAGCCGTGCCAGGAGCACCGGCCGCGACCAGCCGGTCCGCCGGGTCAGGGACGGTCTGGCGGACTCCGGCCGGCTCACCCTCCGGTCGCACCGGGCGGCCGGGCTGTTCCCGGTGACCCTGGTCACCCTGACGGATCCGGGGGTCCGCGAGGCGCTGGCGGCCTCCGTCACCGGGGCGCTGACCGGGCCGCTCAGCCGGGTCGACCCGGCCGACGCGGCGCTGACCGCCCTCGTCGCGGCGGGCCGCCTCGGCTCGGTCCTGAACGGCAGGCAGCGCCGGGAGCACCGCGGCCGGATCGCGAAGCTGGCCCCGGCGGCCGGCCCGGTCCCGCGCGCGCTCGGCACGGCGCTGGCCTGGCGGATGGCGGGCCACGCGGCGGAGAGCGCGGCCCTGGGCTGACGGTCCGTCCGCGGGGGAGACGGCGCGCAAGGGGGGCGCGGAGCCCGGTCACCGGTCCGGTGACCGGGCTCCCGGCCGTCCGGGCGTACGGACGTACCGGCCCGTAAGCTGGCCGGATGCTCGAACCCGCCCTGCTGCCGACCCCGCTGGTGGACTGCACCGACGAGGCCTACGCCCGGGCCGGCGTGGAGCTGCGGCTGAAGCGGGACGACCTGCTGCACCCGACCGTCCCCGGCAACAAGTGGCGCAAGCTGGCGCCCAACCTGGCCGCCGCCGTGGAGCAGGGCCACACCCGGCTGCTGACCTTCGGCGGCGCCTACTCGACCCACCTGCGGGCCGTCGCGGCCGCCGCCGGGGCGCTCGGACTGGAGAGCGTCGGGCTGGTCCGCGGCGAGGAGCTGGCCGACCGGCCGCGCAACTGGTCGCTGCGGGCCGCCGAGGCGGCCGGGATGCGGCTGGAGTTCCTGACCCGGGCCGAGTACCGGGAGGCCACCGGCCGGGCCGAGGGGGAGCACGGCACGGATGCCCTGCTCCGCCGCTGGGGCCCCTGCCTGGTGCTCCCGGAGGGAGGCTCCAACGCCCTGGCCGCCGTCGGCTCGGCCGCGATCCCGGCCGAACTGCCCGGTCTCGGCGAGCGGGACGTGGTCTGCTGCCCGGTCGGCACCGGCGGCACCCTGGCCGGCATCGCGGCCGGCCTGCCGGCGGGCGCCCGGGCGCTCGGGGTCGCCGTGCTGCGCGGCGGCGAGGGCTACCTGGAGGCGGAGGTCACCCGGCTGCACCGGGCCGCCTACGGGCGGGGGTTCGACAACTGGCGGATCGACCACGCGCACCACGGCGGCGGCTACGGCAGGGTCCCGGCCGAACTGGCCGCCTTCGCCGAGCGGTTCGAGCGCCGCCACGGCATCCCGCTGGAGCGCCGCTACGTCGCCAAGCTGCTCGCCGCGCTGGCCGACCTGACGGCGGAGGGAGCCTTCCCCCGCGGCACCCGCCTCACCGCCGTCGTCACCGGGCTGCCGGATCCGCGGTAGGGCCGCCCCGGCTCCGACGCGGACGGCCCGCGCTCCCGCCGTTCGGCGGGGAGGGCGGGCCGTCCGTCCGGCGGGAGGGCGCGATCAGCCGAAGGTCAGGTTCGCGCACGGGTCGGTGTCGGCGTTGCGGGTGTTCTCCGCTATGCCGGTGGGGATGCCGCTCGGCAGGCCCGGGGCGGTGCCGGGGATGCTGCCGGCGGTGGCGCCCGGGGCGGCGCCCGGGGTGGCAGCGGCCGGGAGGCCGGGCTCCGGGCTCGGGGCGGCCACCGAGTCGGTCCGGGTGGCCGTCGCGCGGTAGTCGGCGCCGAGGGTGACGGTGATCGCCTCCGTGCCGGGCTCCTCGACCGTGGTGGCGCCGGGAAAGAGCGCCGCGACCTGGTCGGCGGTGGCCTTCAGCGCGGGGTCGTAGGCGACCCGGGTCGTCTGCCGCCCGGCGGAGGTGTGGCCCAGCGTGACGTTGCGGAACCCGCGCGCCTTGAGTGTGTCGGCGCCGGAGCCGGCCAGGCCGGGCGTGCCGACCCCGTTGACCACCGTGATCGGCGCCGCGGCCTGCTCCGCGGTGAGCGGGGTGCCGGGGGCCGTCGCGGCGGCGCCCGGGTCGGCGGTGGGGGAGGAGGCCGGCTGGCCCGTCCCGGAGGTGCTCTGCCCGTCCAGGGTGCGGTCCTCGCGCAGCAGCTTCCAGAGGGTGTCGGCGTCCGGCTGGACCAGCCGCACCCGGTCGCCGGCGAAGCGCCAGGGGGCGGTGACGAAGGAGACGTCGGAGAGTTTGATGTCCTGGATCGAGTGGGCGAAGTCCACCAGCTTCATCGCGGTGCCCAGCCCCTCGTCCACGGTGAGCGACTTGGTGGCCGCGTCGGCCAGCGGCAGCAGGGTGGGCAGCGAGAAGCCCTGGCTCTGCACCTTCTTGATCATCGAGGAGAGGAAGGCCTGCTGGCGCTTCATCCGGCCTATGTCGGAGTTGTCGCCGATGCCGTGGCGGGCCCGCAGGTAGTCCACCGCGGACTGCCCGGAGAGCTTCTGGAGGCCCTTCTTGAGGTGTATGCCGTACTGGTTGACGTCGTTGGGGACGCAGGCGTCCACGCCGCCCACGGCGTCGGACATCGCGGCCGCGCCCTTGAAGTCGACCACGACGGTGTGGTCGACCCGCAGTCCGGTGAGCTTCTCCACGGTGTTCTGGGTGCAGGCCGGGTTGCCCTTCTCGGCCAGGCCCACGGTGAAGGCGGAGTTGAACATCTGGTCGGTCTTCGGCGCCGTCCAGGTGCCGTTCGGCAGCTTGCAGGACGGGATGGTGACCAGGGTGTCGCGGGGGATCGAGACGCCGACGGCGTGCTTGTGGTCGGCGTAGATGTGCACCAGGATCGCGGTGTCCGAGTGGCCGACGCCCTCGTCGCCGCCGCCCAGCGAGTCGTTGCCCTCGTCGCGGGTGTCCGAGCCGAGCAGCAGCACGTTGACCGGTACGGAGGCGCCCGGGCTGACCGGGACGGGGGCCGGCGGGCGTTCCGTGGCGACGCCGCCCGGGTCGAAGGTGGTGATGTTGTTGTCCAGCCGGTGGTAGAACCAGGCTCCGGCGCCCACCACCGACAGCACCAGTACGGCGGCCAGGCCGATGGCGGTCCGCAGATAGCGGCGCCGGCGCGTGCTGCTGCTCATCCTCCGTGCCCCCCGTCTTCAGGTCTCTCGCGTTCGATGTTCGAACGTTAGACGTTCCGGGAGGCGGTTCGGTTACCCCCCTGGGGCCTACGAGCAGCCCCCGGGTCCTGTGATGCTGGTCACGCGCCGGGGCCGGAGGCGCCCGCGAGCATCCTGCGGAGCAGGTCGCGCAGCGCGGTCCGCTCGTCCGGGCCGAGCGCGGCCAGCGGCTCGCGGGCGAAGTTCAGCGACTCGCGGAGCTCCTCGGAGGCGGCCGAGCCGGTGTCGGTGGCGGCGACGAGCTTGACCCGGCGGTCGTGCCGGTCGGCCTCGCGGGTGACGAAGCCGCGGGATTCGAGCCGGTCGACGATGCCGGTGATGTTGGACGGCTCGCAGCTGAGCGTCTGGGCGATCTGGCGCATCGGCATCGGCCCGCGCCGCAGGAGGGCGAGCACCTTGGCCTGGGCGCCGGTGAGCGAGCGGGCGGCGGCGGCGTCCTCGTACTCGCGGTGGAACAGCGCGACCAGGTTGGCCATCAGGTCGACGACCTCGCGGGTGATCTCGTCGGGCTGCGGCGCGGCGTCCTCGACCGGCTGGGTGTCCATGGTCGAGAGTCTACCTGAAAAGTTGACAATGTGAACCTTTCATGCCCATCGTTACTTCAGTTGCTCAACCTTTCAGGCGTTCGAACCTCATCCGAACCCGCGTCCCGACCCGCCCCCGAACCGCAAGGAGCACACCCATGGCAGAGCAGGCCGCCGCCCCCGCGACCGCCCGTGAATGGCACCTCGTCGCCCGCCCGCAGGGCTGGCCGGTGCCGGCCGACTTCGCCCTGGTCGAGGCCCCGGTCCGCACCCCGGGCCCGGGCGAGATCCTGGTCCGCAACGCCTACCTCTCGGTGGACCCGTACATGCGCGGCCGGATGAACGACGTGAAGTCGTACGTCCCGCCGTTCCAGCTGGGCCAGGCCATGGACGGCGGCGCGGTCGGTCACGTCGTCGCCTCCGGGGCCGAGGGCTTCGCCCCGGGAGACGCGGTGCTGCACGGGCTCGGCTGGCGCGAGTACGCGACGCTGGACGCCCGGCACGCGGTCAAGGTCGACCCGGCCGCCGCCCCGCTCTCCGCCTACCTCGGCGTGCTCGGCATGCCCGGCCTGACCGCCTACTCCGGGCTGCTGGCCGTCGGCGGCCTCAAGGAGGGCGACAGGGTCTTCGTCTCCGGCGCGGCCGGCGCGGTCGGTTCGCTGGTCGGCCAGATCGCCAGGCTCAAGGGCGCCTCGCTGGTGGTCGGTTCGGCCGGCTCGGCGGAGAAGGTGGCCAAGCTGGTGGACGAGTACGGCTTCGACGCGGCCTTCAACTACAAGGACGCCCCGGTCGCCGAGCAGCTCGCCCAGGCCGCCCCGGACGGCATCGACCTCTACTTCGACAACGTCGGCGGCGACCACCTGGAGGCCGCGATCGGCGCGTTGAACGTGCACGGCCGCGCGGTGCTCTGCGGCGCGATCGCCCAGTACAACGACACCGCCGCACCCGCCGCCCCGCGCAACCTCGCGCTCGCCATCGGCAAGCGGCTGCGCCTGGAGGGCATGCTGGTGAGCGACCACGCGGGGCTCCAGCAGCAGTTCGTCGCGGAGGTGGCCGGCTGGTTGAAGTCCGGTGAACTGCACACCGAGGAGACCGTGGTGGACGGCGTGGAGAACGCCGTCGAGGCCTTCCTCGACCTGCTGCGCGGCGTCAACACCGGCAAGATGGTCGTCCGCCTGGGTGACTGACGAACCGTCAGGCATTCTGATCGCCCCGCCGCCCCGACCGGGTGGCGGGGCGTTCGTCATGGGCGGACCGCCGCCGGGCGCGGGTGTCGGGGGACTACCGCATTCCGGCCGGATCCGAAAGTGCGTCATCCATCCCGTGGCGCCGCGCGGTACGGTGGTTCGGCCGGTGATGGGGCCGTTCGGGGGAGAGATCCGGCCGAGGGGTAGACCTCGTTGAGGATTCGACTAGCATTGAGCGAAAGCCTGTCCGTTTTGCTCAATTTAGTAGCTTAATGTCAGCTAACGTGAGTAACTGCGGATCAACTGCAGGCACGAGGCAGCTGGGGAAGGCGACCCTCGTCCACAGCCTGGAGGTCCCGGTGACGACACGTGGAGTCCTGTACGTCCACTCCGCGCCCCGCGCGCTGTGCCCGCACGTCGAGTGGGCCGTCGCGGGGGTGCTCGGTGTGCGGGTGAGCCTGGACTGGATCCGCCAGCCGGCCGCACCCGGGCACTGGCGCGCCGAGCTCTCCTGGCAGGGGGAGCCCGGTACGGCCTCGAAGCTCGCCTCCGCGCTGCGCGGCTGGCAGTTGATGCGCTACGAGGTGACCAGCGAGCCCTGCGCCACGGCGGAGGGGGAGCGGTACAGCAGCACGCCCTCGCTGGGCATCTTCCACGCCGTCACCGGCATCCACGGTGACATCCTGATCCCCGAGGACCGGTTGCGCGCCGTCCTGGTGCGCGCCCGCAGCGAGGGGGCCGACCTGGAGGCCGAGGTCGCCCGGCTGCTCGGCAAGCCCTGGGACGACGAGCTGGAGCCGTTCCGGTACGCGGGCGAGGGTGCACCGGTGCGCTGGCTGCACCAGGTGGTCTGAGACCCGCCCGGGGGCCGTACCGGGGACGTGCGAAGGGGCCGGCGCTCGCGGAGAGCGCCGGCCCCTTCGTCGTGGGCGTCAGCGGGTGCGGAAGGCCAGCACCACGTTGTGGCCGCCGAAGCCGAACGAGTTGTTCAGCGCGGCGATCCGGCCCTCGGGCAGCTCGCGGGCCTCGCCGCGGACGATGTCGGCGTCCACGTCGTCGTCCAGCTCGTCCACGTTGATGGTCGGCGGGGCGACCCGGTGGTGCAGCGCCAGCACGGTGGCGACGGTCTCGATGCCGCCGGCGCCGCCCAGCAGGTGACCGGTCATCGACTTGGTGGCCGAGACGGCGATGTGGTCGAGGTCGTCGCCCAGTTCCTTGCGCAGCGCCTTCAGCTCGGCGGTGTCGCCCTGCGGGGTCGAGGTGGCGTGCGCGTTGACGTGCACGATCTCGGCCTTGTCCAGCTCGTTGCGCTCGAACAGGTCGGCCAGCGCGCGGGCCACGCCGGCGCCGGTCGGCTCGGGCTGGGCGATGTGGTGGGCGTCCGAGGACAGGCCCTGGCCCACGGCCTCGCAGTAGATCCGGGCGCCGCGCGCCTCGGCGTGCTCGACCGACTCCAGCACGACCACGCCGGCGCCCTCGCCCAGCACGAAGCCGTCGCGGGCCTTGTCGTACGGGCGGGAGGCACGCTGGGGGTCGTCGTTCTTCTTGGACATCGCCATCATGTTGGCGAACGCGGCGATCGGCAGCGGGTGGATCGCCGCCTCGGTGCCGCCGGCCACCACGACGTCGGCGCGGCCGGTGCGGATCATCTCGATCGCGTAGCCGATCGCCTCGGCGCCGGAGGCGCAGGCGGAGACGGGGGTGTGCACGCCCGCGCGGGCGCCGACCTCCAGGCCGACGTTGGCCGCCGGGGAGTTGGGCATCAGCATCGGGACGGTGTGCGGGGAGACCTTGCGGGCGCCCTTCTCCTTCAGCACGTCGTACTGGTCGAGGAGGGTGGTCACGCCGCCGATGCCGGAGGCGATGACGGTGCCCAGGCGCTCGGGGGCGAGCTTGGAGGACTCGTCGGTGGCGGGGGTCTCGAAGCCGGCGTCGGCCCAGGCCTCGCGGGCGGCGATCAGCGCGAACTGGGCCGAGCGGTCCAGCTTGCGGGCCAGCGGGCGGGGAAGGATGTCGCCGGGCTCGACGGCGGTCCGCGCCGCGATCTTCACCGGCAGGTCCTCGGCCCACTCCTCGGTCAGGGCCGCCACGCCGGACGTGCCCGCGACCAGGTTCTCCCAGGTGCTGGCGGCGTCGGCGCCCAGCGGCGTGAAGGCGCCGATACCCGTGACGACCACGGTGCGATTTTCAGCGGTCACTGGTTTCTTCTTCTCTCACGTGTGCGGGGGTCGGCGGCGTGCCGAGGATGGGCCCGGCCGGGCGCCCGGTGAGGGCGTCCCGGCCGGAGAGGCCGGCCAGGCTCGACGAGCCGGGCCGACCGGTCAGCCCGGGCCGGCGTACGGGACGCCGGACGGGCTGGCCGAGTCGAACGAGTCGGTCGCTCAGGCGTTGAGGATGTAGTCCACCGCGTCGCCGACGGTCTTCAGGTTCTTGACCTCGTCGTCCGGGATCTTGACGTCGAAGCGCTCCTCGGCGGCCACGACGACCTCGACCATGGACAGCGAGTCGACGTCCAGGTCATCGGTGAAGGACTTGTCGAGCTGGACGTCCTCGGTCGGGATACCGGCGATCTCGTTGACGATCTCGGCGAGACCTTCCAGGACCTCGTCCTTGGTAGCCATACTGGCTGCTCCTCTTCGGTGTTGAACGTGTCCGGCCGGCGGCCGGGCACAGGCTTGTGGACGGCGCGAACGCGCCTAGGGGAGAGTAACGACTGCGGCGGCGTAGACGAGACCCGCCCCGAACCCGATGATCAGGGCCAGGTCCCCGCTGTGGGCCTCACCGCTCTCCAGCATGCGCTCCATCGCCAGCGGGATGGAGGCGGCGGAGGTGTTGCCGGTCTCGGCGATGTCGCGGGCGACGGGCACCGAATCCGGCAGCTTGAGCGCCTTGATCATGGCATCCGTGATCCGCATGTTGGCCTGGTGGGGGATGAACGCGCCGAGCTGGTCGGCGGTGATCCCGGCGGCGTCCAGCGCCTGCTGGGCCACCTTGGCCATCTCCCACACGGCCCAGCGGAAGACCGGCTGGCCGTCCATCTTCAGGGCCGGCCACTTCGTCTCCTCGCCCGCGCCGTTGACGGCGTCGGACTTGGCGAAGGCGGTGTCCCAGGCCTGGGTCTGGGTGATCAGCTCGGCCTGCGAGCCGTCCGAGCCCCAGATCAGCTTGCCGATGCCGGGCGTGTCGGACGGGCCGACGATCGCGGCGCCGGCGCCGTCGCCGAAGATGAAGGCGGTGGAGCGGTCCGACTTGTCGGTCAGGTCGCTGAGCCGCTCGACGCCGATGACCAGCACGTACTCGGCGTTGCCGCCGCGGATCATGCCGTCGGCCAGGCCCAGGCCGTAGCCGAAGCCGGCGCAGGCGGCCGAGATGTCGAAGGCCGGGGCGGTGCCGCAGCCGAGCCGCTCGGCGATCTCGGTGGCGATCGCGGGGGTCTGCTTGAAGTGCGAGACGGTCGAGACGATCACGCCGCCGATCCGGTCGGCGGTGATCCCGGCCTGGGCGATGGCCTTGCCGGCCGCCTGGACCGACATCTCGGCGACGGACTCGTCCGGGCCGGCCCAGCGGCGCTCGGCGATCCCGCTGCGGGTGCGGATCCACTCGTCCGAGGAGTCGATCCACTCCAGGACCTCGGAGTTGGGGACGACCCGGACCGGACGGTAGCCGCCGACGCCGTGGATGCGCGCGTACTGCGCGCCGTTCACCGGGCGGATCTGGGGCTTGGTCATGCCTGGGTCTCCTGCTCCTGACCGCCGTGCTCCGCGACGAGCGCGCGGGCCTTGTCGAGATCGGCGGGGGTCTTGAGGGCGAGCGTGGCCACACCCTTGAGGTTGCGCTTGAGCAGCCCGGTGAGGGTGCCCGCGGGGGACAGCTCGATCACGGCCGTCGCGCCCAGCTGCCCGAGGGTCTCCATGCAGAGGTCCCAGCGGACGGGGTTGGAGACCTGCGACACCAGGCGCGAGAGCACCTCGGCGCCGGACTCCACGACCGCGCCGTCCTTGTTGGAGACGTAGCGGACCAGCGGGTCGGCCGCGGTCAGGGTCGGGGCCAGCTTGGCCAGCCGCTCGACGCCCGGGGCCATGTGCTCGGTGTGGAAGGCACCGGCCACCTTGAGGGTGATCAGCTTGGCGCGCTCCGGCGGGTCCGCCTTCAGCGCCTCCAGCTGGGCCAGCGTGCCGGCGGCGACGATCTGGCCGCCGCCGTTGTTGTTGGCCGCGGTCAGGCCGTGCTCGGCGAGCTTCGCCGCGACCTCCTCCGGCTCGCCGCCGAGCACGGCGAGCATGCCGGTCTCGGTGACGGCGGCGGCCTCGGCCATGGCCTGACCGCGCTCGCGCACGAAGGCCAGCGCGTCGTGGGCGGTGAGCACCCCGGCGCCGGCGGCGGCGGTGATCTCACCGACGCTGTGGCCGGCCACGGCACCGACCAGCTTGCGGGCGACGTCCTCGTCCGGGAACAGCTCCCGGGCGGTCACCAGACCGGCGGCGACCAGCAGCGGCTGGGCTACGGCGGTGTCCTTGATCTCCTCGGCGGACGCCTCGGTGCCGGCGTGCACCAGGTCGAGCCCGGCGACCTCCGACCAGCCGCGCAGGCGGTCGGCGACGCCGTCGAGCTCCAGCCAGGGGCTGAGGAAACCGGGGGACTGGGCACCCTGTCCAGGGGCGACGATTACGAGCACGGTTCAACCCTCTCTCGCCAGGCGCCCAGGGGCGGGTAGGCGACGGTAACGAAGAAAACCATCCGGGATTGTATGGTCCCTACACTCCGGCTCAGCCGGGCTCTCCGACGGCGCCCAGCCGGCCGAGGGCCAGCGCGATCCGCAGCGTGAACGCCGAACGTACGTCGGAGGGGGCGTACCCCGTGACGTCAGTCACACGTCGCAGCCGGTAGCGCACCGTGTTGGGGTGCACAAAGAGCATCCGGGCCGCGCCCTCCAGCGAGGAGGCCTGCTCCAGGTAGACGCTCAGCGTCTCCAGCAGGGCGGAGCCGGCCTCGTCAAGCGGTGTGTAGATCTCCTCCACCAGCTGACGGCGCGCGGCCTGGTCGCCGGCCAGCGCCCGCTCGGGCAGCAGGTCGTCGGCCAGCACCGGGCGGGGGGCGTCCGGCCAGGCGGCGCAGGCGCGCAGGCCTGCCGCGGCGGCGTGGGCCGAGCGGGTCGCGGAGAGCAGGTCGGGCACGGTCGGGCCGACCACCACCGGGCCCGGCGCGAACTGGCCGATCAGCGCCCGGGCCGCGTGCACCGGCTCCTTGTCGCCGCCGACCACGACCACCAGGCGCTTGCCCAGCACCCCGGTCAGCACGTTCAGCTTGGCGTACCGGGCGGCCCGGCGGATCGCCTCGACCACCAGTTCGCTGTCGCCGTCCGGCGCGCTGCCCATCACCACCCGGACCTGGCTGGGCTGGCCCCAGCCGAGCGCCGCGGCCCGCGAGAGCACGCCCTCGTCGGCGTCGCCGGACAGCAACGAGTTGACCACCAGCGCCTCCAGGCGGGCGTCCCAGGCGCCGCGCGCCTCGGCGGCCTGGGCGTACACCTGGGCGGTCGCGAAGGCGATCTCCCGGGCGTAGACCAGCACCGACTCGCGCATGTCCGCCTCGTCGCCGGGCGCGGCCACCTCCTCGATGGCCTCCTCCATCACCTCGATCGTGGTGCGGATCAGCTCGACGGTCTGGCGCAGGGTGATCGCCCTGGTCAGCTCGCGCGGGGCGGTGCCGAAGACGTCGGTGGAGATCGCCTGGGCGGCGTCGGGCTGGCGGTACCACTCGGTGAACGCGGCGATGCCGGCCTGGGCGACCAGGCCGATCCAGGACCGGTGCTCCGGCGGCATCCGCCGGTACCAGCCGAGCTGGTCGTCCATCCGCGAGATCGCGGCGGTGGCCAGCTTGCCGGAGGACTTCTCCAGCCGCTTGAGCGTCGCCGCCCGGCGCTCGGCGCGCTCGGCGGCGTTTCTGCGCTCCTGCGCGGTCAGGCGGGGCGCCGCGCGGCCCGGGCGGTCGCGGCCCGACCGGGCGGTCGGGCTCTTCCCGGTGGGGTCGGGTGCGGGGCTGGAGCTGGGGTCGTTCGTGGAGTTCGTGGAGGCGGCTGGCACAAGGACAAGACTGCCTCACGTGAGTGACTGCTCGTGCACAATCCCCGGCGGAGCGGCACGGTGGCAAGAGTCACACTCCGACGCCCACCCACTACGGTGGGGGCGTGAACGAAGCCGCCGCCCGCCCCCGTGCCGACCTGCGCCGCACCGCCGAGCGCTACCGTTCCGCCCCGGCCGAGGGCGTCGAGACCAGGCACGCGTTCTCCTTCTCCGGCCACTACGACCCGAAGAACACCCACTTCGGCGCGCTGCTCGCGTGCAACGAGGAACTCCTCGCCCCCGGGGCCGGGTTCGAGGAGCACAAGCACCGGGACACCGAGATCCTCACCTGGGTGCTGGAGGGCGCGCTGGCCCACCGCGACTCGCAGGGCCACAGCGGGGTGGTCCGGCCCGGGATGGTCCAGCACCTCAGCGCCGGCTCCGGCGTCACCCACACCGAGCGCAACGTCGGCGGCGCCACCGGTCCGGTCCGCTTCGTCCAGATGTGGCTCCAACCCGACGAGTTCGACGTGCCCCCCGCGTACGGTCTGCGCAAGGTGGAACCGGCGGACGGCGGGTTGACGCTGCTGGCCTCCGGGCTGGAGCGCGACGCCGGGACGGACGCCCTGCGGCTGCGCCGCGGCGACGCCGCGCTCTGGCTGGCCACCGCCGGGCCGTGGCAGCCGCTGCCGCCGCTGCCCGAGGCGCCCTGGCGGTACGCGCACCTGACGGCCGGCTCGCTGGGCTACCGGACCGTCCCCGGGCCCAAGGGCGCCGGCCGCTCGATGGTGCCGGGCGACAGCGTACGGATCACCGGCGAGGCCTTCGCCGACCCGGCGGCGGGCGAGACCGGCGCCGAACTCCTGCTCTGGGAGATGCACTCGCCGGTCTCGTACGGCTAGCGCTGGCCGTACGGCTCGGCTCAGCCCTTCGCGAGCTCTCCGAGGACCGCGTCCGAGAAGGCCGGCCAGGCCTCGACCGCCCACGGGCCGAAGTCCCGGTCGGTGAGCGCGACGCAGGCCACGCCGGCCCGCGGGTCCACCCACAGGAAGGTGCCGGACTGGCCGAAGTGCCCGAAGGTCCCGGGGGAGTTGGCGGAGCCGGTCCAGTGCGGGCTCTTGCCGTCGCGGATCTCGAAGCCGAGGCCCCAGTCGTTCGGGCGCTGGTGGCCGTAGCCGGGCAGCACGCCGCTGGTGCCGGGGAAGGCGACCTCGCGGGTGGCCCGCAGGACGGTGGACGGGTCCAGCAGCTTGGGTGCCTGCAGCTCGGCGGCGAACCGGGCGAGGTCGGCGACGGTGGACAGGCCGCCGGCGCCGGCCGGGGACTTGTGCGCGGTGTGGATCAGGGTGTCCGTCATGCCCAGCGGCTCGAACACCGCCTCGGCGGCGTAGCGGGAGAACTCGATCCCGGCGGCCTCGGACAGCGCCCGGGCCAGCGCGTCGAAGCCCGCGTTGGAGTAGAGCCGGCGCTTGCCGGGCTCACCGAACACCCGGTCCTCGTCGAAGCCCAGGCCGGAAGTGTGCGCGAGCAGGTGGCGGACGGTCGCCCCGGGCGGCCCGGCCGGGTCGTCCAGCTCGAACACGCCCTCCTCGACGGCGACCAGCGCCGCGTACGAGGTGAGCAGCTTGGTGACCGAGGCGAGCGGGAACAGGTGCTGCTGCGGCCCGTGCGCGCCCAGCACCGCGCCGTCCGCCCCCCGGACCACGGCCGCCGCGGCATGGGGCACCGGCCAGTTCTCGATCATCCGCAAGCTCTCCATGGGCCCGACTCTAGTCGCCGGGAAATCCGCCGGAGAAGGTGGTGGCGGAGCCACCCGGGTAGCGGCTTGCTTGGAGTGCACTCGAACTCGGTAGCGTCGTTCACGTCGCACAGGACAGGGGGGACGAGCGATGGCCACACCCGAACGCGTCGAGATCGACCTGCGCAGCTGCTCCGAGGTGTTCAGCAGCCCCGCCGGCGATCCGGACCGCTCGCCGCGGCACACCATCAGCGAGGTCGCCGCGGCCAGCGGACTGACCGCCCACACCCTGCGCTGGTACGAGCGGATCGGCCTGCTGGACCCGGTCGGCCGGGCCGCGGGGGGCCGGCGCCGCTACTGCGACGCCGACCTGCACCGGCTGGCCTTCCTGGGCAGGCTGCGGCTGACCGGCATGTCCGTGGCGGACATGCTCAAGTACGTGGACATGGCCCGCCAGGGCGAGCGGACCTACGAGGACCGGCGGCTGCTCCTGGAGGCTCAGCGTGAGGAGGTCCGGCAGCGGATCGTGGACCTCCAGGCCACCCTCGCCGTCCTCGACTACAAGATCGATCTCTATGCCGGGAAGGTCGCCGACGGCACCGGTGCCCCGGTCCAATGCCAGAACATCCGTGTAGAGGAAGAGCAGAGCGCATGACTCAGACCGTCCTTCCCACCGTCGAACTCGGCACCGGAGGCCCGCTGGTGGGCGTCCAGGGCCTCGGCTGCATGGGCATGAGCGAGTTCTACGGCCACACCGACACCGGTGAGGCGCTCGCCACCCTGGACGCCGCGCTGGAGGCGGGCGTCACCCTCTTCGACACCGCCGACATGTACGGCTCCGGCCGCAACGAGGAGCTGATCGGCCCCTTCGTCCGGGCCAACCGGGACAAGGTGGTGCTCGCCACCAAGTTCTCCATCGTGCGCTCCGCGCAGGACGCCTCCGTCCGCGGCATCCGCAACGACCCGGAGTACATCCGGACCGCGGTCGACGCCTCGCTGCGCCGCCTCGGCGTCGACGTGATCGACCTGTACTACATGCACCGCCGCGACCCGGCCGTGCCGCTGGCCGACTCGGTCGGCGCCATGGCCGAGCTGGTGAAGGCCGGCAAGGTGCGCCACCTCGGCCTGTCCGAGGTGACCGGGGCGGAGCTGCGCGAGGCGCACGCGGTCCACCCGATCGCCGCGCTGCAGTCCGAGTGGTCGGTGTTCGCCCGCGACGTCGAGCGCACGGCGGTGCCGGCCGCCGCGGAGCTGGGCGTCGCCTTCGTGCCGTACTCGCCGCTCGGGCGCGGGTTCCTGACCGGCGCCTTCCAGAACGCCGAGGAGCTCCCGGCGGACGACTTCCGGCGGAACTTCCCGCGCTTCACCGGCGACAACGCCGCTGCCAACGGCGAACTGCTCGCCCCGCTGCGGGAGATCGCGGCGGCCCACGGCGTGACGCTCGCCCAGGTCGCGCTGGCCTGGGTGCACCAGCGGGCCGAGGTGCACGGGCTGGCCGTGGTGCCGATCCCGGGCACCCGCAAGCGCAGCCGGCTCGCCGAGAACACCGCGGCGGCGACGCTGCGGCTGACCGCCGAGGAGCTGGCGCTGCTGGAGCCGGTGGCCGGCCGGGTGGCGGGCAACCGCTACGCGGACATGAGCTCGACCTCGGCCGCGCGCGAGTAGCCGGACGCCGACGGCCGGGCGGGGCCGGGGCGTCCGTTCGGCGCTCCCGGCCCCGCCCGTCGGGTTCAGACCGTACGGCCGGTCCAGGCGGCCAGCCGGGTGTGCACGTCGGCGTCCTCGGCGACCGGCCGGACGGCGGCGAACGGGACGCCCGGCACCCGCCGTTCGGCCGGCAGCGCGGACTCGGCGATGCCCAGCGCGGTCCGCGCCAGGTCGTCGTCCAGGGCGAAGCCGTTGTCCAGGGCGACGGCGATGTCCCAGGAGTGGGTCACCAGTTCCATCAGGTAGCCGCCCACCGCCGCCGCGCCGGGCACCTCGCCCCAGGGGACGACGGTCGGGCGGCCGAGCTTGGCGTCGTCCGCCCAGGCGGCGGTCACCCGGGCCCGGGCGCGGCCCAGCGCGGCCGGCCAGCCCTCGTCCGAGGGGTCCTCGATGGCGGCCACGACGTCCCGGGCGTTGCCGCCCTCGCCCAGGTAGGCGAACCGGTGGACGCCGCCGACCACGTGGTTCAGCAGCTCGCGCAGGGTGAACTCGGGGCAGGGCGTGGGCCGTTCGAGGTCGGCCGGGGTGATCGTGGCGAACAGCTTCTCCAGCTGGTCGAGGGCGCTGCGGTACTGCGGTCGGGCATCCTGGACGGCGGTCATCCGCGCTCAACTCCCTGGTGTCGGGTGGTTCTTCGGGCTCGGAACGCAATCTCCCAGTAAAACCTGACAACTGCCGTCAGGGTTACTGGGATTCTTGGTGCATGAAGGCCGACCGCCTGCTCTCGATCCTCCTGCTGCTCCAGACCCGCGGCCAGGTGTCCGCCACCGAACTCGCCGAGCGGCTGGAGGTGTCCGTGCGCACCATCTACCGCGACGTCGAGTCGCTCTCCGCCGCCGGGGTGCCGGTGTTCACCGAACGCGGGCGGCACGGCGGCATCGGCCTGCTGCCCGGCTACCGCACCGACGTCACCGGCCTGACCGCGGACGAGGCCAGGGCGCTGTTCGTGCTCTCCGCCCAGGGCGCGCACAGCGACCTCGGGCTGGACGGCGCGCTCGGCTCGGCGCTGCGCAAGGTGATGGCCGCGCTGCCGGCCCCGCACCGGCCCGGCGCCGAGCGGATCAGCGAGCGGATCCTGGTCGACCCGGCCCGCTGGATGCAGACCCCCGGCGCGGCCGGCCCCGCCGCCGGGCCGGACCTCGGCGAACTGCAGTACGCCGTCTTCGCGGACCGGCGGCTGCGGCTGTGCTACCGGCACGGCGGCACGCCCGCGCCGGTGGAGTACACCGTCGACCCGTACGGGCTGGTGAGCAAGGCCGCGGTCTGGTACCTGGTGGCCGACCTGCACGGCGAGCCGCGGCTGTTCCGGGCCGACCGGGTGCTGGCCGCCGAGACCACCGAGGAGGCGGTGCGGCGCCGGGCCGGGGTCGGGCTCGGCGACGTCTGGGCGGTGCTGCGCGAGCAGGTGGAGCGGCTGCCGAAGGACGTGCCGGTGCGGGTGCGGGTCCGGCGCGGACGGCTGGACATGTTCCTGCGCATCCACGGCGGCCGCGTCACCGCCCCGCCGCCGGAGCCGGGCGCGGGGCCGGCCGAGGAGTGGGTCGAGGTGGCGATGGCCTTCCCGGCCCCGGCGGCCGTCCGGTCGCTGCTGGCCTTCGGGGCGGAGGTCGAGGTGCTGGCCCCGCCGGCCGCCCGGCGGGAGCTGGCCCGGGCGGCGGCGGACGCCCTGCGGCTGTACCAGGAGCAGGGTGCCTAGGCGCCGGGCCCCTACTGGTTGGGGTTCGGCCGGAGCACGTCCTGGTAGTGGCCGAGCGAGATCGCCGCGAAGTTGTGCAGGCTGTCGGTGCCCTCGCCGAAGTAGCCGTTGTGGCCGACCGCGCGGGCCGAGGAGATCTGCTCGGATCCGAAGTCGCTCGCCGTCGGGTCGGCGCCGTGGCCGAGCCCGCCGACCTCCAGGAACGGCACGTTGCCGATCCAGTCGCTGGGGTTGCGGGTGGCCCAGACGTGCACGCCGGCGCCCAGCTCGGTGGTGCTCTGCACGCCCATGCCCGGGCTGCCGAAGACCATCAGGTCGGTGACGCCGGAGGTGTCGGACGGCGAGGCGGCCGCACGCGGGATGTCCGGAGCGGCGGTGCCGCAGACCACCGAGCCGTACGAGTGGCAGAGCAGCGACGGCGGCGCGTCCGGCCGGGTGGTCTCCTTGAGTCCGGCGAGCAGCCGCTCCAATCGGGGGGCGGCGACGTCGGCGAGCCGGGAGGTGGCCGCGTCCGGGCCGAGGCCGGAGGGGGTGACGTAGCCGGTCCAGGAGATCACGGCGGTCCGGGTGCCCGGCGCCTGGTGCCGCTCCTCGGCGTACAGGGCGCGGGCCATCCCGGCCGGGGAGCGCAGCGGATCGGCGGCCTGGTCGTGGTGGCCGAGGTCGGCGTCCGAGCCGGGGACGAGCACGGAGATCCGCTCGGCGTCGGCGAGGTCGCCCCACACCTCGGTGACCAGGCCGCGGCCGCGCGGGTCGAAGGCCAGGACCTGCCGGTCCGGGGCGAGCAGGTGCTCGACGTCGTTGGCGCGGGAGACGGCCAGCGCGCGGGCGTCGGAGTCCAGCTTGCGGTCCGCGGCGCGGGCCCGGGCCTGGTCGCGCTCGGCGGCCAGGGCGATCCGGTTGGCGCGGTAGCGCAGGTCCAGCGGAGCGCCGTCGTAGTTGCCGACGACCAGCGGGTAGTCCTGGATCAGCCGGTCCAGTTCGGTGGGCGCGAGCGAGGCGAAGAACGCCGCGGCGGCGGCCGGCGTGGTGGTGGCCGGGTCGGGCAGGGAGCGGCCGAAGGAGTGGTCCTGGATCCAGGCGGCGCTGCCGGCCGGAGGCGTGGAGATCGCCAGCTGTTCGGAGGAGACCGCGGCCGCGGCGGCGGAGGCTCCGGCGTCGGCGAGCACCGCGCAGCCGGCGAACGCCCCGATCAGTACCCGCTTCCAGCGTCGACGGTTGCGCACCGCACCAACTCCCTTGGGGCCCGTCACCGTTTCGCGGGCGGTGCCCGGAGGGTGCGATGGTTCTGCTGACTTCCCTGCGCAAGCCTAGGGGGCCCGAAGGGGCGGCGGGAACGCCTAAACTGTGGGATGGATCACATGAACCGGGGGTGTCCTCACGGCGTCTCCCAGTGGTTCGGACGGTGCGTGCGGCCGGGTGCCCCAGAGGCCGGCGGGGTGGCGCTCAGGCGTCGAACCCGCGCACCAGGCGCTTCGGCGCCGTCCGCCGCCAGGCCTCGGTGACCAGGTCGTGCAGCTCGTCCCGGTCCACCAGGTCCAGCCGGACGCTCACCCAGCCGTGGCGCCCGACGTACGGGGCGGAGGAGAACACCTCGGGCTCGGCGGCGAGCAGTTCGGCCTGGTCCTCGGGGGAGGCCTTCACACTGACGCGCTCCCCGTCGGGTGCGCCCATCGCGAAGATCCGGCCGCGGACCCGCAGCGTCTCGATGTCCCAGGTCGGCTCCTGGACGGCCTCGGGCAGGGCCAGAGCCATCGCGCGGAACTCGTCGAACGTCACCATGGCGGCAGGGTAGGGCAGGGCACCGACAGCGCGCCCCCGGCGCGCGGCACGGCGCACCGGGGGCGGCTCACGCCTGGCGCGCCGTCACACCACGCCCAGCGCGTACGCGGCGAACAGCGCCGCCGCTGCCCCGGCCACCGCCTTGCCGCCCCGGGAGAAGGCCGTCCACGGGCCGTCGAACCGGCGGGTGAACCAGCCGACCGCCACCAGTACGGCGCCGAACAGCGGCAGCAGCGCCAGCCGGGCGGCCACCCAGCCGAGCGAGTCCGGCGCGGTGGTCAGGCCCGGGACGGCGCCCAGGACGGCCGCGCCCGGCACCGCGACCGCGAGCATCGCGCTCTGGTGCCAGCAGAAGACCGTCATCGCCGACAGGTTGACCACCACGACCGGCAGCCACAGCAGCGGGCGGCGGGTCAGCAGCCGGCCCAGCCGCTCCCGCAGCAGCACCGCGGCGCCGCACTGGAACGCGGCCAGGGCGAGCACCAGCAGGGACGGCGGGTGCGAGTTGGTCCGCGCGGCCCCGGGCACACCGACCATGCTGGCCGGGTAGTGGAAGACCAGCAGCAGTGCGGCGAACAGCGCGCCGCCGCCGAGCAGCAGCACCCGGGCCGCCGGGCGGCCGAGCCGGCCCTGTGCCCAGAGCACGCCCAGCTGGTAGCCGAACAACCAGCCCGGCAGGATGTTCAGCAGCGCCACCCAGGACGGCACCGCCCCGGCCCACGGCCCGTACCGCAGCAGGTCGACGGCGGCGACCACGACCACCGGCAGGCCCGCCGACCAGCCGCCGAGCCGGCGCCCGGCGGCCACGCAGAGCGGGGTGAGCGCGGTCAGCCCCAGGTAGACGGCGATGTACCAGAGCGGCTGCACCACCAGGGTGGCGCCGGTGCGCAGGGTGTCCGCGGGGACGCCGAGCGCGGGCAGCAGCGGGACCAGCGCCGCCCAGACGGCCGCCACCCCGAGCACCGGGCGCAGCAGCCGGACGGTCCGGGCCCACAGCCAGTCGCGGGTCCGCAGGCCCTTGGCCCGGGCGCGCTCCAGCGAGCGGACCGAGGAGTGGCCGCCGACCAGGAAGAACACCCCGAGCATCTGGAGCACCCAGCTGAGCGGGGCGAAGAAGCCGAGGGTGGAGAGCGGGCTGGCGTTGTGCAGGGCGCCGTCGGGGGTGCGGGTGAAGCCGCCGAGCATCCAGTGCCCGACGGGTACGGCGAGCAGGGCCAGGGCGCGCAGCCCGTCCAGGGCGCGGTCGCGGTCGGCCGGGGTCTTCGCGTCGACGCGGGCGGCGGCGCGGCGCAGGGCGGTGAGCGGGCTGGGGGTGGTGGTGCCGGCCATGGCGTGGTGTTCCTTCCGGTGCGGGCGGTCAGGCGCGGCCGAGCGCGAGGTCGGCGTAGGCGGCGAGGGAGGCGGTGCCGGGGGCGAAGTAGCCGGTGTGGCCGTGGGATCCGGTCGCGGGCAGCGGGCGGGCCCCGAAGCCGGGGGTGGTCGGGTCGGCGCCGTGGCCGAGGCCGAACAGCCGGACGTTGGGCACCTCGCCGATCCAGTCGGAGCCGTTGCGGGCGGTGGCCCAGAGCGGGACGCCGGGGTCGAGGTCGGCGGCCGAGTCGACGCCCATGCCGGGCGAGCCGAGCACCACCACGCCGGAGGCCTGCGCGGGCGTGGGGCGGGCCAGGCCGCAGACCACGGAGCCGTAGCTGTGGCAGAACACGGTGGGCGGGGCCTGCGGGCGGGTGGTGACGGCGAGTCCGTCGAGCAGCCGGGTGAGGCGCGGGGCGCCGGCCCGGGCCAGGTCCTCGGTGGCGGCGTCCGGGCCGAGGCCGAGCGGGGTGGTGTAGCCGGCCCAGGCGATCACGGCGGTCTGCCCGCCGGTGGCGTCCAGGAGGGCGCGGGCCATGCCGGCGGGGGTGCCGTACGGGTCGGAGGCGCGGTCGAAGCGGAGCAGGTCGATGTCCGAGCCGGGGACGATCACGGCGGTGCGGCGGGCGGTGGCGAGGTCGCCGTACACCTCGGCGACCTGGCCGCGGCCGCGCGGGTCGAAGGCGAGGACCTGGCGGCCGCCGTCCAGCAGGGCGCGGTAGCGCTCGGCCCGGGTGCGGGCGGCCGCGTGGTCCTGCGGGGTGAGTGCGGGGTCGGCGGCCCGGGCGAGTTCGCGGGTGCGTTCGGCGGCCAGGGCGAGGGCGTTGGCCCGGTACCGGAGGGCGATCGGGGCGCCGTCCAGGTTGCCGACCACCAGCGGGTGCCGGGCGGCCAGGGCCTCCTGCGTGGCCGGGGCCAACCCGGCGAAGAACGCGGCGACCAGGGCCGGGGCGGCGGTGGCCGGGTCGGGCGGCCGCACGCCGAGCGAGGTGTCGGCGGTCCAGGCGGCGCTGCCGGGCGGCGGGCCGGTGACGGGGGTCTGGGTGTCGGCGGCCCAGCCGCCCGTGCCGAGCGCCACCGCCAGTGCCAGTGCGGTGGCGGCGATCGCCCGTCTGGTCCGGAACCTGCGCATGTCCGTGCTCCCCCTCGTCGGCGCGGCCGCCGAGTCGGTTCGGCGTCCGGTGGAGAGGAAGGTAGGAACGCGACGGCCCCGCGGACGTCACACCGCGGGGCCAACTCCCGGGTGCTACCCGGGTATCAGGGGGCCCGCCCGAGCGGGCGGGCGCGGGCTACTGACCCGGTGTCACCAGGCCCGACTCGTAGGCCAGGACGACCGCCTGGGCGCGGTCGCGCAGGCCGAGCTTGGCGAGGATCCGCCCGATGTGCGTCTTGACGGTCTGCTCGGCGAGCACCAGTCCGGCGGCTATCTCCTGGTTGGACAGGCCGCGGGCGATCAGCTCCAGCACCTCGGTCTCGCGCGGGGTCAGGCCGTTGAGCCGCACCTTGGGGTCGCGGCGCTTCGCCGGGCGGGTGCGGGCGAAGTCCTCGATCAGCCGGCGGGTCACCGAGGGGGCGAGCAGCGCCTCGCCGGCGGCGACCACCCGGACCGCGGCGATCAGGTCGGCCGGCGGGGCGTCCTTGAGCAGGAAGCCGCTGGCCCCGGCGCGCAGCGCCTCGTACACGTAGTCGTCCACGTCGAAGGTGGTCAGCATCAGCACCTTGGGCCGGTGGGCGCCGGGCACCTCGGGGTCGAGCAGCCGCCGGGCCGCCTCCAGGCCGTCCATGACGGGCATCCGGACGTCCATCAGCACCACGTCCGGGTGGGTGCGGCCGTTGACCTCCAGGGCCTGGGCGCCGTCCGCCGCGTCCCCCACCACGTCGATGTCGCTCTGGGCGTTGAGCAGGGCCGCGAAGCCGGCGCGCACCATGGCCTGGTCGTCGACGATGATCACGCGGATGGTCATGCGGTGGTCTCCCGGGGGGTGTCGGGGCTGTCGGGGCGGTCGAGGGGCAGGGCGGCGGCCACCTTGAAGCCGCCGTCCGGCAGCGGACCGGTGTCCAGCCTGCCACCGACCAGCCGGACGCGTTCGCGCATTCCGACCAGCCCCTGCCCGGTGCCCTCCACAGAGGCCTCCAGCGACTCGGTGTGTTGCGGCGGGGGCGCGTTGACCACCGTCACCAGCAGCGCCGGGCCGTCCGTGGTCAACGAGACCCAGGTCCGCGCGCCGGGGGCGTGTCGCACCACGTTGGCCAGCGCCTCCTGCACGATCCGGTACGCGGACAGCCCGACGGCCTGCGGCACCAGGTCCGCCAGGTCCGCCGCGTCCGGCTCCAGGGTCAGTTCGGCCGGCACCCCGGCCCGGCCCACCGTCTCGACCAGCTGGGCCAGTTGGCCGACCCCGGGCTGGGGCGCCTTGTCCCCGCCGGACTCCTCGCTGCGCAGCACGCCGAGCAGCCGGCGCATCTCGGCCAGCGACTCGCGGGCGGTGCCGGCTATCGCGGTGAACTCCTCGGCGGCCTCGTCCGGTACGCCGCCGATCCGGTACGGCGCGCTGGCCGCCTGCACCGCGATGACCGACATGTGGTGGGCCACCACGTCGTGCAACTCCCGTGCGATCCGGGCGCGTTCCTCCAGCAGCGTGCGGCGTTCGCGTTCGACCTCGCTGATCTGCTCCTGCTCGGTGAGCAGTCTGCGGGCCACGGCGCGGTCCCGGACGGCCCAGCCGAGCAGCAGCGCGGCGCCGCTGAGCGCGATCAGCAGCACGGTGGTGCCGTCGCCGGGCCGGGGCAGGCCGAGGGTGGTGGTGACCACGGTGAGCAGGACGGTGGCGACCCAGACCGAGACCAGGGTGGCCCGGCTCTCCCGCAGCGCGAGGGCGAGCAGCAGGAAGACGTACGCGATGATCATCGGAGCCGTCCACGGCCAGCTGCCCATCGCCTGGTGGTGGCGGGCGGTGATGGCGGCGGTGGCGACCAGGCTGGCGGCGCTGATCCACCAGGCGGCCAGCGGCCGGGTGACGGCGAGGAACAGCGGCGTGGTCTGGGCGACGGTCAGCGCGCCGGCCACCGGCACCGCCAGGTCGTAGAAGTCGACCAGGTTGACGATCCCGGTGGGGATCAGCGAGGCCTGCAGGACGATCACGGCGATGTACGGGAGCCGGCGCACCCAGCGCCGGCGGGAGTCCCCGAGCAGCGGGGTGTGGTCCTCGCTCGGGGTGGTCAGGTGGTGCCGCAGGGTGCGCAGTTGGCGCAGCGCGAATCCGCGGCCGTCGGCTCTGGTGGGCGTCTTCATCGGGGGCCACCCTAGGCGGCCGGGCCCGTGTCGGGCGTCGGACTGGAGCGCGAACTTCCGGGTGGTACCGGGGTATCGGGTGATACCCCGGTATGACGGGCGGGGCCCGGGCGGTGCCTACGGGTGGGTGGTTGCCACGGGTGGGTGGTGCTACGGGCGCCAGTGGCCGGCCAGGGCGGGGCCGAGCTGGTCGAAGTAGCGCTCGATCACCGCGACCATGCCCTCGGGGCCGGCCGGCTCGCGCTCGACGCTCCAGGCCAGGTGGGCCGAGCGCAGCAGGCTGGCGAAGACGGCGGCGAGCACGGCCGGGCGCAGGTCCTCGGCCGGGTCCAGGCCCTCGCGTTCGGCGAGCACCTGGATCACCACCTGCTCCTGCTCGGTGACCCGGCGCAGGTGGGCGGCGAGCAGCGGGGGCGTCTCCTCGATCATCCGCATGAGTTCGAGGGCGCTGTGGATCGAGTCGGGGCCGGAGGCCTCCGCGCTGCCGAGGTCGAGCCAGGCCTTGACGATCGCGGCGCGCAGGGCCTGGAGCGGGGTCTCCTCGGCCGGCCGGCGGCGCAGGCACTCGATGAAGTAGTCCTCGGCCACGGCCATCACGGCGAGCGCGACCTCGTCCTTGTTGGCGAAGTAGCGGAAGAAGGTGCGCTGGGAGACGTCGACGGCGGAGGCGATCTCGTCGACGGTCGTGTGGGCGAAGCCCTGCCGGAGGAAGAGCACGTGGGCGGCCTGGATCAGGGCGTCCCGGGTCTGCTGCTTCTTGCGCTCGCGCAGCCCCGGTGTGCGGGCGGGGCCCTCCGGGGCGTCGGTGGTGCGGGGGGCGTGAGCGGCCATGGCGGGGGCCTTCCGGAGCGCGGGGTGTGGCGGGTGGGAGCACAACCTTAGCGCTCTGACAAATGTCAGTGCTGGTCAGAAGTCATTGTTTGCCGTATGTCAGAGGCTGACATAATCTGCCGAGGTGGCGCCCGTCGGGCCGGGGCACCTGTGGGGACGGGTGGGCCGGGGCGCCACGACCACGTCCTGAACCGAGCCACGCCCCCGGAGGGCCCAGATGAGCCAGTCCGTCGTGAAGAACTCCGAGGCGGACGCACCGCCGCCGCCGAATCCACCGTCGGGGGGCGGCCTCAAGGGGCACCCCTGGCTGACCCTGCTGACCGTCGCGGTCGGCGTCATGATGGTCGCGCTGGACGGCACGATCGTCGCCATCGCCAACCCGGTGATCCAGGAGAAGCTGCACGCGGCGCCCTCCGAGATCCAGTGGGTCACCAGCGGCTACCTGCTGGCCCTGGCGGTCTTCCTGATCACCGCCGGCAAGATCGGTGACCGCTTCGGCCACAAGACCACCTTCCTGGTCGGCGCGGTGGGCTTCGCCGCCACCTCGGCCGCGATCGGCTTCGCCGGCAACATCCAGACCGTGATCGCCTTCCGGGTGCTCCAGGGCCTGTTCGGCGCGCTGCTCCAGCCGGCCGCGCTCGGCCTGCTGCGCGGGGCCTTCCCGGCCGAGAAGCTCAACATGGCGATCGGCATCTGGGGCGGCGTGATCGGCGCCTCCACCGCGGCCGGCCCGATCGTCGGCGGCCTGCTGGTCGAGCACGTCAACTGGGAGTCGGTGTTCTTCATCAACATCCCGGTCGGCCTGATCGCGCTGGCGCTGGGCCTGTGGATCCTCAGGGACGTCCGGGCCGAGAACGCCGCCAAGTCCTTCGACCTGCCCGGCATCGCGCTGCTCTCGGTGGGGATGTTCGCGCTGGTCTTCGGCATCATCAAGGCCCCCGAGTGGGGCTGGGGCGACACCAGGACGCTGCTGTTCCTGGGCGGCGCGGTGGTCCTGATGGTGCTGTTCGCGCTCTGGCAGGGCCGGGCGAAGGAGCCGCTGATCCCGCTCGGCCTGTTCCGCTCGGTGCCGCTGTCGGCGGGCGTGCTGCTGATGGTGCTGATGGCCTTCGCGTTCTTCGGCGCGATCTTCTTCGTGACCTTCTACCTCCAGAACGTGCACGGGATGAAGCCGGTCGAGGCCGGCGTCCACCTGCTGCCGATGACCGGCATGATGATCGTCGGCTCGCCGCTGGCCGGCATCGCGATCGGCAAGCTGGGCCCGCGCATCCCGATCGTGGCCGGCATGCTGATCACCACCACCGCGATGTACGGCATGTCCACCCTGGACACCGGCTCCGGCAACGGCGTGATGTCGCTCTGGTTCGTCCTGATGGGCCTCGGCATCAGCCCGGTCATGGTCGGCGCCACCGAGGTGATCGTCGGCAACGCCCCGCTGGAGCTCTCCGGCGTGGCCGGCGGCCTCCAGCAGGCCGCGATGCAGGTCGGCGGCAGCCTCGGCACCGCCGTGCTGGGCGCGCTGATGGCCGCGAAGGTCGGCGACGTGCTGCCGGGCAACTGGGCCAAGGCCGGCCTGCCGCCGGTCGAGGGCGCGGCGGGCGAGGGCCTCAAGCAGGCCGCCCAGCTCGGCATCGCCCCGCCGGCCCCGGCCGGCACCCCGCAGCAGGCGGTGGACGCGATGGCCGGCGCCGTCCACGAGTCCTTCGTGAGCGGCATGTCGCTCGCCTTCGCGGTGGCCGCCGTGGTGGCCTTCGGCGCCGCCGTGCTCGGCCTGCTCACCCGCCGCGGCACCACCGACGCGGGCCCGGCCGTGCACATCTGACGGGCTCCCCGACGCCGCAACGCCACGGCCCCGGACTCCTCGGAGTCCGGGGCCGTCGTGGTGCTCGCGCGGGCCCGGGGCCACACCGGGGTGCGGGGCGGGTCCGCGGCGCACGCCGAAGGGCCGGACCCCGTGCGGGAGTCCGGCCCCTCAGTGCCTACGGGCTGATCAGGCGTCGCCGCCGGCGGCACCCGGGTCGGCCGCGGCCACGTCCAGCAGCTGGTAGCGGTCGATCGCGTCCTTCAGCGCCGAGCGGTCGATCCTGCCCTGCTTGGCGAGCTCGGTGAGCACCGCCAGGACGACCGACTGCGCGTCGATGTGGAAGAAGCGACGGGCCGCGCCACGGGTGTCGGCGAAGCCGAAGCCGTCGGCGCCCAGCGACTGGTACTGGCCCGGCACCCAGCGGGCGATCTGGTCCGGCACCGCGCGCATCCAGTCGGACACCGCGACGACCGGGCCCTCGGAGCCCTGGAGCTTCTGGGTGACGTACGGCACCCGCTGCTGCTCCTCGGGGTGCAGCAGGTTGAACTCCTCGGCCTCCACCGCGTCGCGGCGCAGCTCGTTCCAGGAGGTCGCGGACCAGACGTCGGCCTTGACGTTCCACTCCTCGGCGAGGATGCGCTGGGCCTCCAGGGCCCACGGCACGGCCACGCCGGAGGCGAGGATCTGGGCCGGGATCTGGCCGGCGGTGCCCGGCGCGTACTTGTGCAGACCCTTGAGGATGCCCTCGACGTCCACGTTCTCGGGCTCGGCCGGCATCTTGATCGGCTCGTTGTAGACGGTGAGGTAGTAGAACACGTCCTCGCCGTGCGGGTGTTCGGCGCTGGAGCCGTACATCCGGCGCAGACCGTCCTGGACGATGTGCGCGATCTCGAAGCCGTACGCCGGGTCGTAGGCCACGACGCCCGGGTTGGTCGAGGCCAGCAGGTGCGAGTGGCCGTCGGCGTGCTGCAGGCCCTCACCGGTCAGCGTGGTGCGGCCGGCGGTGGCACCCAGCACGAAGCCGCGGGCCAGCTGGTCGGCCATCTGCCAGAACTGGTCGCCGGTGCGCTGGAACCCGAACATCGAGTAGAAGACGTACACCGGGATCAGCGGCTCGCCGTGGGTGGCGTAGGACGAGCCGGCGGCGATCAGCGAGGCGGTGCAGCCCGCCTCGGAGATGCCGTCGTGGAGCATCTGGCCGGTCGGCGACTCCTTGTAGGCGAGGAGGAGGTCCCGGTCGACCGACTCGTAGGTCTGGCCGAGCGGGTTGTAGATCTTCGCCGACGGGAAGAGCGAGTCCATGCCGAAGGTGCGGTACTCGTCCGGCGCGATCGGCACGAAGCGGTTGCCGATGCCCTTGTCCCGCATGAGGTCCTTGAGCAGCCGGACGAACGCCATGGTGGTGGCGATGGTCTGGTTGCCGGAACCCTTCTTGACCGCCTTGTACGCGTCGTCGCCGGGCAGCTCCAGCTTCCGCGGGCGGACCTTGCGGGTCGGCACGTAGCCGCCGAGCTCCTCCCGGCGGTCGTGCATGTACTGGATCTCCTCCGAGTCGCGGCCCGGGTGGTAGTACGGCGGCAGGCCGTCCTCGAGCTGCTTGTCGGTGATCGGCAGGTGCAGCCGGTCGCGGAAGCGCTTCAGGTCCTCGACCGTCAGCTTCTTCATCTGGTGGGTGGCGTTGCGGCCCTCGAAGTTGGGGCCCAGCGTCCAGCCCTTGACCGTCTGGGCGAGGATGACCGTCGGCTGGCCCTTGTGCTCGCGGGCCGCCTTGAACGCCGCGTAGATCTTCTTGTGGTCATGGCCGCCGCGACCCAGGTGCTGGATCTGCTGGTCGGACATGTTCTCGACCATGGCGCGCAGGCGCAGGTCGCCGCCGAAGAAGTGCTCGCGGATGTACGCGCCGGACTCGGTGGCGTAGGTCTGGAACTGGCCGTCCACCGTGGTGTTCAGCTTGTTCACCAGGACGCCGTCGCGGTCCTGCGCGAGCAGCGGGTCCCAGCTGCGGTCCCAGATGAGCTTGATCACGTTCCAGCCGGCGCCCCGGAACTGGGACTCCAGCTCCTGGATGATCTTGCCGTTGCCGCGGACCGGGCCGTCCAGGCGCTGCAGGTTGCAGTTGACCACGAAGGTCAGGTTGTCCAGGCCCTCGCGGGCGGCCAGGGACAGCTGGCCGAGCGACTCGGGCTCGTCCATCTCGCCGTCGCCGAGGAAGGCGTAGACCTGCGAGTCGGAGGTGTCCTTGATGCCGCGGTGCTCCAGGTAGCGGTTCATCCGGGCCTGGTAGATCGCGCCGAGCGGGCCGAGGCCCATCGAGACGGTCGGGAACTCCCAGAAGTCCGGCATCAGCCGCGGGTGCGGGTAGCTGGAGAGGCCGTAAGGCGCCTTCGACTTCTCCTGGCGGAACGCGTCGAGCTGCTGCTCGGACAGTCGGTCCAGCAGGAAGGCGCGGGCGTAGATGCCGGGGGAGGCGTGGCCCTGGAAGAAGACCTGGTCGCCGGACTCGCCCTCGGCGTCCTTGCCGCGGAAGAAGTAGTTGAAGCCGACGTCGTACAGCGACGCGGAGGAGGCGAAGGTGGCGATGTGGCCACCGACGCCGATGCCCGGGCGCTGGGCCCGGGAGACCATGACGGCCGCGTTCCACCGGGTCGCGTTGAGGATCTTGCGCTCGATCTCCTCGTTGCCGGGGAAGAACGGTTCGTCCTTGGTCGCGATGGTGTTGACGTAGTCCGTGCTGCGCATCTCGGGCACGGCGACACGCTTCTCGCGGGCGCGCTCGATCAGCCGCAGCATCAGGTAACGGGCGCGCTCACGCCCCCGCTCGTCGATGGCCGCATCGAGCGACTCCAGCCATTCCGCGGTCTCCTCGGGATCGAAGTCCGGGACCTGACTCGGAAGGCCGCCAATGATGATCGGGTTGCGATCGGATCCGGAAGCCACGCTGTTCCTTCACTGTCGGTCGAAACTGAGGTGTGTCGCGCCGCCTCCATCGTGCTACCGCGCTCGGAGATCCGTCATCTCTACCGATCGGTAACCGTTCCGCCCGGTGGGCGGTCCGGTCTGGTGGTGCGCGGTGCGGGCGTCTTCGTCCGCTCCGCACACCCCCGGGTGTTACGAAAAGAGGTGGTCCGACCTGGTGTCCCGTCCGCCCGATGGCGGGCGGCCGGGGTGAGGGCCAACAGGAGACTCTACGCCCGCGCACGCGCGGACCCGAATGCCGTTCGCATCTCGGTCGTGCGTACGGCCTGTGGGCCAGGACCACCCGAAGCATCCTCGGCCCATGCAGAAAAGGGCAAATCGGTGTGATTCCCGCCACGCCGCGCGGCGTGTCCCGCTGCGACACGTCAACCTTTGGAGGGGATCGGGGGTCGGGTACTTGCGCGAACCGCCGCGCCCGTGTGGACTACGGCCACAGCCTCGGCATGGATGCCGAGCCGAATACTGGAGGTTATTCCCGTGAGCGCGACCGCGGACCCCGCGGACAAGTCCAACCCGGCGACCCGTCTCGGCTTCGAAGAAGGCCAGATCATCCAGGAGCTGGGGTACGACGAAGACACTGACCAGGACCTCCGCGAGGGCATCGAGGAGCTCACCGGTACGGATCTCGTCGACGAGGACTACGACGACGTCGCCGACGCCGTCCTGCTGTGGCACCGCGACGACGACGGGGACCTCACCGACGCCCTCGTCGACGCGCTGGAGTACCTCGCTGAGGGCGGCCTGATCTGGCTGATGACGCCCAAGACCGGGCGGGACGGCCACATCGAGGCCTCCGAGATCAACGACGCGGCCAAGACCGCGGGCCTCTCCCAGACCAGCTCGATCAACATCGTCAAGGACTGGGCGGCCACCCGGCTCGCCACCAAGTCCACGGCGAAGGGCGGCAAGCGCTGAGCGGGCTCTGAAGCCCCGCGCCGGGCCCCGCCGGAGGAACCCCTCCGGCGGGGCCCGGCGCATTCCCCGGCGCCGCACCCCCTGGGGTGGCGTTCCCTGGCGCCGCCTCCCCGACGCACCCGGACGGCCCCGCCGCCCCGTTCGCGCACGGCGAACGGACCGGGGCCGCGACCGGCCGCCTCATCCGTTCGGTCGAACCGCCGTAAACGAATGCGAGGATGTGGCCTGCCGCGCCCGCCGCGCGGCGCGGTCGCGTCAGAAAGGTCCCGTCCATGGCCATCGAGGTCGACACCCCGGCTCCGGACTTCCAGCTCAACAACCAGCACGGGGAGACCGTCCGGCTCTCCGACTTCCGCGGCCGCAAGAACGTCGTCCTGGTCTTCTACCCGTTCGCCTTCACCGGCGTCTGCACCGGCGAGCTGGGCGCGATCCAGCGGGAGCTGGCGGGCCTGCAGAACGACACCGTGCAGGTGCTCGGCGTCTCCTGCGACTCGCAGTTCTCCCAGCGGGTCTTCGCCGACCGGGAGGGGCTGGAGTTCCCGCTCCTGGCCGACTTCTGGCCGCACGGCGAGGTCACCCGCGCGTACGGCGTCCTCGACGAGGAGCGGGGCTGCCCGCTGCGCGGCACCTTCGTGATCGACACCGAGGGCACGGTGCGCTGGAGCGTCGTCAACGGCCTCCCGGACGCCCGGGACGAGCAGGAGTACCTGAAGGTCCTCGCGGCGCTCTGAGGCCCCCGCCCAGCGCCCCGACGGCGCCGCGCTCGCTCCCGCGGCACCCGCCGGCCGGGTGTCGTCGGGCCGTGTCCGGCCTGATCAGGGGTGCGGACGGGAACCCCGTACTACGCTCGGGCCGTTGGCGGGGTGGGGTGCGGGAGCCGATGAGCCTCCCGACGCCCCGGACCGCACCACCGGGGGCACCACTGGACGTGCCTCCCGATTCTTGGAGGACTAGTGGGAGTCAGCCTCAGCAAGGGCGGCAACGTCTCGCTCACCAAGGAGGCACCGGGCCTCACGGCCGTGGTCGTCGGCCTGGGCTGGGACGTCAGGACCACCACCGGTGCGGACTTCGACCTGGACGCCAGCGCCCTGCTGTGCAACGCCCAGGGCAAGGTCGCCTCGGACGGCAACTTCGTGTTCTTCAACAACCTGAAGAGCCCGGACGGCTCGGTCGAGCACACCGGTGACAACCTGACCGGCGAGGGGGAGGGCGACGACGAGGCGATCAAGGTCAACCTGGCCGGCGTGCCGGTGGACGTGGAGAAGATCGTCTTCCCGGTCTCGATCTACGACGCCGAGACCCGCGGCCAGAACTTCGGCCAGGTGCGCAACGCGTTCATCCGCGTGGTGAACCAGGCCGACAACTCGGAGCTGGCCCGCTACGACCTCTCCGAGGACGCCTCCACCGAGACCGCGATGGTCTTCGGCGAGCTGTACCGCAACGGCAGCGAGTGGAAGTTCCGTGCCATCGGCCAGGGCTACGCCTCCGGCCTGCGCGGCATCGCGCAGGACTTCGGGGTCAACGTCTGAGCCTTCGGGCACACCCTGCGGCGCGGGTCCCGCGCCGTTCCGCCGGGGCGGCCCCGGACCTCCGCGGTCCGGGGCCGCCCCGGTTCCGTCCGCCCCGGTGCCGCGGTGGTCCGTCGCGCTGCGAGGATGGGAGTTCAGGAAGTTCAGCCGACCGGAGCCGGTCGGCCGGGGCCGCGGGGGATTACACCTGGAAGGCGCCCCGGGAGAAGCAAGGGAGGAAGAACGTCATGGTGGTCACGCTCGCCAAGGGTGGCAACGTCTCGCTCACCAAGGCCGCGCCGAACCTGACGCAGGTTCAGATCGGCCTCGGCTGGTCCGCCCGTTCGACCACGGGCGCCCCGTTCGACCTCGACGCGAGCGCCCTGATCTGTGGTGGCGGGCGGGTGCTCGGCGACGAGTACTTCGTCTTCTACAACAACCTCAAGAGCCCCGAGGGCTCGGTGGAGCACCAGGGCGACAACCTCACCGGCGGCGACGACACGGGTGACGACGAGGTGGTCCTGGTCAACCTGGACCTCGTCCCGGCCCAGGCCGACAAGGTGATCTTCGCGGTCTCGATCTACGAGGCCGAGGCGCGGCTCCAGAACTTCGGTCAGGTGCGCAACGCCTACATCCGGGTCGTCAACTCGGTCGACGGCCAGGAGATCGCCCGCTACGACCTGTCCGAGGACGCGTCCAGCGAGACTGCGATGATCTTCGGCGAGCTGTACCGCTACGCGGGCGAGTGGAAGTTCCGCGCGGTGGGCCAGGGGTACGCCTCCGGCCTGCGCGGCATCGCGCTCGACTTCGGCGTGAACGTACAGTAAGGGCGAAAATCGGACTTATCTCACCCGACCCGATCATGAGAACAAAGGGCAGTGCGGGGGTGACCTGACCGGGCCCGGCCCGGTCAGGGCGTCTCGGGACGAGGCCGCCCCCGGCACGGCCAGAACCCGAAAGGTAGCCAACTCCCGTGTTCCTCCGCACATTCGGCTGGTCGTTCGCGATCACCGCCATCGGCCTGGTCGCGGCCGGACTGCTCTGGGGAGCCCAAGGCTTCGGCATCGTGCTGATCCTCTCCATCCTGGAGATCTCCCTGTCGTTCGACAACGCGGTGGTCAACGCCACGGTGTTGAAGCGGATGAACCCGTACTGGCAGAAGATCTTCCTGACCGTCGGTGTCCTCATCGCGGTCTTCGGCATGCGCCTGGTCTTCCCGCTGCTGGTCGTCGGCCTCACCGCGAAGCTCAGCCCCGCGACGGTCATCGACCTCGCGCTGCACTCCGACAAGACCCACGAGGGCCTCACCTACGCCCAGTACCTGGAGGCGGCCAACCCGGCCATCGCGGCCTTCGGTGGCGTCTTCCTGCTGATGATCTTCCTCGACTTCATCTTCGAGGAGAAGGACTACAACTGGCTGGCCTGGATCGAGCGGCCGCTGGAGAAGGTCGGCAAGCTGGAGGCCTTCTCCAGCGTCGTCGCCCTGGTCGCCCTGCTGCTGGCCTCCAACTTCTTCGCCGAGGAGCACGCGGAGACCGTCCTGCTCGCCGGCGTCCTCGGCCTGGTCACCTACCTCGCCGTCAACGGCCTCTCCTCGATCTTCGAGTCGGGCCTGGAGGCCGAGGAGGAGCGCGAGGAGGCGGCGGAGAAGGCCGGCAAGTCGATCGTCCAGGTCGGCGGCAAGGCGGCGTTCTTCCTCTTCCTCTACCTGGAGGTCCTGGACGCCTCGTTCTCCTTCGACGGCGTGGTCGGCGCGTTCGCCATCTCCAGCGACATCTTCCAGATCACCCTGGGCCTCGGCATCGGCGCGATGTACATCCGCTCGCTGACCGTCTTCCTGGTCCGCAAGGGCACCCTGGACGACTACGTCTACCTGGAGCACGGCGCGCACTACGCGATCGGTGCGCTGGCGGCGATCCTGCTGGTCGGGATCAAGTACCACATCCCGGAGATCGTCACCGGCCTGATCGGCGTCGCCTTCATCGGGCTGGCACTCGGCTCGTCGATCCTGCGCAACCGGCGCGAGGGCGCGGACGAGGAACCGGAACTGGTCGGCAGCGGCAACAAGTAACCGCCGTCCGACGACCGGCACGCGAAACGGCCGCCTCCGGGGTTTCCCGGGGGCGGCCGTTCGTCGTGTGTCCCCGGTCGTTCCTGGGGGGTGCGGGGCCCGTCAGCCGAGCTGCTGCTCGATCGCGCGCAGCTTGCGCTCCAGCGAGTCCAGCTTCGGCATCGACAGGGTGTCGTCGTCGGCCGTCAGGTCGACGGTCGAGCCGCTGCGGGACGACCCGGTGCCCGAGACCGAGGAGGACGTGTAGGAGGAGGACGCGTACGAGGAGGACGTGTACGAGGAGCCGACGGCGGCGCGCGGCCGTCGGCCGGAGTCCAGGGTGGCCGGCTCGAGCGGGTCGGTGGACTGCTTCGAGGCCGAGTACGAGGAGGCCGAGGTCGAGGTGGTGGCGTCGGTTCCCGCGGCTAGGGCAGGCTCCGTAGCGCTCGGGCCGTCTCCGGCAGCCGTGAGGGCGGGAACCTGGCGGCCGCCGCGGGCCCGGGCGAGCATGCCGGTCTGGCGGGAGATGGCCTTCAGCTCGGCCCGCTCACGGCGGTCGGCGGTACGGGCGCGGGCCTTGGCGTCCAGCTTCGCCTGGCGCTCCTCGCGCACCTCGTCGACCGCCTCGTCCAGGCTGCGGACGTTCTCCAGCAGCATCAGCGACCAGGCCGCGTAGGTCTCGCGCGGGGCGCGCAGCCAGCGGACGATGCGGATCTGCGGCAGCGGGCGCGGCACCAGGCCCTGCTCGCGCAGCGCGGCCTTGCGGGTCTGCTTCAGCGCCCGGTCGAACAGGATCGCCGCCGAGATCGACATGCCGGAGAAGAACTGCGGGGCACCGTCGTGCGACACGCCGCGCGGGGCGTGCACCCAGTTGAACCAGGCCGAGGCGATCGCGAACACCCAGACCAGCAGGCGGGAGCCGAGCGCGGCGTCACCGTGGCTGGCCTCGCGGACGGCGAGCACCGAGCAGAACATCGCGGCGCCGTCCAGGCCGAACGGGACGAGGTACTCCCAGCCGCCGGACAGACCCAGGTTCTCCTTGCCGAAGCCGACCAGGCCGTGGAAGGACAGCGCGGCGGCGACACCGGCACAGCAGAAGAGCAGCGTGTACGAGGAGATGCCGTAGATCATCTCCTTGCGACGGCGGCGCTCCTCGCTGCGCTCCCAGGAGTCGCCGGACTCGTCCTTCTTCGAGTTCTTGAAGCGCAGCGTCGCCACCAGGACGGCGACGAACAGCAGGGCTGCGCCGCCGACGACGGTCCAGACCAGCTGTATGGAGGTCAGGTTCATTGCGGGTCGGGCCTCGGGTTTCCGCAGGGGACAGGATCACAGTGCGACACAGGCGGTCAGGACCCGCCGTGCGGGCACTGCCTGACGGTTCGTTCGTCGCCGCACGGCATGCCCGCCACGCCCGCGCAGGGGCGGACGGGACACCTGTGCGGCTAGACGATATCGCGTCCGAAGGGGCGGCATGTTACGGGAGGGCGGCTTCTGCGGGCCAATCGACCCGCCGGTCGGGCCCGGTTGGGTAGGGGAGGGGGTGAACGGGGTATCCGACGGCCGGGCCGATGCCCGATCATTGGTCGGCGGGCCGTCAGAACGCCTGACGGGAGCAGGGGGAGAGGACTGCATGGTCTCGATCTGGGAGTACCTGCGCGGGGACAAGAGCTACACCTTCGACAACCCCGGTGGTCAGCACAAGGTCATACTCACCAAGTCGGCCCCGCAGCACGCGATCACCGGGTCGGCCGCCACCACCGGCTACCTCTACGTCAACCTGCACTGGACGATGAGCTCCGGGGGCGCCGCCCGGACGAGCCCGCGGGAGTCCGTCAGGCGGTTCTTCAGCCCGCGGATCCTGCGGCCGCAGGATCCGGACTCGCCGCAGAACGCCGAGCCGACCAACGTCGACCTCGACCTGGCCTGCATGTACGAGCTCTCCGACGGGAGCACGGGCGTGGTGCAGCCGCTCGGCGGGCTCTTCGGCGACCTCCAGAACGCGCCGTACATCAAGCTCAGCGGCGACGACCAGTACGGGGCGCCGTCCGGCGAGACGATGTACGTCAACCTGGAGAAGAAGGACAAGTTCAAGCGGCTGCTGATCTTCGTCTACATCTACGACGGCACGCCGGCCTTCGAGCAGTCGAACGCGGTGGTCACGATCGTGCCGCAGACCGGGCCGCGGATCGAGATCAAGCTGGACGAGCGGGCCCGGGCGGCGCGTTCCTGCGCGGTGGTGCTGATCGAGAACGCGGGGGACAACCAGCTGAGGGTGCGCCGCGAGGTGCGGTACGTCAACGGGTTCCAGGCGGACATCGACCGGCTGTACGGGTTCGGGATGCAGTGGCAGCGCGGGTACAAGAGCGACTGAGCGGTTGAGCGGCTGAGTGACTGAGCCGTTGAGTGCGGTTGGGCGACCGATGGCGATCGGTGGTCCTGTGGCGGGCGGGGCCGGGGTCGTCGGCGGGGCCGGGTTCGGCGGGCGGCCCCGCCGGGGGCGTCAGCGGGGCTGGAACTGCGGGCCCTGCGGGGGCAGCGCGAACTCCTCGCCGGTGGGTGCCGGGGGCTGGGCCGCCGGCGGCTGCGGCGGGACGGGCGGCTGCTGGCCGGTGCCGGGCTGCGGGTAGCCGTAGCCGGCGGGGCCCTGCTGCTGCGGGACGGGCTGGTGCTGGGGGGCGGGCTGGTTCGGCTGGACGGGCTGGTTCGGTTGGGGGTAGCCGTAACCGCCGGGCTGCGGGTAGCCGTAGCCGCCGGCGGGCTGCTGCTGGTGGGGGTAGCCGTAGCCGGTGCCGGGCTGGGGGTAGCCGTAACCGTTGCCGGGCTGGCCGGGCTGGCCGGGCTGGCCGGGCTGGTGGGCCGGGGGCGCGGTGGGCGGCGGGGGCATGGTCGGCGGGGCCGCGGGCGGCGGCGGGGTCGCCGGTGCGGGCGCGGGGCCAGCGGCCGGTACGGTGGCCGGAGCTTGGGCGGGCGGTGCCTGCGGGACGGCCGGGGCCAGGGTGAAGGTGCCCGGCTCGGGGGTGGTCGAGCGCGGGTCCGGCATCGGGGTGCTGCGCGGGTCGAGCGTGCCGGCCGCGGTGGTGGTGGACCCGGGCGCCTGGGCCTGGGCCTGGTCGGCCTCCGCCTCGTCGTCCACGGTGATGCCGAAGTCGGTGGCGAGGCCGATCAGCCCGGAGGTGTAGCCCTGGCCGATCGCCCGGAACTTCCAGGCGCCGGAGCGGCGGTACAGCTCGCCCGCGACCAGGGCGGTGACGTTCTCGGCGTCGTCGATCTCGAACTCGGCGAGTGCGGGCGCGCCCTCGCCGGCCGTGGCGTCGAAGAGCAGCAGGCGCAGCCCCGGCACCGCACGGAACGGCCCGCCCTCGGAGGAGCCGGCCAGCACCACGCGCTCCACCCCGGCGGGCAGCTTGCCCAGTTCGACCTCGACCGTGTCGATGATCTCGGCGCCGCCGGAGGTCTGCTGCTTGGGCAGGTGGCGGACCAGGCCGGAGGGGTGGCGGGGCTGGTTGTAGAAGACGAAGTCGGCGTCCGAGCGGACCTTGCCGGTGGCGCCGAGCAGCAGCGCGGACGCGTCCACGTCCGGCGCACCGGGCGTGGCGCTCCAGCGCAGCACGGCGCGGACCGCCGCCGCCGGCAGTGCGATGTTGGCGCCCTTGGCCATCACGTGCGTCATAGCCGACCATCCTGCCTGTTCGCCACCCCTTCGGACAACGTGACCGGAGCAGTCCGTGCCGCGTCGGGCTTTGCCAAGACTTGCGCTTTCCGAGGTTTGCCGCCGTCGATTCCGAGGTTCATGGCCGCCACAACCGTGATCATCCATGATCGCCCAAGTGGACCGGGATGTTCCGGGAGTTCAGTGCCGGGGAACCGGGACCGGCCGGATCCCGTCCGTACGATGGGCGGTCGAAAGGTCCCCGGGGGGTCGGCACAGGGGCGTCCGGCGGAGGCGTGCCCGGGAACCATGGCACCCGGTCGGCCGGTTGACCAGGGTGTCGTCGGCAACGGGCCGCAGGCCGGTCCACTTCCTGGAGGAGAGCACCTTGCGCCATTTCGGCCACCTCGCCGAGGACGTACGCGGCCGGCTCTTCCTGGAGCAGCCGCGCCCGTTCAGCACGCGGAGCGGGCCGACGGTGCTCGCCACCGCCCTCGGCGGCACCCTCTACAGCCCGGCCACCAGGCCCGCGCTGGCCGCGGACATCCGCAAACTCGCTGGTCGGGGCGTGGTGTCGATGGTGCTCTGCCTGGAGGACGCGATCGCCGACCACGAGGTGGACGCGGGCGAGCGGAACCTGGTCGAGCAACTGAATGACCTGGTCAAGGATTTCACCGACTGTACACAGAGCCACCCCTTGCTCTTCATCAGGGTCCGTGCCGCCACCCAGATCCTCGACCTGGCCGAACGCCTCGGACCGGCCGTCGAACTGCTCAGCGGCTTCGTGCTGCCGAAGTTCACCCCGGCGAACGGCGGTGAGTACCTGGCGGCGCTGGCCGCCGCCGAGGCCGCGACCGGGCGGCGGCTGTTCGCCATGCCCGTCCTGGAGTCGCCCGAACTCGCCCACCTGGAGACCAGGCGGGAGCAGCTCTTCGGCATCGCCGAACTGCTCGCCGGCCACCGCGACCGGGTGCTCGCCGTCCGGCTCGGCGTCACCGACCTCTGCTCCGCGTACGGCCTGCGGCGCTCGCCCGACCTCACCGCGTACGACGTGGCACTGGTCGCGGCGGTGATCGGGGACGTGGTCAACGTGCTCGGCCGGGCGGACGGCACCGGGTACACCGTCACCGGGCCGGTCTGGGAGTACTTCCCGGTGCAGGAGCGGATGTTCAAGCCGCAGCTGCGCCGGACCCCGTTCGCCGGGGCCTCGCTCTCCGCCGCCTCCGGGGCGCTCCGGGCCTCCGGCGAGGAGGTCCGCCGGCGGATCATCGAACACGACCTGGACGGGCTGATCCGGGAGGTCGAACTCGACCGGGCCAACGGCCTGCTCGGCAAGACCTGCATCCACCCCAGCCACGTTCCGGCCGTGCACGCCCTCTCCGTGGTCACGCACGAGGAGTACTGCGACGCCCGCGACATCCTCCGGCAGGAGCAGGACGGCGGCGGGGTACTGCGCTCGGCGTACACCAACAAGATGAACGAGGCCCGGCCGCACCGGGCCTGGGCGGAGCGGGTGCTGCTGCGGGCGGAGGTGTTCGGGGTGGCCCGGGAGGACGTGAGCTTCGCGGAACTGCTGTCGGCTTGCCTGTGCGGCTGACCGTGCGGCCGGTTCCGGAGCGGCCGACTCCCGTATGGCTGACCCCTGTACGGCTGATGCCCGTACGGCTGGCTCCCGTACGGCTGGCTCCCGTACGGCTCTCGCTCCCGGGTGGCCGGTACCCGGGGGCCGACTGTTTCCGTGGCCGAGCCCGAGCCGTTCCCTCCGGTTCCCCCGGGGTGGATAGGACGGATCCGTGAGCGCGGATATGACCAACGCACCATCGCACCACCGAAGGCAGGACCAGTAGTGACAGCAACACCGCAGACGTGGACCGGCCGTTGGGTCGCCGACCGGGCCGGGATCGCGCTGACCGGCTCCGAGCACCTCCCCGAACTCGTCGGTCTGGCCCTCCGCTCGGGGAACCCCAAGCGCTCCCACCTGCTGGTCTCCACCGTGCTCGGCAAGCACGTGCCGCAGCGGCCCTCGGTGGTCCACGGCACCGGACTCGAACTCGGCCGCCGGGTCCGCGAACTGCTCGGCGCGCGGGCGGCCGGGCAGGCCGTCGTGCTCGGCTACGCGGAGACCGCCACCGGCCTCGGCCACAGCGTCGCCGACGGCCTGGACGCCCCCTACCTGCACTCCACCCGCCGCCCGGTGCCCGGCGTGGCCCCGGTCGGCGGCTTCGAGGAGGAGCACTCCCACGCCACCTCGCACCTGCTGCTCCCGGCCGACCCCGGGCTCCTCGCCGGGGACGGGCCGCTGGTGCTGGTGGATGACGAGTTCTCGACCGGGCAGACGGTGCTCAATACCATCCGTGCCCTCCACGCCCGCCACCCGCGCGGGCACTACGTGGTGGTCGCCCTGGTGGACCTGCGCTCCGCGGCCGACCGGCGGCGGCTCGACCTGACCGCCGCCGAACTCGGCGTCCGGCTGGACCTGGTGGCCACCGCGAGCGGCGGCGTCGAGCTGCCCGAGGACCTGCCGAGCCGGGCCGAGCGGCTGATCGCCGAGGCGGCGGGGGAGGCGGCGGGGGATCCGGGGGATCCGGGGGATCCGGGGGTTGCGGGTCCGGGGGTTGCGGGTCCAGGGGCCGGGCGCACGGCGGCCGGGCACCCGGAGGCGGCAGGCGTCGCGCCGCTGGCCCGGGTCGAGCTGGACTGGCCCGCCGGCCTCCCGGACGGCGGCCGGCACGGCTTCACCGCCCGCGACCGTGCCCGGCTGGACGCCGAACTGCCCCGGCTGGCCGGTCAGTTGGCCGAGGCCGTGCCCGCCGGGGCGCAGCGGGTACTGGTGCTCGGCTTCGAGGAGCTGATGTACGCGCCGCTGCGCCTGGCCGACGCCCTCGCCGAGCGGCTCGGCGGCGACCGCGTCCGGTTCTCCACCACCACCCGCTCGCCCGTCCTGGCGGTGGACGACCCCGGCTACGCCATCCGCACCCGGCTCGCCTTCCCCGCCCACGACGACCCGCAGGACGGCGGCTCGCCCGAGCGCTACGCGTACAACGTCGCCCCCGGCAGCGACCCGGCGAGGCGCTTCGACGCCGTGGTGCTGGTGGTCGACGACGTGGCCGACACCCCGGCGCTGCACGTGGGTGAGCGGGCGCTGCTCGGGCAGCTGCGGCGGGTGACCGACCAGGTGGTGCTCGCCGTGCTGCCCTCGCACCGGCCGGTGGCCGTGGCCGCCTCGGCGTCCGCGGGCGCCTCGCCGTCCGCGGCGCGGTCGGTGGCCGAGGCGCCGTCCGTGGCCGCGTCGCTGCCCGCGCCCGCCTCGCAGTCCGTGGCCGCGTCGCTGCCCGCGCCCCTGTACGGGCCGGCGTTCTCCTCGTACCCGGCCGAGGAGGTGGCCTGGCTGCTCAAGGACCTCTCCGGGGTCGCGCTCGAGGCGCCCACCGAGGAGCGCGAGGAGGCCGTCCAGAACGGCGGCGCGCACTACGCCGAGTCGTTGCCGGTCGAGTACCAGCCCAGCCCCGAGTACCAGGAGCTGTTCCACCAGGCGCTGCGCGACTCCGCCGGCCGGATCGCGCTCGCCGTCGGCACCGTCGCCGAGACGCTGCTGCGCGAGCGCGGCCCGGGGCTGGTGCTCGCCTCGCTGGCCCGGGCCGGCACGCCCGTCGGCATCCTGGTCCGCCGCTGGCTGGCCTTCGCGCACGGCCTGTCCGTGCCGCACTACACGGTCTCGATCGTGCGCGGCCGTGGCATGGACCCGGTCGCGCTGCGCTACCTGGCCAACCACCACCGCGCGGAGGACGTGGTGTTCGTGGACGGCTGGACCGGCAAGGGCGCGATCACCCGTGAACTCGCCGGCACACTGGCCGGCACCGGCTTCGACCCGGACCTCGCGGTGCTCGCCGATCCGGGCCGCTGCGTGCGGACGTACGGTACCCGGGACGACTTCCTGATTCCGTCCGCCTGCCTCAACTCCACCGTCTCCGGGCTGGTTTCGCGCACGGTGCTGCGGGCCGGGCTGATCGGGCCGGACGACTTCCACGGCGCCAAGCACTACGCCGAACTGGCCGGGAGCGACGTCTCGGCGGCCTTCCTGGACGCGGTGGCCGCCCGCTTCGGCGAGGTCCGCGCCGCGGCCGTCGCGGGCGCCGACCGGCTCGCTGACGACCCGCACCGGGCACCCGACTGGGCCGGCTGGGCCGCGGTCGAGCGGATCAGCGCCGAGTACGGCATCGGCAACGTCAACCTGGTCAAGCCCGGCGTCGGTGAGACCACCCGGGTCCTGCTGCGCCGCGTCCCCTGGCGGATCCTCGCCCGGCGCGGCGCAGGTGCGGACCTCGACCACGTCCGGCTGCTCGCCGCCCAGCGCGGCGTGGAGGTCGAGGAGGTGGACGGCCTGCCGTACACCTGCGTCGGCCTGATCCACCCCCGCTACAGCCGCGGGGCGACCGGGGGCGACGGGCACGCCGTGGCGTCGGTTCCGGGGGCGGTTCCCGGTGCGGGTTCGGGCGCGGTTCCAGGCGCGTTTTCCGGTTCGGGGTCGGGCTCGGGCTCGCTTTCGGATCCGGTTTCGATTTCGGTCCCGGGGAGGGATTCCTGATGGGTGTTCTGGTGGCCAGCGACCTCGACCGGACGCTGATCTACTCCGAGCGGGCCATGGCCCTGGCGGCCCCCGACCGGTCGGCGCCGCGGCTGCTCTGCGTCGAGGTGTACCAGGGGAGGCCGTTGTCCTTCATGACCGAGCGCGCCGCCGGACTGCTCACCGAACTCGCCCGCGAGGTCTGCTTCGTCCCGGCCACCACCCGGACGCCGGAGCAGTACGGGCGGGTCAACCTGCCGGGGCCGACGGCGGACTGGGTCCCCGCGTACGCGATCTGCGCCAACGGCGGGCAACTGCTGGTGGACGGCGTCCCGGACGGCGACTGGCGGGCCGAGATCACCGCGCGGATCGCCGCCGGATCGGCCCCGCTGGAGGAGGTCGTGCGGCGGCTCGCCCTGTGCGCCGACCCGGAGTGGACGCACAAGCGGCAGGTCGCCGACGAGCTGTTCGCCTACCTGGTGGTCGAGCGCGCCGCGCTGCCGGAGGGCTGGCTGGCGGAGCTGACCGGCTGGTGCGCCGAACGCGGCTGGACGGTCTCCCTGCAGGGCCGCAAGGTGTACGCGGTGCCCGCGCCGCTCACCAAGAGCGCCGCGCTGGCCGAGGTCGTCCGGCGCACCGGCGCGGACACCGTGCTGGCGGCCGGGGACTCGCTGCTCGACGCGGACCTGTTGCTCGCGGCGGACGCCGGCTGGCGCCCCGGGCACGGCGAGCTCGCGGACAGCGGCTGGACGGCCCCCGGCGTCACCGCCCTGACGGAGGTGGGGGTGACGGCGGGGGAGGAGATCGTCCGGCGGTTCCTGGCGGGGGCGTCGGCGCTGCCGGTCGGGGTCTGACCGGCTCGGAACGGCTTCCGGGTCAGCCGCAGCAGCCGCCGCCGCAGCAACCCCCGCCGCCCCCGCCCCCGGCGGCGGGGGCCGGCTGGGAACCGGCCGCGCCGGTGACGGCGACGGTGGACAGCAGCTTCACGGTGTCCTCGTGGCCCTGGGGGCAGACGGCGGGGTCGTTGGCCTGGGCCATCGGACGGCGGAGCTCGAAGGTGGCGCCGCAGGAGCGGCAGCGGAAGTCGTAGCGAGGCATACCGGCAGCGTACCCAGCGGGGCGCCCGCCGGTCGCCCGGTCGAGGTGGTTGGTGACAGACGCCCGGCCGCGCGTCACCGGTGGCCGCCGAGGTCCCCGCGGATCAGTTCGATCACCCGGGCCGCCGTGTCCCGCACCGCCGCGAGCTCGGTCAGGAAGTGCCAGTAGTCGGGGTGCCGGCCGGCCGCCTCCAGCGCGGCCACCGCGCGGTCCAGCCGGGCCACCGCCTCGTCCAGCGGGGCGGCGTGCCGCGGGTCCGGCGCGCTGCGCCCGGCCATCGCCAGCCGCTGGGCGTCCCGGATCGCGAAGCGGGCGCGCTCGATCTCCCGGTTGGGGTCGTGCTGCACCTCGTTCAGCTGCCGCAGCCGGTCGTTCACCGCGGACACCGAGCCGTCGGCGGTCTCCAGCAGCGCGCGGACCGTCCCGATCGCGGCAGTGGCGTCCGCCCAGCGCTGCTCGTCCCGGGCCCGGGCGGCCTCGGCGAGCTTGCGCTCGGCGGCGCGCCCGGTCTCCGCGACCTGCTCCGAGACCCGCTGGAGGTCCTGCCAGCAGGCGGTGCTGAACCGGCGGCGCAGCTCGCTCAGGGCGGGCTCGACCGTCTCGGCCTTGGTCTCCAGTGCCTGGATCCGGGTGCGCAGGCTCGCCACCCGCCGGTCGATCTCCCGCGCCCGCTCCGGCAGCTGCCCGGCGTCGGCGGCGATCGCCTCGGCGCGCTGCTTCACGTCGTCCGCGCGCCGAAGGGTGTCCGCGACCCCGTGCCGGGCCGGGCCCTCGTTCAGCCGGCCGAGCTCGGGCGCCAGCTCGGCCAGCCGGGCCGCCAGGTCGTCCGCCCGCAGGCCGGCGCCGCGCGCCTCGTCCAGCGCGGTGGTGGCCGCGAGCAGCGCGCGCTTGGCCTGCTCGACCGCCGGGGTGACCCGCATCAGCTGCTGCTCGGCGTGCTGGATGGTCGGCTGCAGGCGGCGCAGGAAGTCGTTCAGCTCCGCCCGGGCCGAGCCGAGCTGGCCCTTCACGTCCTCCAGGAGGCGCTTGGCCTGCGCGGCCGTGCCCGCGTCCAGGGTCTCGCTGTCCAGGTTGTGGGCGTCGAGCGCGGCGAGGTAGTTCACGGTGACCTGCTCGACCCGGCCGGAGATCGCCGCCAGATCGGCCAGCGCGTGCTGCGCCGTCCGGCCCTCCTCGGCCGCGCGGACCGTCTCCACCGCGAGCTGCACCTCGCGCTGGGTCTCCTCCAGCTCGTAGAACGCCTCCTGGGCAGCCGCCCGGGCCTCCCGGGCCTGCGCCCGTCCGCCCTCACCGCCGCCGCGCCGGCCCCACCAGCCGGTGCTCCCGGCCGAGGCCAGCCCGACCGCCCCCAGCGCACCCGCCAGCACCACCGGCAACACCAGTGCGTCGGCCAGCGCACTCCCCGCCCGACGCCGCCCCCGCCCGCTCCCGCCGGCCACCGTCACTGCGCGCTCCCTGCTCCGAACCGCTGATCCGGCCCCATTCTCCCCGATCCCCCCACCGGCCCGTCACCCCCTCCCACCCCGTGCACCCCACCGCGCCCCGCCCCCTCACCCGCTGCCCCACCAGACACCCGTCCCCCACCACCCCCCGGGACCAGGTACCCTAGGCACTCGTCGTGCGCCCGTCGGGCCACGACGGGGGGCGCGTAGCTCAGTGGTAGAGCGCTGCTCTTACAAAGCAGATGTCGGCGGTTCGAAACCGTCCGCGCCCACGCCTTGAACAGCTGAAACGCACACTGCGGCCCAGGTCAGGAGCATGATCCCGACCTGGGCCGCAGTCGTTGCTGCAATCTCGACACAGTCTCAGACAGTCTCGCTACAGTCTCGATACACGGCGACTCCTCCTAAATTCCCCCCAAACGATCATGGAGAACCCGCAGGTCAGACACCCCTGAACATGGAAGCGCCCCCAAGCTACCGAAGTAGCGCGGGGGCGCTTTCGTGCCGGGGAGGAGGGGGGTCGTCTGCCTGCCCCGGCCGCCGCCGTCCCCGCCATCTGGCGGTTACCCGGCGACCGTGAGGTCAGTAGGATTCCCTTGACCTCACGGTTCCCCCCTTGTAGCGCCCGTCACCATCGGGCACTCCGAGGGGGTGTTCAGGGGCCCGGCCGGGCGGAGAGCAGCCGCCGGCCGGGCCTAGGGTGATGCGCCTCAGCCGCCCCACGAAGAGTCGTTGACGGTCATGGCCGATGCCGACACGGTCGGGGTGGGCGTCGGGTCGGGGGCGATGATGCCACCCCAACTGGAGTCCGCGATGGCCGGCCGCGCGCCGCCCGATGCGGAACCTCCGACCAGAACCGCGCCAGCGATGAGAGCGGCTCCTGCCAGGACCGCAGCAGCGCGGCGGCCGATTCGGCGAGAGGGCATGGAACACCCCTTTCAGTGCTCGGGGAAATGCGCGTAGCTCGCGCACGACCAGTGTTCCAGGGGTAGTTGCCAGTTCAAGCGTCCCTGACCGGTAAGCAGATAAACTTCCCACAGTGGAAGTCTCACGCGGGGGTGAAAGTGGACACATCGGACGTCAGCTCCGGTCAAAACCTTCTCACTTGGGAAGCCAAGGAGCTCTACCGTGCACTTCTCGGTGGCCAAGCGGCGCCCCAGCCGGGCAACCCGCTCGATGAACTTCTGGCCCTACGGCTGGCGGCACCGGACCCGCACAGACCTGGCCACTACATCGCCCTCAACGCTGCAACCTCGGCGCTGCACTGGCAGACCCACCTGCAGAACCTTGGCAGTCGCTACTTGTCCCAGGCTGCCTCTGTGGCCCAGGAGATGAGTGACCTGGTTGGCGCCTACCAGCTGGCTCAGCCGGCCACTGGGGGCGCCATTGAGTACCTTGCAGGGCTGGACGTCATTCAGGACCGGCTCACGCCGCTGCTGGCCGCGTGTAAGAAGGAACTGTTCACGGCGCAACCGAATGGCCCCCGCCCTGCAGCTCAGATCGCCCTGAGCTACCAGCGGGATCTCGAGGTGCTGGCCCGCGGCGTGAAGATGAGGACGATCTACCACTACTCGGCTAGGAGTGACGAGCCCACGGCGCGCTGGGCCGAGACTGTCTCGCTGCACCATGCTGAGGTCAGGACGGTGACCCAGAGGTTCCCGCGGACCGTCATCATCGATCGGAAGGTGGCAGTGACGGCTGTCCTGACCCCCTGGGAAGGACAGGGGCCTCCGCCGAACGAGCGCGCCCTCCTCATCTCCGACGAAGCCGTGGTGCGGTGGCTGGCCGCGATGATGGACCTGCTCTGGGGTAGCGCGATGCCGTGGCGCGGTGGCGGATTTATCGAGATCACGCCCATGCAAAAGGCGATCCTTGAGGGCCTAGTCCGCGGCGAGGGCCTCGAGGTCATTGGCCGGGCTCTCGGTGTCAGCCGTCGTACGGTCTCGACGCACCTCGACCCCCTCCGTGAGGCGGTAGGGGTTGAGTCGTTGCCGCAGTTGACCTACTGGTACGGCCGGCACGAGGCGCACTACGCGGGGATCACTCCAGCGGGCGGATGACAGCGACGTACTCGCGCCGGTCCGCGACGACGGTCAGGCGGTACTCCCCGTCCGCCAGGATGAAGTCCCGGACTCGATTACCGTCCTCGAGAAACCAGAGGTAGGCGTCGCGTTGGGCCGGGTCGAGTGCCATTATGCGCAAGTTCCTGCACAGCTCGGTGATAGCCGATTGCAGGTCGGTGTGCTCGGTGCGGCGCCCCTCGATGGTGAGGGTATAGGCGGTGCTCAGCGTGTGCTCCCGGTTCAGGTCCCCCCGGTTGCATGTACCAATCATAGGCGAACGCAAAATCGAACAAGTGGGGACTTTGGTATGCAGACTTTGGATCTTGATCGGGCGAGCGTCAAGGGGTGCCGACCCCGCCCCAGCGACAACCAGACGCCCGCCAGCTGCGGGAACGTCGCGAGGTCGGCGACCGGATCCGGTTCCTGCGTCGCCAGCAGGGGATCAGTCAGGAGCGCCTTGGCCAGATAATCGGCCGCGACCGGCAGTCGATCAGCAACTACGAGATCGGTCGCACGCCACCCGGCCTCGACGACATCATCGCCATGGCCCGCGCGCTCGGCGTCGAGACGTGGAGGCTCTTCTACGGGTAGCCAGCCTGCGGGCCGTGGCGGACGGCGTCTGCCAGTCACCGGTGCGCGTCGGCCTGGTGCCGGCGCATCCGGACACGAACGTCGACCGCGGCTGAGCGGTCGAACCTTCGCTCAGCCTTGGCGTGGTCTGCGACCAGAGCGGCACACACGGAACAGCCGGCGTGAGGTGGCTGCAGAGCACGCCGAGGGAACAGGGCGGACACGGGGTCGAGGCGAGAACCGCTCACCGCTCCGCCTCCGGCTCCACCGAGTCGTCCTGCTGGGCGGCCAGGTGTTTCGTCCGTGTGCGGGCGTACATCTCCTTCAGGTCAGCGACGGCCACCTGCCACGCGTCACTCCGCGGGCTGAAGCGCCGGCCTTCGGCATCATCGTTGTCGTAGTCGTACATCAGGCCTCCTTGGTGCAGGTGGGGTGCGCGACGACGGCCCAGCCGAGCGGGGCGCCGGACGTTGCGGTGTACGCGTGGCCAGCTGGCGCCAGCGGCGGCTCACTCCGGCTGCACACGACGCAGGCCTCGCCTCGGCGCTGCTGGTCGGTGTAGTTGCCCGCTAGCGTCGTCTTGCCGAGCCAGAGTTGGCGTGCCAGCACGACCTGCTGCAGGTACTCCTCCACCTCGATCCGGCGGGCGGTCGGGCCGAGGTAGCGCTGCCCCATGAGGACGACAATGGTGCCGCCGCGGCGCGCGAAGTCGGCCCACCCCTCGTCAGCGCCGACCCGAAGGGCGCCCTCCATTTGCGGCAGGAGCACGAGTGCGTCCGGACCGGTGAGGACAAGGCGGATGCCGGGCGACGGCAGTGGCAGGTCCGGCGTGGCCAGGCCAGCACGCACGGCGATGGGTCGAAGCCCCGGGGCGTCGGCGCGCGCCGGGGTGATCAGCATGAAGCTGACCAGCCCGTCGGGCGTCGAGTCGATCCACGTCCAGGCCGCTAACGACAACGGTGGGCGTTCGGTGGCCGTCACCACGGTCCCCCTCCTCAAGGTGTGGGTCTACCATCACCACCAAGAGTCGACTCGTGATCACCCGACCGTAAGCGCCTGGGGGGTGGCACAGGGTGGCACTTCTGCGCGGGTGGCAGACGAGGGTAGGACGAGGACATGACGACGAAGACGCCGAACACCCAGCTCGCCGAGTGGCTGGACCGCGCAGGCCTGAGCAACGCCGAACTGGCCCGGCGCGTCAAATCCGCAGCTCAGCACGCCGGACATCAGCAGATCGCACCCGACGCAACTGCCGTACGGCGCTGGCGCCAGGGCAACCAGCCCCGCCGCCCGCTCCCGGGGATCATCGCCGACGTCATCTCGGATGCCCTCGGATATCGGGTCACATCGTACGAACTCGGGCTCGGGGAGAGTCCCGCCGAGGATCGCTCGCTCCTTTACTCCCGCAGCTACGAGGTTACGGTGGAAACCGTCTCTGACCTGGGGAGAGCAGACGTGGACCGCAGGAAGTTCTTGGCCGCCGCACCGTTCGCCGCCGTAGCCGCCACCGGCCCGAGCCGGGACTGGCTCCTCGCCACCCTCGACCAGCAGTCCGAACCCGGCCCCCGCGTCCGCCTCGAGGACGTCTCCGCGGTCAAGAACATGTTCGGCGAGTTCCAGAAGATCGACATCTTTCAGGGTGGCGGCTCGGGCAGGCTGATCCTCGCTGCCTACATGAACATCCACGTCTACCCGCTCCTCCGCCGGCCGCAGGACGACGACGTCCGCCGGGCCCTGTGTGAAGCCGCGGCCGAGCAGACCTACCTCCTCGGGTGGATGGCCTACGACAACGGCGAGCACGGCACAGCTCAGCGCTACCTCATCCAGTCCCTCCGTCTCGCCCAGGAGTCCGCGAACGTCCCACTCGGGGCACATGTCCTGGCGGGCATGGCCGACCAGGCCACTCTCCTCGGACACCCCGAGGAAGGCCTGCGGCTCGCCCAATCCGGCCGGCACGGCCTCCGCGGCGCCTCCGCCGCCGCCCTCGCCGACCTGTGGGCGCTCGAAGGCCGGGCGCTCGCCGCCATGGGCGACAAGGCTGGCGCCACCCACGCCGTCACCCAGTCCGAGGCCGCCGCCGAACATATCCACCCCGACTCCGAGCAGGAGTGGGCGCTCTTCATTGACCCGGCCTACCTGCACGGCGAGCACGCCATGACCCTGCGGGACATCGGCGACCACGCCGGAGCGGCCGAGCACGCCAAGCGGTCCATCGACCACGCGCGCCAGCAGAACCGGGCCCGCCGCGGCGCCCTGTCCCAGGCCGCGCTCGCGTCCACCCATCTCCAGCGCCGCGACCTTGAGCAGGCCCACGCCGCCGGCCTGCGAACGCTCTCCCTCGCGGGAAAGGTCAAGTCCTCCCGTGCCGTCGAGGCTGTGGCCGACTTGCAGAAGCGCATGGAGCCGTTCGGGAAGCACCGCCTGGTCGCCGACTTCACCGAGCGAGCGCGCGCCCTGACCGCCGCCTGACCGGCGTCGTCCGATGCCAGTCGTACGATGGCGACATGGCCGACGTTGAGATCCCCGCTGACCTGCTGCCCCTCCACACCGCCGCACTGGCAGCGGAGCGGGCGATGACCACGGCGCGGCTCGAGGGCGGGGACGTCGACGCGGCGCGCGAGACCTACCTGGCCGCCGCCACGGCTCTCCACGCCCACCCGTTCTGGGAGGAACGGCGCCAGGCTGGTCAGCACCAGGGCTTCTGGCAGGCCAGCCTGGATGCCGCGAAGAAGGCCCTCGACGGCACCCAGTAACCACCCACGTTGAACGTCGTTGTCCAGGGTATGACTTCTGCCGAAACGCCCGCCTGCCCGCGCTGCGATGGACCCCTGGCCCAGTTCGACGGCGATGTCGGGGCGCTTTCCCGTGCCGCCCCCTTGCAGCGGATCACTATCTGCGGCGCGTGCGGGGCAGACGAGTCCGTCCGGGAAGTCCGTGGGCTTCCGCGGGTGCCGCCGGAGGACTGGCCGGTGCCGCTGGAGTCGATCACGGTCTGGCCGACCGGCGCCAACACGCCCTGAACACGACGAAGCCCCCGCCCTCCCGAAGGAGAGCGGGGGCGTTGTGCTGCCCGCGAGCGCAGTTGGTCACAGGTCGGCCAAGCGCACCCGCGCGAAGTGGCCGAGCCGGTACGGTCCCCTCGCCACAACCACCACGTCCCAGGGGGGACCATGCGCCGCACCACCCTCGCCCTCCTCACCGCCGGCCTCCTCACCGCCACCGCCGCCTGCTCCAGCAGCACCACGGACAGGCCAGCCGCCCCAACCCCGACCCTCACGGCCGCAGCCCAGACGGGCGGAGCCACCCAGCCAGCACAGTCCAGCGCAGCCGACGCCTCTGCCGTCCTTGCGAAGCTCACCGCCACCGTGAAAACGGCCAAGGTCGGCGTGACGGTAACCGCCGAAACCGACCCAAACCACCTCCTCGGTCGTCCCGGCCAGTACACCTCGAAGACCACGTTCACGGACTCGCGGGTTAAAGAGGCCGACGTCCAGGGCGAGGACGCCCACTCGGTGGCCCGTGGCGGAGCAGTAGAGGTCTTCGCCAGCGCGGCCGACGCCGAGCGGCGCGCCAACTACATCCAGGGGATCGTGAAGTCGATGCCCGCGGCGATGGAGTACGACTTCGTCCAGGGCAGCGTGCTCGTCCGCGTCTCCAAGCTGCTGACGCCGGCGCAGGCTGACAGCTACAAGGCGGCCATCGGCGCCTGACCAGCGAGTCCTACCTGCCGACAAGCCCCTGCCCTCCTCCGGGAGGGCAGGGCATTTCCGTTTCAGTTAAGCCGGTTGGGTGAATCCGCTTGAACTATGCCTCACCGTGAGGCAGAGTTGGGGGTGTCGAGAGGAGAGCCCGATGACCACCCTCACCACCACCAACGCCGCCACCCAGGCCGGAGTCACGGTCAACACCATCCGCACCTGGTGCCGCACCGGTGCCGTCGTCGCCGTCAAGAAGGCCGGGCGCTGGTCCATTGACGCCGCCTCCCTCGCCTACCGCATCAAGCTCCCCGCCCTCCTGCGCCGAACCCTCAAGCCGATCACCCTCACCGCCGAGATGATCGTCGCCCTCGGCGGCCGCCGCTGGCAGAAGAACGGCATGGACCGCGTCTACCTGAACAACTGGAGCGAGTTCACCGGCCTCGACGTCTCCTACTACGGCACCGGCAACATCTCCTCCGCCACCTGGCACGGCGAGCACATCTCCAACTCCCAGGCCCGCCTCATCCTCGGCTCCCTCACCAAGGTCTGGTTCGACTCCGCCGACGGCAAACTCCACGGCCACTTCGGCCACGCCGACTCCCGGGTCGCCGACCGAAACGCGGTATGGACGGCCGCCGCCGCCGGCATCCGTGCTGCGGCCACCGCTCTCTGAACAGCCCGAAAGGACAAACCATGGCCACGACCACCAGCTACGGCACCTGGCTCAACCACACCAAGCACAGCCTTGAACCCGAATCCGTCATCCTCGACTACATCAACGGCGGAGGCAGCGACTGGTGCAGCAGGGTCGAGGACAGCGGCGCCTTTGACCGCATGTCCAGCGACTACCGCGACGCCGTCCAGGCCGCCCTGCCCGAGGGCGTCTGGCTCACCGGTGAGGAGTTCATCGGCCCGGCTTACGAGAAGGACCACAGCTGGGACGGCGACCTCGACATCAGCGAGATCATCGACAGCATCGACGTCGGCCCGATCGTCGAACGCTGGGACCCCGACGCCGAGTGGACCATCGAGGACGTCACCGACCGCATCGGCGCCAGCAGCACCGGATCCGCCCGCAAGACCCTCTCCAGGTGGGGAGTCGAAGCCACCAGCCGACAGCCCGGCCGCGCCGGCCAGTCCGTTTTCCACGCCGGGGACGTCATCGCCGCCATGAACAACCGCCCCGGCCGCGGCGCCCGCACCGACCTGCAGGGCAGCGCTGAGTGAACGAGCCGTGCAAGGCAACTATGAAGTCCTGCGGGACCCCGACTGGGTGGCGCAAGGGCGGCCGTTGCCCGCGTTGCCGGGCCGCTCACAACGAGGACACCGCGCAACGACGCCGGGCCCGCAACGCGCCCGACCCTGCCATCATCGCCAAGTACGCTGCTGAGATCGAAGCCGGGGCTGACCCGACAGACGCTGCCCGTGACCTGGGAATCAACGCCCGACAGGCACAGGCCTTGGCCAAAGACCATCCCTCAGTTGCCGAGGCACTCGCCCGATGGGAGCCTTCAAGCAGGCTGCCGGAATCCCCCGCGTCCAGGCAAGCTGACTATCTGAGGGCACTGATCGAGCAGGATGGATCGGTTGCCGCAGCCTTGAAGTCAGCTTCCGTTGGCAATAGCACACTCGCCAGGTGGCGCAGTGACAGCAGTTTCTCTGCTGCCGAAGAGGCTCTCCGGAAGTGGATTCTTCATCGGCCAGTGGTTCCTCGAAGAGGATACGCACCCCGAGCCTCCGAGCCCCAATATGAGCGATTCCTGGAGCTTTTGCAGGATGCCAGCGTCAGCATCAAGTCCGCAGCTGAGCAGGTGGGCCTGCGTAGTAGCGGCATCCGCTACAAGGCGTCCCGGGACGCAATTTTCAAGGCGCGGCTGGAAGCGCTCAGGCCGATTGGCCGCGGAGGGAGGCGGCAACGGCCCACCCTGCAGGCGGATCCGTGAAAGACCAAGCAGTGTGCTACCAGCCGTAAGCTGCCCGTTTGCTGAACGACGAAGCGCCCCGCCCGGCACATGGCCGAGCGGGGCGCGGTGGTTCAGCGGGAGACGAGCGGGGCGACACCAGCAATCAGGCCCGCGATGCCGGTCAGGGCACCCACCGCCGGCAGCGGCCACCGGCCCCGCTTGAGAGCTTCCACCTCGGCCCGGAGCTGGGCGACATCAGCCTCGACCTGGGTGGTCCTGGTCAGCGCCACGTCGAGCCGGCCGTTCAGGGTGGCGAAGCCCGTCTCCATCGTGCCGCGGATCTGTTCCAGCTTGACGGCTACCTCCACCCCGACAGTGACCGACTCGGCCTCCGGACTCACTCGCGGCTCCGAGGCAGCAGGCCAGCCGTCGTCGGGTCACCCACGAACGTGCTGATCGCCCCCTTCAGGACCGTCAGCGCGGCCGGCAGCGCCGCCACCGCCGCCGCCTTCAGCGCGGACAGCGACGTCAGATCGAACTGGTCTGCCAGCAGCAGACCCAGGAACGCCACCGCGTACGTCGCGACGGTCCGCTCGACCAGGTCGAGGATGAACTTCCGCATGCTCAGGACTCCTTCGTGGTGGTGAGGTGCACGGTGATGCCGCTGATCGCCTGCTCGATCCTGGCCACCAGGGCGTCCGCGTCGACCTGGCCGCCGGCCGCGAGGGCCTCCGCCAGCGTCTTCACCGTGGCGGTCAGCGCCGTGATCCGGGCGTCGGCGGCCTTGCTGCCGTTGAGCACCTCCCCGATCGTTGGCACGTAGCCGCCGTCCAGCGCGGCGTACCCGGGCATCCGGGTCGCCAGAAGTGCCTCCGGCAGCCGGTCAATTGCAGCCAGCGCCTCCTCGGCCTTGGCGGTGGCGTAGGCAGCGCCGTTCAGGGCGTCGGCGACGGTCGGCGTGAAGCCGGAGGCGGTGGTGTACTGCGACCCGAGGCGGGCCGCGAGCATCTGCTCGGGGGTCATGTCGTCCTCCTGGACGGTCGATGCCGGTGCCGGGTCAGCCCCGGTCCAGCGGTACGAGGTCTGGGCGCGGCCACCGCGCGGGTCGGCCGGGTCGGCGGTCGGCGGGCAGGCGCCGTCCGGGAAGCGGGGCGCGAAGTAGCCGACGATCCGGCTCGACCGCCGCGGCGTCGCGTGCGACCAGACCCCGTTGCCCTGGCCGGCGTCCGTGCTCCCGGCCTGAACGGAGTTGCCGCCCTTGGTGTAGATGTTCACGCTGTCGAAGCCGACGACGAGCTCGGTGTGCGATCCCCCGCCGAAGTTCACCCACGCGCCGATCGACGGGTACTGGCTGAACTGGCCCCGCGCCTGGGCCCAGGCGGTGAACGCGCCGACGTTGTTGACCCGCGGCACAATCCCGGCGAGGCCCACGTCGTCGTACATGCACCAGTCCCAGATCACGCACCAGGGAACACCGTTCTCGCCGAAGCGGCGCCCCCACTGGGTGTCGTTGTCGTAGCCCTCGCTGGACCAGCCCTCGTAGATGCCCTCGGGTATCGACTGGACGTGGTCGAGCAGACGTTTCCACTGTGGGGTCACGCGGCCCCCTTCTCGTAGTTGTGATGGTCATGTGTCGGGTGGTGCCGGTACCGTCGGAGCACACACCGAAACGGCCCTGGGGGTAGGGATGTTGAGCAAGCAGACATGGGCGATCATCGGCACCGTGGCGGTGATCGCGGGCGGAAGCGCGACCGCAGCCGCACTCGCGCGCGGGGGTGACAGCCCGGCGCCGGCGCCGCAGCAGGTGGCCGCCGAGGTCAGCCCGACGCCAACCGCCACGGACACCACCAGCAGCCCGACCGCGCCGGCCGAGGCCTCGCCGACGGCCGTGCCGAGCACACTGCCCACGCCGACAGCCACCGCACCCGCGCAGACCACACCGAGCCCAGCCGCCCCAGCGAAGCCCAGCAGCAAGACGACGAAGGGAACCACCGTGCAGGAGCCGAAGCAGGCCGCCCCCGAACCCACGACCGCCGACACCCAGCCGCCCGTGACGAACCCCGCCGACCCCGACAACAAGGACAACGGCGGCAGCGGCACAGTCGACAAGGGCCCCTACTCCACCCAGGGCCCCGGCGGCACCCGCACACCCGCCATGCCGCTCTGACTAGCTGTTGATGCCGAACGTCGACAGCCCGCGCACGGCGATAGAGCCGCTGCCGGACGTGACCCGGGCCTGCCACTGCAGGTACTGCGTGGCCAAGTGAGCGCCGGACACCGGGCCCCAGGTCCGGTCGTAGCTGAATGCGCCGGCGGCCACGGAGACGGTGGACACGACCGCCCCAGCACCATCCAGCAGGCGAATCTCACCGGCAACCCCGGCGTCCGCCTTCACCAGGTAATGCGCCTCCACCCACGGGTGGTGCTTGCGCCACGGAAGGCGCATGCACGTGGCAAACGTGGCCGAGGTCGTGGAGTACTGGGGAGCCTCGGTCACCCCGAACCAAGCGTCGGAGCCGAACTGCGGGACCGCAAGGCCTCCGCTAATGACGTCCTCAGCCAGCAAAGTGTTGGCTCGCGCATCACGAATGAGCAGACCCTGCGGGTCGCCCGCACTTGTGGTCTGGTTGGCGATCATGATGGCGATCGTGCCGTCCTGCCGGTACGCCAGCAGGCCGCGCTGAGGCGTTCCGTCGGGGTTTAGCGGGGAGATGCCGCCGACGTAGAAGGCCGGGCCGCCGTTCTGATTGTTGACCTTGAACGTCCCGCCCTCGCCCACTACCACGGACCCGGCGAGGATCTGGTTCATGGCGGGTCTCATCTGGGCGCGGCCGGACAACTGGCGTACCTGGTCCTCCAACTGCCGGATCCGGTCGAGGAGGTCGAGGGGGATGTCGGGCATCAGGCGGCCTCCAGGTAGAGCTCGGTCGACTCGGCCCGGCCACGTTCTTCCGGCGTGACCTTGAGGCCGACAACGCGGTATCTGGCGGTCAGGCCGTCGTAGTACCAGTCGTCACGGATCGACAGGAGCGCGTACGAGCCGAGGAGAGGCTGGGCGATGTCTGCGCTGGCATAGGCGACGGACGGAATCAGGGAGGGACGCCGGGCTGCGGCAAGGTCAGCCTGGGCGTGCTGATCCAGGACGTCCTGGCTGATGACGGTCGAGTAGTCCGACGTACCGTCCAGCCTCGGCCAGCCGGCCGCGATGTCGCCCGGGCTGGTCAACAACGCGGACATCAGCGGCACGCTCTCAGCGGCGAGGTTGTTGTTCGTCGTAGCGCCCCTGGACTGCCAGGCGTTGGCCTGCCGTGTTGCATCCTCAGGCAGTGAGTAGGTGGTGATCGCGCCCGGGCTCTTCAGAATGAAGTCGCCGCCGCCGACGGTGAGCCGCGGGTAGCCGAGCCGCAGGGCCCGGTGCCGGGATCCGTCATCCGACCGGTAGCACTGGATGATCCATTCAAACCCGTTCTGGACTGCGGCGAGTTGGTCAATGAGGGTGCCGATCCATGGCAGGTCGTAGCGGGAGTACACCCGGTCGCGCGGAACGTTGCTGGTCTGCCCGTAGTCGATCTCAATGCCCAGGTTCCCACCGGGTGCGGACTGGGCGTAGGCAACCAGCTGGCGAGCAATGTCGAGTTGGTCGACGCCGGTCGAGGTGATGGTGTCGGTCAACATCCGGTGCGCGCGCAGGACCGACTCCAGCCCGGCCGCTTGGAAGTCGACCTTCCAGAAGCCGCGGGCGTCCCTGCTCGGCGTGCGAGTCCACAGGATGCCGCCCCACACGATCTCCGCCGCAAACGTGGCGCCCCGCGTGAGGTAGAGCATGGTGCGACCCGGCAGCAGGCTCTCCCGCACGCGGCGCGCCATCGCACTGTCCGAGATCGGAATCGTCGCCGACAGGCTGCCGGTCTTGCCGATGTACAGGTCGTACGAGACACCCTGCACTGGCAGCCGGTCGAGCAGCCGATCCGACCGCAGGTCGCAGACGAGCAGGTCGTAGGTCACGAGGCTGCCTCGTAGACCAGCTGGGTGTGCATCTCGGCTCCGCTCACCCAGTTGTAGGAGAGCCCGGGGTTGGCGAGCGTCTGGGTTCCGGTGGGGGCGAGCACGCCGGCGCTGCTGGCACCGCTCGTGATGATGCTGGTCAGCGGCCGGTAGGCGCCGGCACCGGGGTCGACGTAGTAGCCAGCGGCCGGGGCGGCCTGACCCGCGTTCGCCGACGGCGTGGGGAGGGAGTGGTTGATGGGCCCGTTGCCCAGCGTGCTGCCGGTGCCCCAGGTCAGGGACGCCTGCACGGTGATCATGCGGCCCACGCGGTACCACCGGCCAGCGGACGTGGACTGGCCGAAGGCGGTCAGTCCGGACCAGGTAGGCGTGTACGGGGTCCAGGCGGGGCCGAGAATGCTGCCGCCGACCATCAGGTCACCGTCCGTCCGGAGCTGGCCTGTGGCGCCCCGATAGAGGGCAGCGTCCCCGCCGATGACGACCCGGCCGGACGTGCCGAGGTACAGCCGGGACTCCCACGCGGCGCCGGTGTACCGCTCCAGGAAGCCGCCGTCACGGTACTGGCCCGGGAACGCGCCCACGGTGGAACCATCCGGGGTGATCCCCCCGGCCGCGGCAGTGTAGACGCGACGGTCGGTCAGCAGGCCGCCACCAACCCAGTTCGGCGGGGAGCCGGCGGAGGCGCCGGCCGGGACCTGGATGTCCCACAGCCGCAGGTAGGCGGTGCCGGTGGCCGGGGCGGTCGGCGGAGCGCCGTTGCCGGGGGTGCCCTGCTGGTAGACGACCGCGGCCAGCATCTGGCCGCTCGTGTCGTACAACTTGTCGTAGGCGACCAGCCAGATCGTGTCGTAGCGGGTCTGGGAAGCATGCCCGTTGGCGATGGTGACCGTCTCCGGGGCGGTGACAACCATGCCGTAGGCGCCCTGCCCGGTGGTGCCCTGAACCACGGCTCGGCCGACGTCGATGGTGGCGGTCATGCCGGTGATGGTCAGTGTGAGCGGGTTGCCGCCGGGCACGACGCCGGAGCGGGTCGTGGTCGGTCCGGTCGGGGTCCATGTCCCCACCGGGCTGAGTCGGGTGTCGGACCTGGTCTGGCCCGGGTTGAGAAGCCAGGTGGAGCGCACGGTCATATCGGGTGCCTCCTCGGCTACCAGTAGGCGGAGCGCCACCGGACGGTGGCGGACGCGGCGGGATCGGTGCTGCCGGGACTCGCACGGAACGAGAGGGTGGTGGTGCTGCTGGGCGGCAGCAGGAACGCACCCTCGGGCACGCTGCGGAGAGTGGCGGTGCCAAGGCGGGACTGGCCGGCCAGGTCGACCGTCCCTGCCCAGGTGTCCACCACCAGCACATCGCCGGCGGCGAGCGTGAGGTCGTACTCCAACCGCAGGGAGCCTGCGGTGATGCTCGGCGTGGTCACCGGGCCGCGGAGCTCGATGACGGGATGTACCGGCGCGTCACCAGCGTTGACGACGGTGATGTCGCCCGTGCTGCCCGGAGTGCCCCAGGCCAGGCCGGTTTCCGTGGGGTTGCCCCAGTCGAGGCCCGTCTCTGTCGGGCTGCCCCAGGACAGGCCGGCCTCACCGGCGGGCAGTGCGGTGCTGACGCTCTGCTCGGTGAGCTGGTAGCGCCGTGGGTCGGTGCACACGATCTGAAGGGAGGCGCCCTTGATCAGGCCGTTGCGGGTCGCGGTGCTCGGCGGCACGTACCGGCGGACGACGCGCCCCCAGGCCAGCAGGGGCATGTCGTCGAGCTGGACGACCAGCGGCACCTCGTCGGTGGCATCCGGTGGCGTCTTCGCTGCCAGGGCCCGGGCCGCTGTCGAGGCCTGGCCAGGTTCACACCGGCCGATCAGGTTGATCGTCACAGTGCGGACCTGGCCCAGGAGGCGCCCCGGCCTGGCGCCGTGCTGCTGGCTGCGAAGCACCGTTCCGGAGTCGACCGGGACGGTCTCCTCCCAGCCCTGTATCGGCGGGTCGGCGACCATGCTCCACCCGGTGCCGGGGCCGATGAGGAGGTCGCCGTACTGCACGTGTCCGGGCTGGGAGCCGAGCCAGGTCACCGATGGCACGGAGCCTCACCCCCTGCTCTTGGCCAGCCACAGCAGCTCTTCGGCGGTGGCAGCCGCTGAACCGTTGTCGGACTCGTAGTAGTTGGTGATCTGGAACCCGCCACTCGCCGGTGCGGCGCCGTAGCCGGTGCCGCCAACAGCAGACCCGGCCATGGCCGGTACCGGCGGAGGCTGGACGAGAGAGCGCATCGTGGCGTCGAGGTCGCCAGCCCCGGCCTGGATGCCCGAGACGATGCCGGCGGGGATCCACCGCCCGACCTCGTCGGCCATCACCCGAGACGGTGAGTGGATGCCAAGTGCTTCCCTGATCGGTCCGGGGATCGTGTTCACGACCAGGCTGATCATCTGCGACTTGAGCCAGCTGCCCATGCTGCTGATGCCCTGCCATAGGCCGCGGATGACGTCGGTACCCGCGCTGACCAGCAGATTTCCCAGGTTGCCGATCCCATCGCGGATCCATCCCGGGACGCCCTTGATCCAGTTGATCGTGGCGTTCCAACCGGCCACCGCTCCGTTGTAGACGGTGCTCCAGATCTGGGAGAGCACGCCGGCCAGGCCCCAGCCGGTGAAGAAATTGACGATTGCGCGCCCGGCGGAGACAGCCGCGTTGGAGACCCAGTTCCAGGCCTCCACAGTGGCGTTGCGTACCGTGTCCCAATTCGCGATGACCAGCGCCACGAGGCCGACGACGGCGGCGATCACCCAGCCGAGCGGGCCCATGGCAAGTACCCAGGCCGCGGCCATGCGGGCCGCCTGAAGCATCGACTGGGCGCCCATCAGAACCCACCCGGCGACGATCTCGACCACGGCCGCGGCCTGGAGGGCCATGCCCCACACGATCCGCGCGCCGATGGTGATCCATGCGGCGGCCTGCTGGGCACCGCTGGCGATGGCCGCGGCCCCCGAGGTGACCCACGCCCACACCTGCTGGGCGCCGGATGCGACGGCGGAGGCACCGGCCGCGACCCATCCGGCCACGGTCTGATACGCCGCGACGACGGACAGCGCGGCGTTGGTGACGGCTGAACCGCCCGCGGCAACCCACGATGCGACCTGCTGTGCCGCGCTGACGGTCGCAGCGATCCCGGCCTGCGCGTAGCCCACGGCGGTCGTGATCAGGACCGGCAGCAGCACCGCAGTGATGACCCCGGCCACCACTGCGATGGTGGTCCGGTTGTCGGACAGCCACCGTGCAGTGTCGGCGAGGGCTGGGATGACGGTGCCGACAAGTACGCCTGCGACCGTGGCAGCGGCGGGGACGAGGTGCTCGCCGAGCCACCGCGCCGCATCTTTCACAGGCGGGACGACGTCGTCCCGCAGGAAGCGGCCGAGCTTGGCCGCCGCAGGGGAAAGGTCGTCCCGCAGTACCTGGCCGGCTTTCGCGGCCACCGGGCCGAACCGGTCGGCGAGTTCGCCGCCGATCCGGGTGACAGCCGGCACAACCGTGTCGATCAACGTGCGCCCGAACGACACAGCAGCAGGCACCGCGGTGCCGGTGATCCAGCTGGCCGCCGCGCTGAACGCCGGTCCGAACCGGGACTCCACCAGGCCGATCACGCGCTCCAGGACGGGCAGAACGCGGCCCCCGACGACCTCGGTCAAGCCCTGCTCGATGCCGCGCTTGAACTGCTCGATCCTCGTGCTGGCGTTGTCGCGCAGGGAGGTGCCCATGCGGTCGGCTGCCCCGCCGACGTCACCGAGAGCGGCGACGGCTGAGGACGGGTCGAGGGCGTAGAGGGCGCGCTGAACGTCCTCCGACTTGGTGCCGAAGAGGGTCAGCGCGACGCTCTGCCGTTCCACCGGGTCTTTCATCGCGCGGAGCCGGTCGAGGAGCGTGTCGAGACCCTGGGCAGCGGCCGGCCCGCCTTCAACGAACGCCTTTTGCATCGCCGATCCGGACAGGCCGATCTTGGCGAAGGCCTCGTTGACGGCGTCGCCGCCACCCTGGGTGATGAGGACGAGCTCCTTGAGGGAGTCCGCGACGACGTCGGTGTCGCGGGCGCCGGCGGCCATGCCTTGGGCGAGTAGGCCGGTGGCCTGGGTTGCCGACAGGCCCATCTGCCGGAAGATCGTGGAGTACTCGTTGAACGTGTCGGCGAGGTCGTCGGCGCGCGGGCCCATGACCTGCATGCCGCGGGTCATGACGTCGAGCGCCTCGGCGCCGTCCTTGGCGAGCCCGGTCTTGATCATCTGACCAGCCGCATTGGCGCTCTGGCCCAGGTCGAGCTCGAAGGTGTCCGCCAGGTCGTGGACCTTGGTGGCGATCTGCTGGATCTGGGTGTTCGTCGCGCCAGGTGGCAGCAGCCCGGCCGACATGGTGCTGCGGATCGCGTCGGCGGCGCCCTGGACGTCCTCGGTGACGGCGTCCGCGTACATGCGGCCCGCGATCTGCCCGTACTGGCGGGCCACTTCCGGCGTGGCGCCGAGCTGGGCGCCCAACTTCCCGGCGACCTGCTCCTGCTCCATCGCGCCGGTGACACCCTTGATGAGGGCGGCGCCGGCCGCGAGGCCGACTGCTGCGGCGGTGACCGCAACGGTCTTGAGGGCGGTGCCGATGCGGCTACTGGCCTTCTCGGCGCCCTGCTCGGCCTCCTTGCCGAGGTTCTCGCCGAGCGCCTCGCCACCGTCCTGCCCAGCCTGGGCGGCTTCCTGCTCGACCTCGTCGGCCAGGGCAGTCATGCCGCGGCCGATGCGCTGTACCCCAGCATCGAAGCGGCTGGAGTCAAGGTCCGCGAAGCCGGTGAGTTCTCCAACGGTCAGTGCCATGCGGCGCCTCCCCTCGGATCAGGTCAGCCAGCCTGGTCAGGCGGGAAGAAGTGCCGCTGGATACGAGACTTGGTGCTCAGCAGGCCGAGGAGGCGGACCTGCAGCCAGCGCCAGGAGCGCTCACGAAGCAGACCGGGGGCGCCGATGTCCACGCCGTAGACCTGGTGGAGGTCGGCTTCGATGAGCGGCCACTGCTGCAGCAGTGCGGCCCAGGTCAGGCCTTCGCGGCCCGGGGCTTGGCCGGGCGGCGGCTCGTACCACTCGTAGAGCCCCGTCGCGGGGTCTTGCTCGCCGCCGCCGTACCCGAGGACCGGGTGCCAGCGCGACGGGTCTCCCGGTTCGGGGCGAGGCGAGAAGGGTCGCCCCCCGAGGCCCAGTAGCGTTCGGCGGTGGCGGCGTCAGCGGTGATCCAGAACACGACCGTCATCGCGACGTGCCGAAAGCGGGGCCACGACAGCTCCTCGCGGAGCCGGTCGTAGGAGCCGCCGAGTGCCGCCTTATACAGGTCAAGCTCGGCGTCGTCGTCGAGCACCTCGGCCTCGGGCGCTTCACCGCCGGCAGCAAAGCGGGTGGCGAGAGTCATGATGCGCTCGATGCGCAGGCCGTCCGCGGCGGACGGGCCCTCGATGCGGTAGAGCTCGCCGTTCGGACCGGCGGGCAGTTCGATGGCGTCGTCGAGTGCCGCGTCCAGCGCGGCGAACTGGCGGGCCATCAGGCGAGCGGGTTCGTGATCGGGACGAGCGGGCCGTCGCCGGTCAGCGTGACCTTGACGGTGTCGAGGTCGGTGTAGGCGCCGCCCTGCGGCTCCCAGGTGACCAGGGCGCGGCCCTGGTAGGCCTCGGGCAGGCCGTTGCGGTCCATGTACCGGAGCTGGATGTAGGAGGCGGACCCGGAGGCGAACGCGGCCAGCCTCAGCTGCTCGTGGGTGGGCACGTAGGTCTTCGCCTGGTCGTCGATCTTGCGGTTGATCGTGAGCTCGATCGACCACTCCTGTCCGGTCTTGGTGTTCTCCTTCCACCCACCGGAGTCGTAGGTGCTGGAGTCCTCGATGTTCGGGGGCATCTTCGCAGTGAACTCCGAGATGCCGAAGACCTGCTGCCAGTCCGGCGTCGCGGTCGTGCCGGCGTTGAGTTCCAGCCGCCAGCGGCGGGCGAGTGCGATGGTGTCCGTGGCCACGGTCCCCTCCTAGGGGTCGAGGTTCGCGCCCGCCGGGCGCGAGACGTTCAGGTAGTAGTTCGCGGTCAGCTCCATGCGGTCCCGCGAGTCGGCGCCGATCCACGCCTGGGAGTTGCGCCAGATCAGCGGGCACTTGATGCCGCCGACCACCGCGTGCGCGCGGTTGTGGAGCAGGTCGAACACCGCGTCGGCTAGGCCGACGACCGCCCGCGGGTCCCGGCCGGCGCGCATGCGGACCTGCACGCCGACCACGGCCTCGGTCATCGGCCCGTCGGTCACCGGGTACGGGGTGAGGCAGATTGCCCGGTCCGGCTCGGGCGGCATCATCGCCACCGTGATGCCGGTCTCCGCCGCGGTGTAGACGCCGCTGGGCCGCCACGTGCCGAGGCCAGCATCAGCGAGCATCACGGCGAGGCCCTCGGTCAGGAGCGTGGTGATCGATGGACCGGTCACGAGCGCAGCCCCCGCCGGATGCGGGCCGCCACCAGCTCCCACACCGTCCCCGACTCGGAGTTGAGGGGCTGCTCGAGGAACTTGGCCTGCCGGCCGGAAGCGTGCCGGATGGTCATGTCCTCGTGCTGGCGCACCGCGTACGGGGTGTCGTAGGCGACGGCGCCCCGCAGCGAGGACGGGTCGACCGAGGCCGTGCCGGAGTGCTGGAGCGGGCCCTCGTCCAGTGGCACCAGGGCAGTGGACTGGGCGAGGACGTGTTCCATGCCGTCCAGGAGTCCCTGCGCGGCAGCGGCCCGGAACTCCGAGGTGACCTGCTCCAGGTTGAGGGTGAGACGAACGCGACCAGCCACCGGCAGCCTCCTCTATTCGAGCTGGATCTCCAGGTGGGACGGCACCGGCAGCTGGCCGCCGTCGCGTCGCAGGGCCTGGATGACGACCGTCGTGCGGCCGGTGGGCAGGGTGGCGCGGGACAGCGGCGGCGCGACTGTGGCCAGCGGGGCGTAGGCGGTGCCGCTGCTGGTCGTCTGGTCGCCGGCCGGGGTACGGACGGTCCGGGTCTGCTCGTCCAGGAAGCACCGCACCGCCGTAGGCGGCCCGTAGACGTGCCCGTAGGCACCGGTGCCCTCGTACGGCTCGATGGTGACCGTGTGCTGCAGTAGCCAGCCGGGAAGGGCGCTCACGGGGCGAGCACCGACCCGAGAAGCAGTCGCTCCGGGGCCAGGTCGGGCGAACGCAGAGCGTCCCAGACCTGTGGGGCGACCTGGCGCGCGGCCGAGTCGGAGCCGTCCGGCAAGCCGCTGGAGCCCGCCCCGCGACCGAGGGACACCGACCCGATAGACGCGGAGCCCCAGCCGGCGCCGGCCGCACCGGTCGAGTCCCCGACCAAGCCCCACCAGGCGACCTGACGGCAGGTGGCCCGGCGGAACGCCTCGATGACGACCGGGTCAGTCGGCATGCCCACGCTGTCGACCTGGTACCAGGCGGTCCGGAGCACCGTGGCGTCGAGCATCTCCGAGGCATCGGCCAGCAGCCGTTCGGTGTCGGCTCCGGGGGCCTGCCCGGTGACGGCCTGGTAGTCGCTGACGGTGGCGTACACGCGGGCCACGGTCGCCTCCTTCCGTCTACGCGGGGTCGATCAGCCCGGCGGTCACGGACGTGCCGGACGACCAGTCGATGTAGACCTTGCCGTTGGAGGGCTGCCGGGCGACCTGGGCCTCGAGGACGACCGCGGTCGCACCCGCCGCGATGGATACTGTTCGGTCCGGGACGGCCAGGCCGTCCACGGTGGTCGCGGACCTGATGGTGGCGGTGATGCTGGCGCCGGCGCCGTTGCGGACCACGAGAAGCTGGTCTCCCCGGTACGTCCACTGGTTGCCGTTGGTACCGTCGACCGCGGCGAGGTTGAGCGCGGCGATCGGCGTGGACGCGCTCACCTGCTGCGCGGCCGGCAGGTCAGTCCTCGGCACGGGAGCCTCCGTACTTCTGGATCAGGTCGGACTTCGGGGTCTTCTCGATCTCCGCGTGGACGGCCGGGTCGTTGTCGACAACGTTGGCGATCACCCACGCGCGCCAGTCGGCGACCGGGGCGGACTCGGCGGGCGGCGGGATGCCCTCCGTGTCGCCGCCGTCCGCCTGCTCCTGCTCGGCATCGGGCGGCGGCGGGATGTGCGGCAGCTCGACCGGCCGGAACACCCCGCCGGAGACCGGCTTTGGGGCGTCCTCGTCCGTCACGGCCGGGTCGATGGGGTGCCAGTTGTCCAGCAGCTCCAGCCGGACGTTCGGCTCGTCGGACCGGGCGATTTGCCCGGTGTTCTGGTTCCAGTACGCGTACGTCACCAGGGGCTCCGTTCGGGTCAGGGGGCGAGCGGGCCCTGGATGAGGACGGCGCGGTTCGGGTCGAGGGTCTTGGTGCCGTACAGCGTGTCGACCGAGACGGTGGTCTGCTTGTACTTGATGTCGTAGGCGTAGACGACGCGCAGGGCGAAACCCTCGAAGTTCATGATCGCGGCGTCCTGAGCACCCGGGGGGATCTCCAGGGTGCGGGTGACGAGGGCGAACGCCGACTTGTGGAAGGCGAGGTCGACTTCGGTGGTCGGCTGGCCGGTCGTGGGCGTCCCGGCCGGGCCCTGAACGTTCTGGGTCATGTACGGGTCGAACCCGGAGGCCGTAGAGCCGAACTGGGCCTGTTCCAGGCCGACGGTGGAGCCGCGCTTCTCCGCGGACCGCCAGATCTTCTCGGCCATCCAGCGCGCCTTGGTGCGCGGCCCGACGACGACGCGCCGCTCGTCCATCGGCACGAGCTTGGTGTCGAGCACCTCGCCGGCCTGGATCAGGACGCGGGAGTCCGACCACGGGTAGGCGCCGTTGTAGCCCTGGTAGTCCTCGCCCGCGGCATTCGCGGTGGCGTTGCCGATGGTCTGCACGATGTCGGAGCGCAGGGCGAGCAGGTCGCGGTCGATCTTCTCCGCGATCGCCTTCATCATCGGGTCGAGGATCTGGACGCCGAAGTCGTTGATGTTCAGGGCGAGCTGCTCGGTGGTGACGACGGCGGACACGTCGGGCATGTGGTTGAGGGTGACCGCGACGCCGGACTCGGTGATGTTCTGCGGGACGATGCCGGTCGACCTGTTGAACTCGTTGGCGGTGAACACCGCGGGCTTGCGGACGGTGATGGTGTCGCCCTGGCGTCCCTGGAAGTCGGCCTCGTAGTCGCGGTGGACGAGCTGGGCCATGACCGTGTTCTCGTACAGGGTGGCGAGGGCACGGGTGGCGATCATGCTCGGGGTGAGGAAGGTGTTGGCCACGAGGGCCTCCTGTCAGGTCTAGCGCCGGCCCTTGCGGTAGGCCTCGCGCTGGGCTTCGACGCTGCTGGTCTTGGTGGGCTTGTCGCCCGTGGAGCCGTTGAAGTCGGCCGCGCCGGAGTCGGTCTTGGCCGGGGCCGCGGCGAGCTTGGGGTTGTCGGTGACGGCCTGCTTGATGGCCTCGCCGACCTTCGTCGCGAACTTGTCGTCGGTGGGGTCGAGCTTGCCGAGCCTGGCCATGAACGCTCGGCTGTCGGTGAGCGCGCCCGGGTCGGCGCCGTGGGCCGCAGCCCCCTTGAACACCGCGAGCTCGATGGCGGTCTCGCGATGCGCGGCCTGCGCGCGCTCGATCTCGGCGGTGAGCTTGGCCGGGTCGGGCGGCGGTGCCTTCTCGTCCTTGATCAGGCCGAGCGCCTTGCCGAGTTCCTGCACCAGGGCGGTCCGGGCCTCCTGGGCCGCGGTCTCCTTGGCGGTCGTGCGCTCCTTGCCGACTTCCTTGCGGGTGTCGGCGAGCTCCTTGGTGAGCCGGGCGATCTCCGCCGCCTGGTCGGCACCCTTGGCCGGGGGCTTCGGCTTCGGGGCGCCATCGGCGTCGTCCGTGCTGCCGGTGTCGTCCGTCCCGCCTTCGCCGTCGTCGGTGCTGCCGGCACCGGTGGACTCACCGTTGCCAGCGTCGCCGCCGGATCCGGAGTCGCCGCCGTCCCCTCCGTCGGCATAGAAGACCGGGGAGAAAGGGGCGTGGCCGTAGGGGTGGGCCCAGCCGGTACGGGGCAGGGTTGAGCGTCGCATCGTGCCCTCCTGGGGCGCGTCGGGGCCGACTCCTGGCCGGCCTGGGGTGGCCCGCTCCTGGCGGGCCAGTGGTTCACCCGGCCGCACCCGGCGGCCGGAAGACTGTGGGCTGTCAGCACCGTGGGCTACCGTTCCGCCATGGCAACCAACGACGAGCAGCTGCTCGACTTCGACAAGGACCGGCTCGCCCACTGGAACCAGGCGGATGCCGAACAGGCCCTCGCCGGGGAGCGGGCTGACCTGTACCGCAATCACCTGGCCATCGCCCACTGGATCGACGGGTACGCTCAGCGGCTCGAAGAGGGCGAGTTCGCGGAGAACCCCACCGACTTCAACAAGGGCTACCTCGAGGGCATCCGTGACCTCGCCGCCCATCTGCGGCAGGCCGATCTGCTTCCGGACGGCACGCTCCTCGCAGAGTAGGTCCGTCAGCGGGCGGTGCCCGTCTGCTCGCGGTGGCTCTTGCGGGGCAGACCGTCGGTCTCGGCCAGGAGGTCCCGCACCTTCGCCTGGTAGTCGCGGACCTTGGCGTTCGCTGCCTTGCGCTGGTCCTCGTCCATCGCCGCCGCAGCCCGCCGCTTCCAGGTGCGGATCTGCCGCTCGAGGTAGCGCTGCTGTTGGGTCTGCTCGTAGCTCGCCCGGTCCTCCTGGACGGGCGGGCGCTGGGTGACGCCGGGCAGGTACGCGCTGACCCGGTGGCGGCAGTTGGGGTGCTGCAGGCCTGCGGCGCGGGCGTCGGCGAGGGACCCGGCGATGTGCACGGTCACCGTGCGGTCGTCGGCAGTCGCGTGCTGCATCTCGATGGTCCGGGCGCCCGACCCGCCGATGGAGAGGATCTTGCGCTCCCACGGCTGGCAGAGCGGGCACTCCTCCGGGCTGTCGGAGACGACGACCAGGTCAAGGCCTGCTGCTTGCAGCCGGTCGGTGTGAGCCTGGACGGCAGCCTTGCCGACGGCCGAGCGGGTCGCCATCTCGGCGTAGGAGGCCATGTCCCAGGATCGGCCGGCCTTGTCGACGAACCCGGTCACGCCCTTGGACGCGAAGCGGGCGAGTGCGCGGGCGGCGGCCTGACGGCGTGTCTCGGCGCCGGTGAGCGCGGAGGCGGCGGCCTCGGCCACGGTCTGCCGGTAGACGTCCACGCTGACCCGCAGCACCCTCTGGTACACCGGCCCCGTATCGCCGATGACCGCCGCGGCAAGGCGGTCCACGACGGCCGCACCGGGCAGGGCTTCGGCCGCTGCTGCTGCCTGCCCGACCGGCAGGGCGCCAAGTTCGGCTACGGCCGCTTGCTGGCCGCGCTCGTACGCCTGCGAGATGGCCTCCCGCAGGGCGCCGTCGGTATCGGCGTGCAGGCCGTCGAGCAGTGCGCGGATGCCCTGCTGGAAGTCGCCGAGACCGGCCAGCTTCTGGTTCACCCACATTGGGCTGTCGATGCCGGCCGCCAGGTCAGCGCGCAGGCGCTCCAGCAGGGCGAGCTCGGCCTGCTCATAGAGGGAGCCGACAGTACGGGCGAGGTCCTCGGCCATGTCCGGGGACACCGGCATGCGGGCCTCCTAGGGGACGAGGCCGGTCTGCATCGGGTCGGGCACGGCCTGGCCGGTCTCGGCGTGGATCGCCGCGACCTCGGCAGCGACTCGGGCGTCGTCCCAGTCGGGGTGCTGCATGCGGACCTTGGTGGCCGTGCTCGCGGCCTTGGCCCGCTCCAGAACCTCGGCGGTGTTGGCCAGGGTGAGGGCGTCCTCCTGGATGCCGTCCTGGAACTCGACGAGGGGGCGCTGGCGCCAGTCTGCGCCGGAGCGGTACAGGTCGGCGTCCATGGCGAGCAGGGCCTGGATGACGTCGCCGAGGCCTGGCCGCCACGCGAGGATCTTGTTGCCGCGGGTCGTCTCCGAGCGCTGGCCCTTGGCATTAACTTCGGTTGCGGTGACCGCGACCTCGCCGTCCGAACCGAACGTCTGCTCGCTGTAACCGGCCGAGCGAACGATCTTCTTGACGAGGTCGTCGCAGGTGTCCTGGTGCTCCTTTACCCGGATGTTGAACTGCACCAGAGTCAGGGGACTCTCACCGGGCTTGGTCAGCATGTCCAGGCCGGTGTACATCTCCTGGGCCGGGTTCCAGTAGCCGCCTCGGCCCGGGCCGAGGGACTGCAGCATCGACTGCGGGACAACAACCCGGCCGGCACCGAGACGCAGGTCACGCATCCAGGATGCGTGGGCCTGGTCGAGGTCGTCCATGAGGTTCTCGACGCCGTCGAGGTCGGAGCGGCCGAGGTTGGACAGCAGTGGCAGGCTCCGCCACTTGCGGGTGGGTTGGTTGGGGATGTAGGCGACGCCGAGCCGCGGGTAGGCGGTGAGGATCCGGCCCTCGCTGTCGACCTTGGCGGCGAGCGGTGCGGTCTCCTCCTGCTCCTCCAGCGGTACCGGGTGGCCGAGGCGGTCGTCGGTGCCCTGGTAAAGGCCGTGGAGGATGGCGCCGGGCTCATGGCGCTCGAGGTGGCGCCAGACCTGGCCATCCTCGCATTCGACGATCCGCCAGAACGTGACGGCGGAGAGCCGGCCCCAGGTGAACTCTGGCCAGGCCCGGTCGGGGTGGACGACGTCGAGCCACGGCTCGTCGGCGAGCGTAGTGTCAGCGACCGGCCGCAGGTACACCCCGCCCAGTGCGGCAGCCAGTTCGGCGGCGCGCAGGAGCGTCGCGTGGAAGCGATCGCCACACACGCTGTCCAGCCGGGCCTGGGTGGTGTCGGAGTCGACGACGCTGATCCTCGGCGGCTCGCTGAACAGGAGGTTGGCGCTCGCGGAGCAGATGTCGCCGGCGATCGGGATGTGGGTGTGGGAACGGAGCTCACCGGGGGCTGGCGGGGTGCCCCACCACCAGCGGGAGATCCGGCCCAGCATCCCTCCCCGGTACTGCGACACCTTGGGGTCGGGCATGCCGTAGGTGCCGCCACCGCCGTAGAGGGTGGTGAGCCGCTGCGGGTCGCCGGCCCACCAGGTGTCCCACTCATCGATGGCCTTCAGGGCAGGTGTGAGGCGTTTCGGCGGCCACGCCTTGTCCTCGTCCGGCAGGGGCACCAGGACACCTCCTCGCAGGTCAGGCCGCCATCTCCAGCGGGGTGATCAGATGGGGGCGCCACAGCGCCTCGGTGGTGGTGATGGCGTACCGGCCGCCGTCCAGGCTGTGGTCGGCGACCTTGATTGGCCGGTCCTTGCCGTCCTCGGTGGCCTTCGGGTCCCACGAGTAGCCCGGGGCCTCGTTGATGAACCCCGTGCAGCGGTCGGACACCAGCAGCTGGCCCTGGGCCAGCAGCGTGGCCAACAGGCTGATACCGCGGCTCACGTCGTTGTCGGCTTCCTGTGCTGTCACGCCGTCCTGGTGGAGTTGCACGCGGAACGAGGCCGCCGCCGGGTCGACGACCACCCACTCCGGTGCGTGGCGCTGGTCGGCCATCCACTGCCGCAGCGACGCGGACAGCTGCCCGTCGGTGAGGCGCTGGTGGCCCTGCTGCGGGTCGTGGCGCCACTCGTCCACCAGGTACAGGTGCCGGTCCGTTCCGAGGCCGAGCAGCAGCCCGGTGGACGGGTTGGTGGTGCCGTAGTCAACGCCGAGCGCCAGCAGTCGTTGCATTGCGGGTACCCGGTCGGCTGCCACGACGTGCTGTTCGGGGTCCCACATGTCGTAGACGGCGCCCTCGGCGGCGACCCAAGCCCCGTCGATCATGCGCCGGTACCAGAGTCCGACGTACTCCGCCTTGAGCGCTGCAACGTAGGCCGGCGCGAGGCTCGGGTTGTCGTTCAGCGTGAAGTGCCACGACTGCAGGTCCAGTTGGGCGTGCCGGTCGAGGAACTTCCGCTTCAGCCAGTGGGCTGGGCTGTCCGGGTTCGTGGTGGCGAACAGCCGGGCGCCCGGCACTGACAGTCGGCCGAGGAGTTGGTTCCAGAACCCCTCGGGCAACAGGGTTGCTTCGTCCACGTAGGCGAGTGAGGCGGTGAGGCCGCGCAGGCGGCCCTCGGCGCGGGCGTCAGCGGCGCCGATCAGGTGGATCGTGCGGCCGAGGATGGTGGCGGTGGTGGCGCCGCGGGTGTGGTGAACCTGCCGGGCGAGCGGGCCGAACAGCTCAATCGTCTGCAGCGGGTCGAGGACGTTGCGCTCGATCGTCTGCAGGCTCCTGCCCACGATCACGATCAGGCCCGCGGTGGGTGCGGTTGAGATCGCGATCAGGAACGCCAGCAGGCTGGCGATGGTCTTGCCGGAGCGGATCGCACCCGACCAGATGTTGATGCGGGCCGTGGCCTGCGCGATCGAGCGGAGTTGCTTTCGGGAGAGCGGGAGCTGGTCGAGCATCAGCCCTCCTCGCCGGTGTCCTCCTCCGCGTAACGCGCGATGCCGGCCGCGAGGGCGCCGAGCATGGACAGGGCCTCGTCGGCGCCGGTGCCGGCGTCAACAGCTTCGAGTCGGGCTGCGGAGTTCAGGTAGCCGGTGACCGCAGAGCCGAGGTGCTTCTCATCGGCGGCGGGCGGGTACTCGTCGGTGATGGTGACGACCATGCCGGTGTGGGTGACGTGCTGGTAGCTGTACTCGTCCTCTTCGAGGCGATCCTGGATTCGCTCAACGCGGTCGTAGATGCGCTGGACGGCGCGGGTACGGCGGTCGCGATTGTCGGCCTGACGGGCCCTAGTGGCGGCAATGACCTGCTCGGACCGGGCGAAGGCGAGGCCGGCGTTGTGGACGGTCTCGGTGACCGTGCGGGCGGATCGGTCGACGCGCCGCATGATCTCGTTGCGGGACAGGCCCTCGGCGTGGAGGCGGAGGATCTCGGCGCGGACCTCGTCGGTGACGGGGCCGAGTTGGCGTCCGGACATGGTCGCCTCCTACGCAGCTTGTGCGGCTTGTCCGACGCGCCAGCCGGGTGGGCGTCCGCCGCGTGCGGGCCGGTCGGCGCCGTTGCGCCAGGTGGCTAGCTCGGCGCGGGCGGCGGTGGGCAGGTGGTAGAGGTGCGGTCCGCCGGGGAGCGGGAGGGCTTCGATGAGGCCGAGCAGCACCCACTTCTTCACCGTGGACTCGGAGACGCCGAACGCGGCGGCGGTGTCGGCTCGGTCGGCGATGTCGTCCGGGCGGATCTGGTGGAGCGGCGGGTTGGGGTAGCGGACGGCCATGGCACCTCCCCGGGCAGCACGAAGGCCCCGCAGCGTGTGCTGTCGGGGCCTTCGAGGCGTTTCTGGGCAGGGGCTACCTGCTGCAACGCAGGTTACGACGGGCGGCGATCAAGCGCAAGCGGTGGTGCGTCGCAGTCAGTGGCCCGCTGAGGAGGCAGGCCTCGCCGCCTCCGCTGGCACCAGCACCGGCCGGTGAAAAGAGCTGACGGCGAGTGGACCCCGATGAGATGCCCGATCCAGGAGGAACGCCAATCCGGGCGGGTTCGGTTCATGTCTGCATTCTCTCGTGCGGACGCCCGCCCCGGGTAGTGCCGGGACGGGCGGGTTGGTGGTGGCTACTTCTCGGGCTGGGGCTGCGGGGTGGGCTGGGGCCAGATGGTGCTCTGTCCGCTGCCGCGCTCGAGGATGATCGGCTCGGGCTGTTCGGTGCCGTTGGCGTAGGCCATGATGGGCTCTCCTCGTGCTCGTTGGTGGGTTGCGAGGGGCCCGGGGCGGTCGGCGTTGCTGCCAGGCTGTGACGGCCGCCCCGGGGCGCTTACTTGTCGCAGGTCTCGGCGTGCTGCCGGGCCTGGTCGTCGGTGGCGGCGCAGTAGACGTCGCAGCCGGTGCAGCGGTAAACCGCGGTGCCCAGGTGGTCCTGCCGCTTGATGATCTCGCTGCCCTGCTTGGTCGTGTACGCGTGCGAGTCGGTGGTGGCCATGGTGGGTCCTCTCAGGGTGTTGGTCAGGTGCGGTGGTGAGTTGGGGTCAGGCGGCCGGCTGGATGTTGGCGAGGCGGTCGATCTCGCGGCGGGTCGTGCAGATCTGGGCGTAAATCCGGCCGCGCTCGTCCGCGTCGCTCGCGTACTCCATGAAGCGCTGCTGCAGCTCGGTGAGACGGGCGTGGGCGGCGGCGAGCTTCTCGGCGGTGGTCATGTGGTCACCTTTCGGGTTGGCGGTCGGGGGTGGGGGGTCAGGCCTCGTCTTCGGTGAGCCCGTGGCGGCGCTCCCACTCGCGGCGGCAGCTCTCGACCACGGCGGGGTTCATCTTCTGGTCGCCCTGCTCGGCAGCCTTGAGGGCCGCGACCAGCTCCTCCAGCGTGAATTCGGGGATGGTCTTGTTGGGCCACTGGTAGGTGGTCATGTGCTTATCCGTTCTGGTGGGTTGGTCGACTGGTAGGGCGGTAGGCGCGGGCTGACCTGTGGTTCCTACCGCCTACCGCCTCTCGGACGGGGCGGCGGAAGCGGGGAGTGGGTCAGGCGTCGGCCGGCATGGCGCGGCAGGTTTCGGCGTGCTCCTGGGCGGACTTGCGGGCGGCCGGCAGTGTGGTGGTGATGCGCTGGGTGGCCTCGTCCTGGGAGTCGGAGTAGAGGCTGTTGGTGTAGTGGTGGTCCGTCCAGGTGCAGCCCCAGCAGATGATGCGGAGTGCGCCTCGGGTGAGGGACTCGTTGATGATGTCGACGGTCAGCGAGGCGTTGTGGGTGCCGCTGCCAGCGACGGTGAGGTAGCGGGCGAGGATGGGCTGAGTGGTGTCCTGCATGGTGGTCTCCGGGCGGTAGGAGTGGCGGTAGGGCGGTCGGTAGGGAGCCGGTAGGCGCGCGGTAGGAAGTGCCCTGACCTGCGGTTCCTACCGGCTACTTGCCGCCCCGGGGGTGGGGCGCGGGACCGGTCGGGGAGCGGGCTCACGCAGCGCCCTTGGCGGCGGCCAGCAGGGTGCTCTGGACGATGGCCGGGACGGGCGCCGGGTCGACCTCGGGGAGGTCGGCCAGGAGGACCGCCTGGCGGGTCCGTTGCTGGCCCGCGAAGGTCAGCTTCTTCTTCTCGATGACGGGCACCCCGAGGACCGTCAGGAGAGCCTTCAGGTCGGTCTTCGTCCAGCCGTCGAACTCGCCCCTCCGCTGTCCCTCGGCGAGGAGGTCAGGGAGGTGTGCGGCGGTGCCCTGATCGGACTGCGCCGCCACGTGTCGAACAAGGGCCCAGAGGACCGCAGGCTCCGGGTCCTCCTGAATCCACTCGCCGTCGTCCGGGTCCTGTTCGGGGGCTGTGCTTGCGGTCTCCGCCGGGGCGTCCTTAGTAGTGGCGGTCTGCTTGGGGGCATGGGCCATGGCGGCGATCCACCACAGGGCGATGCCGGACGAGACGGCAGTGGGAACCCAAGGTCCGACAACGGTCCACACAACGGGACCTCCGACGGCTGCGACTACGACCCCGATCGCGGCGACTTCGAACCTGCGCCCGCGGCGTTCCTTGCGGGCGGCTCGGTCCTCTTCGGCGTGAGTTTGGAGGGCGGCGGCCCGGGCCTTCCCGGTCAGCTTGGCCAGCTGCTCGGCTCGGCCTTCGGCGAGCGCCGTTTGGATGCGGGCGCGTTCTTCAGCGGCGGTGGCCCGGCGCTTACCCACGGGGGCCAGCAGTCGGCGCGCCAGGATGGGGCTGCCGTCGAGCATGGCTCGCACGGGCACCATGGCGGTGGTGATGGCTTGTTCGAGCATCAGCTGGCCACGGTGTGCATGAGGGAGGTGAAGATGCCCACGGGGACGGCCCAGAAGTTGGCTGCGGCGCTGAGGATGCCGGGGGCCGCGATCCCGCACAGCAGGTCCTTGGGGAAGTTGGGCTTGAAGCAGAAGGCGATGATCACGATGGCTGCGGCAACGGCTGCGGGGCCGACGTTGCCGAACGTCTCGGACTGCTTGGTGAGCGCGTTGGAGAATTCGGTGCCGACCAGGCCGACCTTCTGGATTGCGGTTCCGGCACTGGCTGCGGTGAGTCCGATGACTGCGCCCCAGTAGAAGACGTGGTGGGACTTGACGGGCTGGAACTTGCCGCCGCCGCGTACGTGGGCGATGAGGAGGAGGATGACGACGATGAGGATGCCGCCGGTGCCGAAGGTGCCGAGCATGGGAGGGGCTCCTGGTCAGTGGTGGGTGAGAGCGAAGAGGGGGGTGAGTCCGAGTACGGCGATGAGCGCAGACGCGAGGGGTACGCGGACCAGGCAGAGGTAGAGAACGGCGGGGCCGCGGACCTGGGTGACGCGGACGTGTCCGCCGCCGCGCATCTTGCGGTCGAATGCCCAGCCGAGGATGAGGGCGCCGACGCCCACGGGCAGTGGTACGGCGGTGAGGAGCTGGGGCAGGTGCAGGAGGTAGCCGCCGGCGGCAGACGCGGCGGTAAGGATGCACCAGCGGCGAAACCGCTTGCGGCGTTCGGCGTCGTCCTGGCGCCACAGGACGGAGGCGCGTTGGCGGCGGGCGATGGCCTCGCGCCGGTGACGTGCCTCGCGCTGTTCGTCGGTCTCGCCCTTGGCCTCGTACTTGGCCTCGTGTTCGGTGTGCTCGCGTTCGGCGCGTTCCTCTGGGGTCTCGGTGAGGATCGTGCCGATTCGGGTGCCCAACCGATCGGCGAGGGCGTCCGCGAACTCGGACACCCAGATGCGCTGGGCGTTGGGCTCCCCTGCTGTCTCGGTTGTCGGTTCGTCGTGGTCGTCTTCGACGGCCGGATGCTCGCCGACGGGCTCGGTCTTGCGGAGGTTGGTGGGCTTGGGCTGGCTCCACGGGCCGTTCTTGCTCCACCACGTGCCATGGGGCTCGGGCTGGGGCATGCCGGCGGTGGGCGGCTGGTCGGGGGGCGGGGGGATGTTCATCAGCGGCCGTCCCGGGGGCCGCGGCCGCCGCGGCGGAGCCAGGCGGCGGTGCCGGCGTCGATCTTGCGGATCTCGCGGTCGCGGCGGGCCCGGTCTCGGGCGGTGCGGCCGGCCGGAGTCGGGTCTGCGGTCTTGTTGCCGCTGGTGAGGAGGGACCTGAGGCCCATGGCTGTCTCCGGGTCAGGAGGGTTGGTGTGAGGGCGCTGGAGGTGTGGCCCCGCTGCGGCGGGGCTCGCGTGCGCGGGGGTGTCCTTCAGGCGTATCCGCCGTTGCCGTGGCGGCGCTCATACTCGGCGCGCTGCTGGGCGGTCTGCGCGTTGGCCTTCTGCTCGGCCCTACGGGCACGGGAGAGGGCGGTGCGGACGTAGGCGTTGTCGGTCGCCATGCCCTGGAGAGCGAGGAGCTGGACGACGGCTGCGGGTTCGGCGTCGAGGCCACCGAGGTGGCGTGCCATGGTGGTGATGGCGTCGCCCTTCGTCATGCCGCTGACCTGGGGCGCATCACCGCGCATCGCATGGGCGGGGTCGAGCGCGGGGTGTTCCTCGGCGGCTGGGGGCTTCGAGATGCGGTCGAGGCGGATGGTCGGCACGGCGGCGCGGTCGAGCAGCAGGGCGACCTGGGTCGGGGTGACGGTGACCTGGTAGGCAGCGAGGGTGTCGGCGATCTCGTCGGCGGTGGCGTTGGGGTGGGCTGCGGCGACGCGCTGGACGGCGGCGGCGGGGCCGATCTCGGCGAACTCGGCGGCAATGGCGTCCTCGGCCGCCAGGGCCGGGAGAGCTGATGCGGGCTGATGCGTGGCGGATGCGCCGCTGGTCACGTGGGCAATGGCCCGCTCACGGACTGCGGTGGTCGCCTCCTCGGTAGCAAGCGCCCATCCCCAGAAGCCGAAGGAGGGGAGGCGGAACGCGTCCTCGCCGCGGGCGGCTCTGGCGGTGGCTCGGTCGGCGTTCCAGGAGAGGGCGGAGACGATGAGGAGGCCGACGGCCGGGGAGGCGTAGAGGACCTGGGCGGGGTGGCCGCCGTTGGTGATGTCGGCGTGGACCAGGTTGAGGTACACAGAGGTGGCGCCCATGCCGAGGGTGGCCAGGATGCTGGGGGCGGCGGAGCGTCCGGCGCGGATGGCGTCGCTGGCGGACCTGAGGCACAGGTAGGCAATGCCGTCGAAGACGAGGCCGGCGGTGAGGGCGAGTCCCTTCGGGACGCCGTAGTGCCTGGCGACGGCGTAGAGAGACCAGGCGGCCATGAGCGCGGCGGCGGTGCGGACGAGGCCCATGACGGCGTGTCGGCTGATGTTGGCGGCCGCCGTTCGGGCCCAGTCGGGCGGGGTGGTGGACAAGGTGGTGTGCTCCGGGGAAGGGCTGGCTGGGGCGGATGTGGTCGGTTACCAGCGGACGATGCGGGTGCGGTGGCCGATGCCGAGGGCGGTGCCGATGCGGGTCTCGGCGCCGATGCGGCGGATGCAGGCCCGGCGCCACTCGTCGGTGCCGAAGTCGGCGTCGGCGGCGGCAAGGTCGGCGGCGTCGCGCTCGTCCAGGTCGGCCTGGATGTCGTGGTCCCAGCCGACGTGGCGGCCGGGGGTGCAGATGTGGATGATTCCGGCGGCGAGGATCTGGTCGGGGGTCATGTGGGGTGCTCCGGGGTGGTGGGCGGCCGGTGTGGTCACGGCCGCCGGGAGGTGTGGTGGCTCAGGTGGTGGCGGGCATGCGACGGACGTCGCCGACCAGGTCGACGTCGGCGGCGGGCGTCAGCGCGCCGAGCAGGTCCCAGCCCATGTGCTGGATCGCGTCCGCGATGCCGCCGGAGTTGGGGGGCAGCACCTTCTGGTGGACCGTGGTGTTGCTGGGGTCGCAGATGACCCGGATCCTGTCGCACCGCTCGGTGCCGCTGGGTCGCCGCGGCACGTCGCGGCGGATCTCGATGCGGTAGGTGGCGGCGCGCTTCAGCTTGCGGTCGTAGGCGTGGTTGCGGCGGATGATGGCGTGGCTGCCGAGCGTGTTCGGGTCGCAGTCGACGGCGATGGTCGCGGTGGTGACCCGGGTGACGGTGCCGGTCCGCCAGTACAGGCCGAGGCCGCGGTCCCGGGTGAGGAAGCGGATGCGGTCGCCGGCCTGGAAGGCCCCGAAGGCGGCGGAGAGGAAGTCCTCGGTGTTGCCGGTGGCGGCCCCGGCGATGAGGTGGGCACGCATGGTGGGCTCCTGCTGGTCAGTGGTAGGCGTAGGCGCGGTACTCGGCAGCGTCGGCGGCACGCTGGTCCTGGCACTCCGGGCACTCGGCCTCGTCGGGCTCGTCGTGCGGGCAGCCGGCCAGGATGTCGACGGCGATGAGGCGGAGCAGGTCAGCGGCGGCGTAACGGGCGGCCATCAGGCGGCCTCCGTGAACGCGGCCTGCGAGACCAGGCTGCTGGTGGCCTTGTACGTGAACAGGCCAGTGATCAAGGCCGGGTCGCTGGCCTCGTAAACAAAAACGTGGATCCAGCGACTGGTTGTGCGGTGCCGCACCCATGCCTTCGGGGCGTCCTGGCCGCCGTGGGCGGCGCGGTAGGCCTTGGCGACGTGCCGGCCGTACCAGGACTGCTGGCCGTCGGGCAGCTGAATGCCGAGGCGGTTGAGCATGTCGCTGGTGCGGATGTGGCCGTTCAACTGGCCGTTGAGGATCTTGTACGCCACGCCGACACCGATCTGGGCAGTGGTGCGGATCGCGGTGATGGTGCGGCGGATGAGCTTGCGGGCCCTAGCGGTCATCTAAGTCCTCCCCTTGGGGGTGGCGGTGCTGCTTGCCTTCGCCCATACTTGCATCATGAGGTTGCAACGTCAAGATGCATCACAAGGTGGCAGGTGTCGGCTCTATCAGCGAAGGAACAGGGCGTGGCATCATCGGGGCATGACCAGCACTGATGATCAAAAGGCGGCACGCGCCCGGCTCGCCGAGCTCAGTGCTGCCTACAACGAGGCCGAAGCTAAGCTCGAAGAAGCGCGACTGGCGCTCAACGCCGGCATCGTCGATGTACTCAAGGCCCGCGCGCTCGGCCCGTCCGAGGTGACCCGCCTAGTTCCCTACGAACGGCAGCACGTGGGCCGCATCGCCAAAGCTGGCGGCGTTCCACCCCTGCGTGAACGCACTGTCGTGAGCGCCAAGGCCACCCCCAAGCCCCCGCAGGCCTGACGCATCACCACGCATCACGGCCCCGCCCGAAGTGTCCGGGCGGGGCCGTTTCATGCCTGTGACCAAGGGCGCATCCGTGGCGCATCCGGGCGCATCAGGTGGTTGGCCCGACGCTGGTTGGCAGAGGTCAGGCCGCGGCGAGTTCGGCGAGGGTCTGCTCGGCGCGGTCGGCGTACTCGTCGGCGGTGCGGACGGAGAGGCAGTCGGGGTTGCTGCACTCGCGCATCCCGTCGGCCCGCACGGTGATGGTGAGGTGCTGGCAGCTGGGGCAGACCTGCCGCCGGGCGGGAGGGGCTATGGGCTGGCCGGTGGTCCGGTTGAGGTGACCGTGGAGTCGGCCGATCTCGTCGGCCATGTCCCGGGCGTACGGGCGGCCGGCAGCCCAGTCGAGGTGCAGCAGCAGGTAGCCGACGGCGAGGCTGACGTCGGACTCCCGCCAGTCGAGCGGGTGCAGCATGCCGCTGCCCGGGTAGAACCAGCCGGTCCAGTCGTTGGCTCGCTGCCGGTCCTCGATGACGGTACGGGCCCAGCTGGCGAGGAGGTCGAGGCCGGGGGTCTGGTCCTGGTCGCCGTGGTCGTCGTGCACGCCAGCCTGGGCGGTGGGGCCAACGAGGGACAGCACGTCGACCCGGCAGGGCAGGGGCGCGGTGCGGGTGGCGCCGGAGACACGGGCCCCACGCCGGCCGGAGCCAGGCCGGAGCGCGAGGTGGGCGAGGACTATCAGCTCGGGGAGCTGGCCGAGCTGGGTACGGAGGCGGTCCAGATGCGGGGCGGGGAGCATGGCGGGTCTCCTGGCGCTGTGCGGGTGGTGGGTCGGGTGGTGGGGCGCCGCTGTGGGCGCCCCGTCGTTGTGCGTGAGGTCAGTCGCGCTTGGGCTTGCGGGCCGCAGCCCGAGCGAGCAGCCAGAACGGCGCGGCCAGGATGGTCAGGGGCCAGCAGACGGCCGCGAGCGCGCCGCTGATGACGGCCAGGAAGGCGTCCGTGTCCTTGTCGTGCCTGGCGAGCAGGTAGGTGGCGACGGCCCAGACGATGAGCGCGACGGCGATGTAGCCGATGACGTACCCGGTCGGCATGTTGCTGGAGGCACCGTGGTGGGCGGGCTGAGGAATGATGATCACTCCGGCAGTCGACATGATGGCCTCCGGGTCAGCGGGCAGCGATGAGGGCAGCAATCGTGATCCAGCCCTTGTGCCAGGACTGGTCGAGCAGGTAGCCGGCCTGAGAGTCGTGCTGGAGCCAGGCACGGCTGCCGGTGACGTGAGCAAGGCGGACGACCCCACGCGGCTGCTCATCGCGCCAGTGGCCGCCCTGCCGGTCGGCGACGTAGTGGGTGATGGCGGACACGGCGAGCGCTGCGGCGGTGGGCGCCGGCCGGAGTCGGAGGCCGAGGAGCCGGGCTCCGCCGAGGAGCGCGAGCGCTTGGGTGGCGGTGTAGGTGGCGACGTGGGCGGCGCACGCACGGCGGCCGGCAGGCCCGGGCTTGCCCTTGGTGGTGGCCTGCTGGTTGGTCTGGACCCAATGATCCGCAACTTCATGCGATGCGGTGAGGAGCGCGTAGGCGGCAGCAAAGCGGGCGGTGCGGCTGGTCATGCTGATCTCCTGAGCTGGTAGTCGGCGAGGTCGCGGATCACGTCGTGGGTGGGGCGGGGCAGGTCACGGCCGGGCCTCGGCGGTCACGTCGAGGGCGCGAATGGTGCCGCAGGGCCACGGGGTGGGGACGCGGCCGGGGCGTGTGCAGGCGGTGCACACTTGCCAGCTGGCGTGGTCGCGGGGTCGGTGGAGCGCCTGAACGGCGGCAATGCGGGCCTCGGCCTGCTCGGCACGGGCCTGAAGCTTGGCCTCGCGGGTCACACGCTGCCGGAGCCGGCCGAGTTCGTCCTCGGCGGCGCGAAGCTGTTCGACGAGCTGCTGCTGGTAGGCGCTGGTCATGCGGCACTCCGGGGGGTGAGGGCTCGTTCTACGGCGGCCGGGTCGAGGGTCCAGCCCACGGGGACTGTGGAGCGGCCGGCCTGGATGGTGACTGGTTCGGCTGCGGCGCAGAGTGCGCGGACTCGGGCGGCGGCTTCCTGGGTGGCGTTGCCGAGGACGTCGATCTCGCCAAGGCGGGAGGCCAGGACGATGGCGTGGGCTCGGTCGCGGGCGCCGAGGCGGCTGCTGGCCCCGTTGAGATGGACCTTGACGGTGGCGGCGGCGATGAACAGGCGCTCGCCGATCTCGGCGTAGGTGAGTCCTTCAGCGGCAAGGGTGAGGATCTGTCGCTGCCGGTCGGTGAGGTGGGTCATCTCTGGCGCTCCCATTGCTGTTCGAGCAGTGCGATCTGCTGGTCGACGTAGGTGTCGGTGATGGGCGGTGGCACGTAGATCAGGGCGCGGCCGGGGTGTTGGGTGATGGCGGCGATCCAGAGGATGCTGACGGCGGCTGCCGGGCCGCAGAGGGCGAGGACGACGTAGGCGGTCACGGGCGCCTCCGGGGTGTGGGCGGGTGGAGTGCGAGGAGGACGGTCCCGAGGCCGGCGCCGAGGAGGGCGCCGGCCAGGACCAGCCACGGGCTGACGGTCACGCGGTCAGCCGAGCGGCATTTCGTGGATGGCGATGTAGGCCTTGGCCCAGCGGCCGGAGTGGCCCTTGACCTTGAGTTGCCAGGCGCGGGTGCCGCGCGCCCCGGGCTCCTCGTCCCAGCGGTACTCGGCGTTGGGCTCGTAGCGTCGGCGCTCGGCTTCGGCGGCGGCCTGCGCGAGGGCGAGGCTCATGTGGGCGGCGTAGGGGCCGTTGCTGTTCGCGATGGCGTAGACGGTGGCCACGGCGGTCTCCTCGGGTCGGGTGGTGGGGCCTGCCGCTGGTGGGCGGCAGGCCAGGTGCGGGTGTCGGTCAGTCGTCGTCACCGTCGTCGAGGAGCCAGCCCTCGACGGTGCGGGGGCAGTCGCAGCCGCAGGCGCAGTTGGCGTGCTCCTCGCCGGTGCCGTAGCAGATGCAGTGGCCCTCGCCGCAGGGCACGCGGGCGGGGGTGGTGTCGTCGTTCATCGGGTTCTCCTCGGGGTTGGGGCCGCCCGCGGGTTGCGGGCGGCGGCTGGCGTCAGGGGGTCAGGCGGCCGCAGGAACGGCGGGGGTGGTGGCGCGGTGCCAGAGTTCGGTAAGCGCGGCGTAGGCCTGCTGAGGGACGACTCCGTTGCCGCCCGCTTTCAGCTGGGCGTTGCGGGCCTTGGAGGCGGTCATGCCGTCCGGCAGGGGGATGTCGGTGATCCAGCCGGCGGGGAGGCCCATCATCCACTCGACGAACTGGGGCGCGAGGCGGCCTTGGTCGTCCACGGCAGCGGGAGCAGGGCGGCCGAGGACGTGCTCCCAGCGGTGGATGGCGGGGCCGTAAGTGCCCCAGTCAGCGTTGGGTTCCCCCGGCTGTACGTCGGGCTCTGCCGGTCCGCGTCGGCTGCGACCGGGGTCGGCAGGAGCCGCACCGCATCGAGGAGTGTCATCCCGTACCCCGAGCCGTACGGTGTCCCGTCCGGTCGGAAGTTCGCCGTCGTACCCGGGAACGATGCGGTCGGCGTCGGCAGCAGGCTGACCGCGGTCCGCAGGTTCATCCCCCCCTGCGCGGCGTGTCCCGGTCCGGTGTGCTCCGAGCTGGTCGGCGTGGGCAGCAGCTGGCCAGGCGAGGATGAACTCCCGCCAGCGCTCGTGCGGGGCGCCCACGGCGGACGCGGGTAGGCCGATCCATTCCGCATCGAACCCGAGGCCGGCCAGGTCTGCGAGTACAGCTCCGAGTGCTCGCAGAACAGGCTCGTCAGGCCCGTCTCCCATGCACCACGTGCAGGGTTCCACGTCGCTGTGGGCGGGCGCGGAGAGAAGTCCGCGGACATTCTCGATCACCACCAGTCGGGGTTGGAGTGCGGCTATGGCGTGGGCCATGTGGGCCCACAGGCCGGAGCGGGTTTGGTCGTTGAGGCCGGCACGCTGTCCGGCGAGGGAAACGTCGGTGCAGGGGAAGCCGCCGGTGAGGATGTCGACGGGTGCCTCGGCGGCGACCTGGTCCCAGTCAATGGCGGTGATGTCGCCGAGGTTGGGGGTGTCGGGCCAGTGGTGGGCGAGGATCCGGGCGGCGTACTGGTGCACGTCCGGCCGGCCCTTCTTGTCCGGCGGCTCGTACTGGGAGTGCCAGACGGTGCGGGCGCCGAAGAACTGCTCGACGGCGAGGTCGAGGCCGCCGTAGCCGCTGAACAGCGAGCCAATGCGGGGCGGTGTCACCTGGGTCTCCGTAGCGGGGTGTGGGGGCGGCCGGCGGGTGCCGGCCGCCGGGGTGGTCAGGTCATGCAGTAGCCGGAGGTGCAGGCCCCTTCGGCTTCGTCGAACACGAGCGGCAGCGGGTCGACGCCGTCCGGGATGGCCTCGCGGAGCGGCTGGTTGTAGGCCGTCAGCCACACGTGGTCCTTGCCCAGGTCGTCTCGGCGCCGGTTCAGGAGGTCTTCGAGCTGGCAGGCCTTCTCGAACAGCTCGGGCTCGGTGCGACGCATCTCATGCCAGGTCTCGGGCCGGTGGAACGGGCAGAAGAAGCAGCTGCTCTTGGGTGGCACCGGAAGGCCGGCGCCCCGGATGATGCGCGGGATGTCGGAGCGGCGGATGCCGAGGTCGAGGAGCGGGTACTCGATGCGTTCGTGTGGCTCGTGGCGGCGGTTGTTGGCGCGGTGGATCTCGTCGACGCTGATGCCGATGCCGACCGTTGCCGGGTTGCCTTCGGTGGCGCCGCGACGCTTGAGCTCCTTACCGATGACCTTGATCTTGAAGTCGGCGGTGCAGGAGCGGGTGCCGGGGGCGCCGTTACTCATGCGGATCGGGATCGGCAGGGACCGGGATCCCTCCCGAGTGAGCCGGCCCCATAGGGTCTCGGTGGAGCCGTCGCGGCGGATGCGGTCGAGGACGGTCAGTTCGATGCCGTGGTCGGCGGCGAAGGGCTTGGCGTACTCCTCCAGGTAGCGGAGGGTGCCGGGGTGTTCGGAGTCGTCGCCGACGTTGGCGAAGAGGAACACCTGGTAGTCGATGACGCCTTGGGTGGCGAGGACGAGGCTGGCCATGGACTGCCAGCCGCCTCCGAAGGAGAAGGTGCGGAGCTGGGTCACGGCAATACTCCCTGGGGTATGGGTTGCGGGCTGCGACGGCCCGCCTGTGGGCCTGTGGGCTGTCGGGTGACACTCGGGGCGCCTGGGGCCGTGCGCGGCCGTTCCCGGTCCGGTCCTGGCCGCGCACGGGGCCTCAGGTGGCGGTCGGGGTCTCTCCGTTGGCGGCGGCGCGGACGTCGTCGAGGAGGGAGCGGGTCTGCGGTCCGACGCAGTGCTCGTTCCACTGGGTGAGCACGGCGTCGACGGCGTCGAGTCGGCGGCTCAGCTCGGCCATCTCCTCGGCGATGGTGGGCTCGACGCCGACGTACAGGGCGCGCTCGGCCTCCAGCTGCCGGACCCGGGCGAGGAGCTGCTCGACGTCGGTGCAGTCAGCCGGCTCGGCGTGGGCCTCGTCGAGGTGCGGGAGGAGCTCGGTGAGGCGGTCGCCGTTGTACTGCTCCGGGATCGTGGTCGGCTGGGTCCAGGTGCAACCGGGAGCGGGGCAGGTGATGGGCTGGGGCTGGTTCATTGGGTGGTCTCCTCGGTCTGGTTGGCGAGCTGCAGCAGCACGTCGGCGTGGCAGGGCTGGCCGAGCGCGCACCGGCAGACGAGGTCGCGGCCGGCCAACTCGCGGCGGGCGTCGACGACGGTGAGGTGGGGACTGCAGTGCTGCCACAGGCGGACGCTGCTGGTCGGAGCGGTCAGCGCGGCCCGGTACAAGTCGACGCTCTCCTGCCGGGTGAGGTACCGGATGGCGTGAGGGGTGACCCGGCCGTCGGGGTGCAAGTACGGGTGAGTGCGGCCGGCGGAGCTGATGCGGGTCTCCAACTCCCACTCGGAGCCATCGAGGGCGGGGACGCGGGCGAGGGCGTGGCGGGTGCGCCAGCTCCAGGGGTTGGCCCAGCGGCTGCCGGGGCCGACGTAGATGGCACCCTCGGGGGCGCGCCAGCCGCGGACGGGCGGGCGGTGGAGTCGGGTGGTCACAGTGGTCTCCTCAGGCGGCGGGACGGGTGGTCTGGTGGGCGCATTCGCCGAGCAGGCAGGCCCGGACGGTGTCGCGCCACTCGTCGGGGCTGACGAGGCGGTAGCGGACGCCGCGGCGGTGCTCGCGCTCACGGTCCCAGCGGACGGGCTCGAACTCGGCGGCGGCGGCCTCGGGGCTGGTTGCGACGGTGCCGGAGTCAGAGCCGGTGGCGCATCCGTCCGGGTCGTACCGAACCCAGCGACAGGCCGCGAGGGGCCAGTTCGTGCCGTCGAGGGTGACGAACAGCAGGAGCGGGCTGGCGGTCATCGGGGCTCCTCAGGCGGTGGGGCGGGTGCTGGTGGGTGGTCAGGCGGCGGGGAGGGCGTTCAGGCGTCCCGGATGGGCGCCGTCGTAGGGGCGACCGTCCGGGCGCATGCACGGCACTCCCATGGGGGCCTGGCAGCTGGGGCATGCCCGGGCCGCTATGGCCGCGGCGTCAACCCGGCCGGGGTGAGCGGTGGTGCGGTGGAACCAAGTGCCGGGCTTGTCGCCTCGGGCGCCGCGGCGCCGCTTGCACGGGTCGCCGGCGGCGGCCTGGCACCAGGGGCACGGGACGGCGAGGGCGTCGGCGTCGCCACGGAGGCGGGCTTCCTCGCGGGCCTTGCGGCCGGGTAGGGCGTCGGCGAGGGCCTCGCGGACGTGCTCGGGCATGCGGCCCACGCCAGTGAGGGCGTCGGCAACGGACGGGTGGGGCCCGCCGGTCAGTTGCCGGATCGGCTCGGCCTCGAGGCGGCCGTCAGCGATCGCGGCGATCTGCTGGCGGCGGCGCGCAACGAACTCCGCGCCGGTCTCGGAGCCGGCCGGCAGAGGGTAGGTGAACGCCCCGTCGGGGATGCGTTCGTCGCGGATCTCCTTGCGGAGGGTACGGACGTGGTGGGGCTGGATCCAGCGGGTCGAGTCGAGGTCTCCGTCGCGGCTGGGCTGGGAGTAGAACTTGGCGACCGCGGCGAAGGCGTCGGAGTCCGCAGGGATGTCCTTGAGGGCTTCGGCCCAAGCGATGCTGGCGGCCTTGGACGGCTTGCGGTTGTCGAACGCGGCGGCGTGGGCGAGGAGCTTGGTGGCTTCGATGGCGTCCACTAGTTGCCTCCTTCGGCGAGGAGTTGCTGCATGAGGTCGTAGTGCTCGGCGACGCGGCTGTCGGTGCCAGGCAGGTGGCCCTGGGTTTGGGCCGGCAGGTTGTTACTGGGCCGGCCGCGTTGGGCGGCGAGGCGGAGCCGGTCGTACTGCTTGCGCAGGGTCGGCATGGAGAGGACGTTGGAGCGCCAGAACTCATCGGCCTGGGACCAGCGGATCGCGCCGAGAATGTCGTCAAGGGCGATGCCGTCCTTGTCGAGCATCAGGCGGGCGGCGTCGCGCCAGGCCTTTGTGATGGTGGGCTTGCGGCTGCCGTTGGCGGCCACCGCGTCGGCCAGGGCTCGACACACGCGTTCGACGTCGTGTCGGATCGGCGGGTCTGCGGGCGGTTCGCCGTCCGCGGACGAAGAGGACGTAGTCCTCTTCTCTTCTGTTGGGTTGGGGTTGGGGTTGGGAGCATGCGTTACGGGCCCGTTAGTAACGCCGTTACGGTCAGCGTTACGACTTGACGAACCCTTTGCCGAACCTCGGCGGTCCCGAAACGCCTTCTGACGTGCAGCGTTCTTGTCCCGCTCAGCCGTGATCTGGGCGGCCGACTTCTGGTAATCGAGGTAGTCGTGGATGGCGAACCCACCCTCGGTCTCCTCCCAGAGGCCGGCCTTCACGAGCCGATCGGCGACGAAACGCGCGACTTCCGGTGTGACATAGCCGTTACTGGGCCCGTTAGTAACGCCGTTACGGTCAGCGTTACTTACCGCCTCTGCGGCGTCCTCGAAGTCCAGCAACCGCAGAGCCGTCTTCCGCGGGATGAACCCGTCGGTCAGGTTCCGGTTGCTCCACGCCAGCCCGGCCGCCCACAGCGCGATACCGAGGGACCCCGCGGCGTCGAACTTGGGGTGGTCGTAGAAGTCGTCGGAGATACGGACCCAGGCCATCGTGGCTTCTCTCGGCAGTACGGTCGGGTGAGGGGTTGGTGGCCTGGGGCGGGGGCGGTCACCCCGCCCCAGGCAGACGGGGGGTCAGGTCGGCAGGCGTCCGGCGGCCTTCTCGTCCAGCGCCAGGCGGACCAGGCGGGCGACGGTGGCCAGCAGTGTGGTCACCGAGGCGACGTACTGTTCTCCGCCGGCCTGCAGAGCGGTCTCGAACAGGGCGAGGCAGGTGTCCGTGTCGCCGTTGCTGTAGGCAACGAGGAAGCGCATCGCGAATGCCTCGTCGGGGACAGCGGCGAAGGCTCCGGGGACGAGTTCAGCGGTTGCCCACATCGCGCCGTTGTCGGCCGTGGGCGCCTTCGAGCCGTACAGCAGCCGGAGCGTGTGGGTTCCGGCGGCGGCGATCGCGCAGCACACCCCGTACATGCGGTTGTTGTCGCTGTTCTGGCCGAGGGTTTCGAGGGCGCGGGCGGCGGTGTCGGCGTCACCGTGGGCGGCGCTGCCAATGGCCTGCTGGATCAGGGCGGTGGTCTCGTCGTTGTTCACTGCAGATCCTTCGGGTCTGGTGGTTCGGGGCGCCCGTTCTGCCGGGCCGGTGTGTGCTTGGGGCAGCGGGGCCCCGGGATGTAGGGCCGGGCCGGCTGCCCGCAGTACTCGCGCACCGCGGGCAGCCACTGGCCGCAGGTCACGCCGGGCGGTCGAGGCCGAGGGCGGACAGAAGCAGCTGCTCGTCTCCGCCGTCCCGGGCCCGGCGGGCCACGTACCGGCGGGCGCTCTCCCGGTCTTCCTCGGGCACCACGGTGGCCGTCAGCGAGGCGCCGTACGCCTCCGCCCGATCCGCCGGGTCCGTGTACCGCCGGGCCGTCACGCCGCCACCTCGGCAGCGCGCTTGGCCCGCCGGTTCGCCGTGTCGACACGCTCGGCCTGAAGGCAGGCCTCGCACACCTTCTGCTTCAGCCGCCGATGCTTGGCTGCCCCGCCCGTCGTCCCGCACTGGGCCGGAGTCCGGATCTTGATTGGACGGTCGTGCCGGAACCGAACTCCCGCGGCCTTGGAACGGGTGCGCTCGTCAAGGCCGCCCCACACGCCGAACTCGGCCGGCCGCGGCTGTTCACGGCACCACTCAGTGATCGGGCACTGCGCGCACAGCTGCTGGGCCTCCCACACCCGGCTCATCTGCTCAGGCGAGCCGACACGCTCGCCGTCCGGCGGGAAGAAGAGCTCCGGCGCGGACGCACACGGCACAGCCTGGCCGAGGTCCTGAATCACGACGCCACCTCCTGCCGGGGGATCAGAGGCCAGTGCCCGTGCACGCTGGTGGCGTCGCGGCCCTGCCGGACCAGGTACTGCCGCAGGCCGTCCGCCTGCTCGCCCGCCCACACGACCTGAGCCGCGTGGAGGTCCGCCAGCGACGCCCCGCCGATCGCGGGGTGGCGCTCGGCAATCTCGTACGCCACCCGCACCGCGGCAAGCGCATCGGCCGCCGCCTCGTGCGCGCCGTCGAGCGTGACCCCGTAGTACTCAGACAGGGCCCCGAGGTTGCGCTTCCCCCGCCGGTACCGATCCACCTGCCGGTCCAGCACCAGCGGGTCGACCACGACCGGTTCCCGGCCGGCCTGCACCGCGAGCGGTGCATACCCGTGCCGCTCCAACTCGCGGTCCAGCATCGTGAAGTCGTACGACGCGTTCATGGCCACGATCGGCGTGCCCTCAGCGACGTGCTCGGCCAGCACGATCGCGATCTCCTGCACCACCCGCGCGGCCGGGCGGCCCATCGCGCGAGCCCGCTCCGTGGTGACGCCGTGCACCGCGGTGGCGCCCTCGGGGATCTCCACCCCCGGGTCGGCGATCCACCCGAACCGGTCGAGCGACTGCCAGCGGCCGGCGTTGTCCTCGCGGGACGTCCACCGCTGCGGGCCCACCCGCAGCACCGAGGCGGTCACGATCCGGTCCGACTCCGGGTCGACGCCTGTGGTCTCCAGGTCGAAGCCGACCAGCGGCCGGTAGTGCCAGGGACGGCTCACTCGGCACCCCCCGCGGTCAGCTCCGGCAGAACCAACGCCGCCAGTTCGCCCGCACGCCAGGCCTCCGCCACGGCGTCGGGCCCCGACTTCTCCCACGTCATGCGGGTGTACGACGCACGCGGCTGCATCCGCACACCAGGCACCTCGTGCACGACACCCGTCTCCTGGTCCACCCACTGCGGCACACCCGCCGCCGTGAGCTCCTTCAACAGGGCCTTCACGAACGCCTCCCGAACGCTGGTGACGAACTCGCGCTTGATCTGGTCCGGCCGGTTGTCACGCACCCACTCCAGGAACGCGACCTCGTCGACCACCACAGCGGCCGCGCCAGGGCTGACCAGCGCCACCTTGGCGACAACCGTTCCGTTCGGCAGCGACGCCTCGATCCGGGTCGCCCCCGTCTCCTCACGAGCGGCCTTCAGGCCCGCAGCCTGGTCCGCCTTCGCGGCCTTCAGCTGGGCGCCGATCTCCTCGTACAGGGCCTGCAGCACAGCCGCCCGGCCCGCGATCTCCTTGAGGCTCATGCCGCACCTGCCAGCAGCTCGGTCATCTCGGCGAGCTGCGCGACCGAGGCCTCGACGATCGGCACGCCGTACGACTGCGCGAAGTCCTGTTCGATGCTCGGCGCGACACCCGCGGCCAGCGCGGCGCCCCGCAGAGCGTCGATTGCCGCCGTCCGCTCGTCGTCCTCGACGACCTCCGCCTCAACCAGCTCCGGCTCGACAGCCTGGGCGGCCTTCTCCCGGCCGATCTGCGCAATCCGGTCTAGCACGTCCTTCGCCATGCCGGTGGCCTGGGCCTCGACCCACAGCTTGCGCACCGCGTCGGTGTCCTCGGCGGCGTCGGCCTCCGACAGCCAGTCCCGCGGCGACGCGTCCGACGCCCACGGGTCCGGCTCCGCCTTCACCTGCCGCAGGCGACGGATCGGCGTCGTACCCTCGTCTCCGCCCGGGTTGTCGGCCTGAGCCATCTCCTCGGAGGTGTAGACCCCCGCGAGGTCGTGCGGGAACGCCTTCCGCAGGGCCAAGGCCTCAGCACACTTCGCGAGCTGGCCAGCGGGCATCCGTCCCCACAAGCCGATCGGCTTGTCGTCCCGGTTGGTCTGGACGTACTCGCGGAACAGGGCCACGGCGGAGAACCGCTGGCCGTTGCGGAGGACGGCCACCTTTGCGGCGGCGGGCGACTCGTCGGAGAGCCAGACGTCACGCCAGCGGCCCGAGGTGTCGCACCACAGGGTGTCCTCGTAGCCGAAGACCTCTGCGCTGGCGGCGACGACCCGGTGGGCGACGACCCGGTAGCCGTCGATGCCGGTCTGCGGGGTGAACACCTTCCGGCCCGCACGGCCGTCCCAGCGGCCGATCAGGTAGATCTGCCGCGAGAACGGGTCCAACTGGGTGCGCTGGCACAGGTGCAGGAACCCGGACAGCTCGGCGGCGGTGACCTCGTTGTCGATGCCGGACTGCTGGAGGACGGCCGCCTGCTCGGGCGTCCACTCGGTCTGGTCGGGCCGGATGGCGAGGGCGCCTCCGGTCCGGACGATCTCAGTGCTCACGGTCGTTCTCCGTCTGGTGGAACGTGAAGTTCAGGGGGCAGATCAGCCAGCCGCGGCCGTCGGGCCGGACCAGCTCCAGGGCCGCGAACGGCCAGGTGACGCGCACGACGCGCAGGGAGGCCAGGGAGCGGAGGCGGCTGATCACCGGCCACCGTCCTGGGGCTGCCGCGAGGCCACGTAGCGGATCTGCTCGGGCGTCACCTCAGCGGCCTGGACCGGGCGGACCCGGCGGCGAGCCCGCCAGTCCACCCACAGCAGCAGCGCGAACGCGCCGACGGACAAGGCGATCAGGGCGGTGAGCATCACTGCACCTCACCTCGCAGCCACCGCTCCCGCAGACGAGCCACCTCGGCCGCGTACCGGAGCTGTACGTCCTCCGGCCACTCCCACAGGTCGTCCCCGTAGGCGTCCATGAAGCGGTCCATCAGCTCGACCTCGGCGGCCATCTCCCGCCGCACCGGCAGCTTGTCGGCCATCACGCCGCCACCCCCGCCGGCGACTCGACCGGCTCGGCCGGATACGCCTTCACCATCAGCGGCACCTCGGCCCACACACCCACAGCCGTCCACGACTCGTGCACCTGACCCAGGCACTCGTACCGCCGCGGCTCCTGCACCGACAGGCCAAGCTCCTGCACCCACCAGTCGAACGCGGCGAGGTCCTCGTGGTGCAGATGCACCTCCAGGCACCCGAACCGCGCATCCACGCTCGTCGCCGGCAGCTCCGGGAAGGCCTCCGCCAGCATCAATGCCGCCCGGAGCAGGCCCGCCTGCGACTTCATCGAGTGCTGGCCCGCCGACACATCCACCAGCGCGGTCACAGGGCACCGCCCGTCCGCGCCGTGAACTCCGCGACCAGCGCGACCGTCTGCGGCGACCACGCCGGCAGCAGGCTCTCCGCCTGGCTGCCGTCGGCGTCGCCCAGCAGGACGAAGAACCGGTCCAGCCACGAGTCCTCAAGGACCAACTGCGTGGCCGGCTGCTGGGGCGGCGCCGACAGGGACGCGAGCGCGGCATCCAGCCGCGCGTTCAGCTCCAACTCCGTCATGCCGCACCGCCGGTGAGGCTCAGCTGTGCCGGCGCCTGCGGGAACTGGGCCGCGTAGTGCCGCTCCCAGACCTCCTCGAACACCGGCAACGCGGCGTACGTCCACGCCACCGTTTCCCGCACCGAACCCCTGGCGGTCTCCTCCGTACGCAACCCCGGACGCCGACCGTGCACGTCCTCGTACAGGGACGCCGCGCGCCGACCGAACCACGACTGCACGGAGAGAATCTCCGCCTTCTTCAGGCCCTTGCCGCGCAGGAAGTCCGGTACGTACAGCGGCCGGTCCTCCGGAGCCACCTCCGGCTCCTCACCCAGGGCCCGGGCCGCCACGTGGCGAGCCTTCAGCTCCAGCCACCCCGCGTCCACGATCCCGCCGGCCGCAGCCAGCACCCGCATCTGCAGGGCCGCGAGCTCCGCCCGGTCCACCGCCTCGCTGCGGGCCGCGATGGTGGCGGACTCCTCGACGTTCAGCAGGTACTCACGCACCCGGTGCGCGACGTCCGAACCCGTCAGCAACTGGCCCACGTTCAGGACCGTGCGACGGGTGAACAGCGCGAGGGCGTTGATCCGCTCCGACAGGGGGACACCCTGTCCCTCCGTGGACTCCTTGAAGGTCCTGAGCTCGGGACCGCGGACCACGCGCAGACCGTTCTCGGTCAGCTCGTCGCGGTTGCGCTGGACGAGCTTCTTGATGGTCTCGACGTCGACCTCGTAGAAGCTGGCGACCAGCTCCGTCGTCGCGTGCACGCCGTCCGGGAGCAGGGCGAGCGCCTTCACCTTCGTGAGGACGTCCGTCCGCTCGACCGTCGCCGCACGCATCGTGCGGGACTCGGTCAACACCTGCTCGGTGTTCTCTGCCAAGATGGACATAGTCCACCTCTCCGTTCTTGGGTTCGATTGCTGGTGGGCAAGGGCCTTCGTCCGGGTGCCACCGGGTGGGGGCCCGACCCATGTCTTGGGGTGGTTCAGGCAGCGCGGCGACGGCCGCGGGTGGCCGGGTCGACAGCCGAGGCCTCCTGGATGGCCTTGATGTCGGCCAGCCGGAATCGGATCTTGCGGTTCGCCGTGATGTGCGGGATGCGCTTCTGGTTCGCGGCGATCTTGAGCGTGCGGACGGTGTAGGGCAGGAGCCCCATCTCGATGACCTGCTCGGCGGTGTAGAGCCGGAGACGCTCCTCGGCCGTGAACTCGGTGGCGAGGGCGGAGTGCGCGACCTTCTGCGTGGTCACGGCTGTTCCTCTCGGTTAAGAGCGGCCACGGGTACGGACAGGGCAGCGGCTATCGCGCGGATCGTCTCCTCGCTCGCCCCAGCCAGCCCGCGTTCCACTCGGGACAGATGACTGCGGTCACGCCCAGTCCGCAAAGCAAGCTCCCTAAGGCTTACATTGCAAGCAGCTCGGAAGGCTCTGATTGCGGATCCGTTCGGCGTCACGAGAGAAGACAACCATGTCGACGCCTGCATTGCAAGCAGTATCGGCACACTTTCGACGCACTCTGAAGCATGCAATGCATGCCCCACTGGGGGCGCGCGGCCCGCCATGCAACCCAAGCCAGCCTTAAATGCAGGTCAAACGGCCGGATCCGGGCTCTGTGGTTGCACGGAGATGCGGCATGATGTGCCCATGGACAGAGACTGGGCTCGCCTTTCAAGCGCGATCGCCGCCGCGCGGGACGACCTCGAGCTAACACAGCCGCAGCTTGCGCAGGAGCTGGGCGTCGGGCGGTCGGCGGTCCAGAAGATGGAGAGTGGCCACCACTACTCGAAGGTCACCCCGCTGCATCGGGCGGCGGCGCGGCGGTTCGGCTGGACCGAGGACAGCGTTGAGGCCGTGCTGGCCGGCGGAACCCCGACCGTCCGCGGTCAGCGCGGCGGTGCCGCGTCGACTGCAGACATTGGAGATGCCGAGGTTGACGAACTTCTCGACAGCCTGACCGGGCGGGTGAAGGCAGCCTTGCTCGGCGGTCGGGTTGCTGACGCCACGGCGGTCACGCTCAGCTCGCCTGACGACGGTGACGTGGTGATCATCTGGAAGGAGGGCGAGGCGCGGGACCTCACGCCCGAAGAGCGGCGCGAGCTGGAGAAGAAGTGGAGTCGGCTCCAGCGGGCCGCCCACGAGATCTTCTCTGAGGACGACACGCAGTAAGTCGACAATCACACGAAACGCCGCGAAACCCCTGCGCATATGCCAAACGTGTGCAAAGATTCCGCTACCTGAGTGAGGGGGGTCACCCAACACAGGTAGAGGGGGACCGCCCCATGCGGATGCGGATCGAGCGCGTGACGGACTTCGTCCCCCACGACGGCCTAGTGGTCGTTCGTCGAAAGGCCGGCACGCTGGTGGTCGAGCTGAACGCCAACCTCCTCACCGAGGACCAGGCAGCCAGGCTCGACCAGTGGCTCCGCGAGGACCCGGACCTCCTGCGGACGATCTGCAACGCCGACGTGTAGTGGCACACCTTGGCACGGCGGGGTCTCGCGGAAGGCAGGCCCCGCCTGCCAGGACCAGAGGGGTGCCACTTGGCGTACGCCGAAAAAGTGTTCAAGGTCAAGAACGGCAAGCCGACCAAGCAGTACACGTGGCGCTGCCGCTACAAGTTGCCCGATGGCAACCTCGGTAGCGAGCCAGGTTTCCCAACGAAGCGCACGGCCGAGGAATGGGGCGACGCGCAAGAAGCAGCGATTCGTGCCGGCCGATGGGTGGACCCCAACCTCGCGCGGAAGCCCTTCGGCAAGTGGGCCCGCGAGTGGATGGCGGCAAAGGAACCCCGCGGGCACACGCGAACCACCCGTTGGGCCCGCCTGGATGCCCACATCCTGCCGCGGTGGGAGAACACGCCGCTGAACGCGATCACGTGGTTCGACGCTGAGAACTGGGCGAACGGGCTGGAGTGCCACGACGTCACCGCGACACACTGCCTGACGCTCATGTCGCAGATCCTGACGGGCGCGGTCGACGCCAACCATCTGCAGGTGAACCCGCTGTATGGGCGTCGACGGAGCAGGTCGGCCGCCGCCAAGGCCGTAACGCAGAAGCGCGACGATGCCGAGCTCTGGGCGACGCCGGAAGTTGTGCTGCGGATGGCCCGCCGGGTAGGCCCGCGCGACGGCATGCACATCCTCACGGTGGCGTTCAGTGGACTGCGCTGGGGCGAGAGCCTGGGGCTGCACCGGGACGACGTCCTGCAGGAGCGCCGGCTGCAGCACGACGGGCAATGGTGGAGCTGCCCGATCCTGCGAGTCCACCAGGAGATCGCCGAGTACCAGACCCGCGGGGCTGACGGCTCGAAGGGGCCCATGCAGTTGGACATCGAGCCACTGAAGAACGAGCACAGCATCCGCGACATCGACGTGCCACCTTTCCTTGCCGAGCTCCTGGCTGCCCACCTCGACGCGGTCAAGCATCCCTTCGCGTTCATGACGAAGGACGGCCTGCACTGGCGGAGGTCGAACTTCGGTCGGCAGGTGGTCCGGCCGGCCGCCGACGGACGGGCGGCGCTGGCCGCGTCGAAGGGGCATGCCCCTCGGCCGGCGTGGGAGCCGATCATGCCGGGCCTGACCATGCGGGCGCTCCGGCACACCCACGACACCTACCAGGCCGAGATCGGGGTGAAGCCGGTGCTCGCTTACGAGCAGGCCGGGCATCGGTATCCTGGTATCAAGGGTACGTACCAGCACGCGACTCCCGAGATGCGGCAGGAGCGGCTGGACGGACTGCAGCGGATCTACCAGCGCGGGATGGCGGCGCTCGGGTGGGACCGGGTCTGGGAAACGAGTTGATCTCCCAAATCTCCCCTAATGGATCTTCAAAAGAACCATCACAGCAGGTAGATGCGCTAAGAGCGCTATTCTTACAAAGCAGATGTCGGCGGTTCGAAACCGTCCGCGCCCACCGACACGAGGGCCGGCCCGGGAGGTGTACACCTCCCGGACCGGCCCTTGATCGTTCCCGGTGTCCTGCCGATCCGTCGCACCTGCTGGTCCCCGTCGGTCGTACTGGGCCCGGCCGCGGGCCGGGAACGGGCCGGTGGTAGGGAGGGGGGATGGTGACCAGGGCGTTCGATGCGGTGCTGTGCGACGTGGACGGGGTGATCCGGTTCTTCGACGGGGACCGGGTGGCGGCGTTGGAGCGGGCGGCGGGGCTGGAGGAGGGGAGTACGGCGGCGGTCGGGTTCGCGCCGGAGAACGATCTGCCGTTGCTGCTCGGGCGGATCGGGAAGGCGGAGTGGGTGGACTCGATCGCGCGGGGGCTGTCCGGCCGGGTGACGCGGGCGCGGGCGCGTGGGCTGGCGGAGGCGTTCGCGGACTCGCCGTTCCGGGCGGACGAGGTGGTGGTGGGCCTGCTGCGGCGGGTGCGGGAGCACTGCCGGGTGGTGCTGGTGACCAATGCGACGGTGTGGCTGGACGAGGACCTGGCGCTGCTGGGGCTGACGGACCTGGCGGACGAGGTGGTGAACAGCTCCCGGGTGGGCAGCGCCAAGCCGGACCGGCGGATCTACGAGATCGCCGTCGAGCGGGCGGGCGTGGCGCCGGGGCGGTGCCTGTTCGTGGACGACCGGCAGGAGAACGTGGACGCGGCGGTGGCGATGGGCATGACCGGGGTGCGCTACCGAGGGCCGGAGGACCTGCGGCGGGCCCTGGCGCCGGTGCTGGACAACGCGTGGTGGGGGAGCCGCCGTTGAGGCGGAGGGCCTGTCCGGTGAGGTGACGGGTGCCGGGGGAGTCGGGGAAGTGGGTGGTGCGGGCGCCGCGTGATCCTGGCGGGCCTGTCGGACGAACCGCTGGACGGCGTGCGGGTGCGGGGGACGGGGTGGGGGGTGAGGATCGGGGGGACCGGGCGGACCCATGAGAGTGGTGGGCGGATGGCTGAGCAGGTCGGGGAGTCGCGGGCGGAGCTGTCCTCGCGCCTGAACTGGCTGCGGGCGGCCGTGCTGGGGGCCAATGACGGCGTGGTGTCGACGGCCGGTCTGGTGACCGGTGTGGCGGGGGCGGCGGGTTCGCGGACGGCGCTGCTCGCGGCCGGGGTGGCCGGGCTGTTGGCGGGGGCGATGTCGATGGCGGCCGGCGAGTACGTGTCGGTCAGCACCCAACGGGACACCGAGCGGGCCGCGTTGGCGCAGGAGCGGCGGGAGCTCGCGGAGGATCCGGAGGGGGAGCTCGACGAGCTGACCGACTACTACCGGGGGAGCGGGCTGGCGGACGGGCTGGCCCGGGAGGTGGCGATGGCGCTGACCGAGCGGGATGCGCTGGCCGCCCACGCGCAGACCGAACTCGGCATCGACCCGGACGTGTTGACCAACCCCTGGGAGGCGGCGCTGGCCAGTGCGGCGGCGTTCACGCTGGGCGCGCTGGTGCCGCTGCTGGCGGTGCTGCTGCCGCCGGAGTCGTGGCGGCTGCAGGTGACGGTGGCGGCGGTGGTGGTGGCGCTGACCCTGTCGGGCTGGGCGAGCGCCCGGCTGGGGGGTGCCGGCCCGGGTCGGGCGGTCCTGCGCAACGTCATGGGCGGGTTGTTGGCGATGGCGGTGACGTACAGCGGCGGTGTGCTGCTGGAGCAGGTCGCCGGGTGACCGTGCTCCCCCGGCCTGCCGACCGGGCGCGGGCGTGGCCCGGGCACGCCGGGTGACGGCGCCGGGCGGCTCGACAGGCGAGCGGGTGCGGCCTGTGTTTGTGTGGCTGCAAACCGCTTGGGAGAGGTGAATCGCCGTGACCATGCCCCCGTTCGGATCGAACGATCCGTTCTCCGACCTGCTCAGCCGGTTCTTCGGGATGAGCCCGCTGGCCTCTCCGCCCGCCGTGCAGCGGGTGCCGATCGGGCGGCTGCTCAGCGAGTCCTCGCAGGAACTGCTGACGCTGGCCGCGCGGCGGGCCGCCGAGGACGGATCCAGCGACCTCGACACCGCGCACCTGGCCTGGGCGGCCACCCGGGTGGAGCCCTCGCGCCGGATGCTGGAGCGGGCCGGCATCGACCCGGACCGGCTCTCCGGCGACCTGGAGCACGCCCTGCCGTCCGGAAGTCCCGACGTGGTGGGCGGCCGGCCGGCGCTCACCCCCTCGGCCAAGCGCGCGCTGCTCGCCGCGCACGCCCGCTCGCAGGAGGTCGGCGCCTCGTACATCGGTCCCGAGCACATCCTCGGCGCGCTGCTCGACCAGGAGCGCTCGGGCGCCGGCGTGGCGCTGCGCAACGCCGCGCCCTCGCAGGAGGCGCTGAAGTCGGTGCTGGAGGGGCACGGCACCGGCGGTGAGCGCAGCAGCACGGGAGCCCACCCGAGCGAGACGCCGACGCTGGACGAGTACGGGCGCGACCTCACCGAGGAGGCGCGCTCGGGCCGGCTGGACCCGGTGGTGGGGCGGGCCGAGGAGATCGAGCAGACCGTCGAGATCCTCTCCCGGCGGACCAAGAACAATCCGGTGCTGATCGGCGAGCCGGGTGTCGGCAAGACCGCGATCGTCGAGGGCCTGGCCCAGCGGATCGTCTCCGGGGACGTGCCCCGGAGCCTGCGGGAGAAGCGGGTGGTCACCCTCGACCTGACCTCGTTGGTGGCCGGCTCCAAGTACCGGGGCGAGTTCGAGGAACGGCTGAAGAACGTGATCGACGAGGTCACCGCGGCCGAGAAGAGCGTCATCCTGTTCCTGGACGAGCTGCACACCGTGGTCGGCGCGGGCAGCGGCGGCGAGGGCTCGATGGACGCCGGCAACATCCTCAAACCGGCGCTCGCGCGCGGCGAGTTGAGCGTGGTCGGCGCGACCACGCTGGACGAGTACCGCAAGCACGTGGAGAAGGACGCCGCACTGGAGCGCCGCTTCCAGCCGGTGCTGGTGCCCGAGCCGAGCGTCGAGGAGACGATCGAGATCCTCCAGGGGCTGCGCGACGCGTACGAGGCGCACCACCAGGTGCGGTTCACCGACGAGGCGTTGGATGCCGCCGCGACGCTCTCCGACCGGTACGTCAGTGACCGCTTCCTGCCCGACAAGGCGATCGACCTGCTGGACCAGGCCGGTGCGCGGGTCCGGCTGCGCAGTCTGAGCGGGTCCACCGAGGCGACCGGGGTGCAGGACCGGATCACCAAGCTGAAGCGGGAGTTGGAGGAGGCCGTCGCGGACGAGGAGTTCGTCCGGGCCGCCAACCTGAAGACGGAGCTGCGGCAGACCGAGGACGAGCTGGCGGCGATCGCCGAGTCCCACGAGGGGGTCGTCGACGTGACGGCCGACGACATCGCGCAGGTGCTGTCCTCCCGGACCGGCATCCCGGTCGCGGAGCTGAACGCGACGGAGAAGGAGCGGCTGCTCAAGCTGGAGGAGCACCTGCACGAGAAGGTGATCGGCCAGGAGGAGGCGGTCACCGCCGTCGCCCAGGCGGTACGCCGCGGCCGGGCCGGGATGGGCGACCCGGAGCGGCCGACCGGCTCCTTCCTCTTCCTCGGCCCGACCGGCGTCGGCAAGACCGAGCTGGCGAAGGCGCTGGCGGCGCTGCTGTTCGGCGACCCGGACCGGATGATCCGCTTCGACATGAGCGAGTTCCAGGAGAAGCACACCGTCTCCCGGCTGGTCGGCTCCCCGCCCGGGTACGTCGGCTACGAGGAGGCCGGGCAGCTGACCGAGGCGGTGCGCCGCAAGCCGTACAGCGTACTGCTCTTCGACGAGGTGGAGAAGGCGCACCCGGACGTCTTCAACCTGCTGCTCCAGGTGTTGGACGACGGGCGGCTGACCGACTCCCAGGGGCGTACGGTCGACTTCCGCAACACTGTGGTGATCATGACCAGCAACATCGGTTCGCAGCGGATCCTCGACCGTGTCGGAAGCGTGGACGCCCGGAGCGGAGCTCCTGATCAGACACTCAGGGACGACCTGATGCGCGACCTGCGGCAGCAGTTCCGTCCCGAGTTCCTCAACCGGATCGACGAGGTGATCGTCTTCCACGCGCTCACCCGGAAGGACCTGCTGTCGGTGGTGGACCTGCTGCTGGAGCGCAGCCGGCGGCGGCTGCGGGCCCAGGACGTCCGCCTGGAGGTCACCGAGGCGGCCAAGGAGTACCTGGTCAACCGGGGTCACCAACCGGAGTTCGGGGCCCGGCCGCTGCGCCGGACGATCCAGTCGGAGCTGGACAACCGGATCTCCAACCTGCTGCTGGACGGTTCGGTGCGGGAGGGGGACACCCTGATCGCGGACGTGGGCGACGGGGAGCTGGTGGTCACCCTGGCGCGGCCGGAGGCGTCGGCGACCTTCGCGGAGGCGGGGGCGGAGGCGGGGGCCGGCGCGGCCGCCGCGGAGGGCTGAGGACGACCGGCCGAGGGCGTCCTTCCCAAGGGCGGACTCCCCATGGGCGTACTCCAGCGGGAGTACGCCTGAACGCCACTGGTGGAGGACGCGCGGGGACGGGGCGCGGGTCTAGCTTGTGGGCATGATGCCGCCCACGCCCCCGCCGACCGAGCCGCCCCAGGCACAGCGGCCGGCGGAACAGCCACCGGGGCAGCCGCCCGGGAAGCCACCGGAGCGGCCGCCCGACCCGTGGCGCCCGCCGTGGGCGCGTGCGGCCGGGGCGGGGTACCCGCTCGGGGTCGCGGCGGCGGTCGCGGTGCTCCAGCTGGTCGGCTCGACCTTCGCCGCGCACGAACAGCGCGGGCGGGCCCCGCTGGACGCCTTCGGCTACCTGCTGCTGCTGATCGGGCCGGCCCTGCTGGTGCTGCGCCACCGCCGGCCGGTCGCGGTGGTGGCCGGCACTTCGGTGGTCACCGCCGGGTACCTGGCCGCCGGGTACCCGTACGGGCCGGTCTTCGTGAGCTGGCTGATCGCCTGCTGCGTGGCGATCGGCTCCGGGCACCGCCGGGCGGCCTGGGCCGGCGCCGGCGGCGTCTACCTGGTGCACCTGCTCGGATCCTTCGCCCTGCCGGAGAGCTGGCAGCGTGCCGCCCCGCCGTCCGGCAGCGTCTGGCCGCAGGAACTCGGGCTGCTGGCCTGGCTGCTGTTGGTGATGGCGGGCGGCGAGCTGGTCCGGTTCCGGCGCGAGCGGATCGCCGCCCACCGGGCCTACCGACAGCAGCTGGAGGAGCGCCGGGCCGACGACGAACGGCTCAAGATGGCCCGGGAGTTGCACGACATCCTGGCGCACAGCCTGTCGCTGATCAACATCCAGGCCGGGGTGGCGCTCGCGTTGCTCGACCGGCGGCCGGAGGAGGCCCGCAGCGCGCTGGTGACCATCAAGTCGACCAGCAAGGAGGCGCTCGGCGAGGTCCGCCAGGTGCTCGCCACGCTGCGCGGGCCCGGGGCGGCGCCACGCGGGCCGGCCCCGGGGCTGGACCGGTTGGACGAACTCACCGAGCAGGCGGACCGGGTGGGCCTGGAGGCGGAGGTGCAGGAGCGTGGGGAGCGGCGCGCTCTCCCCGCCACCGTCGACCTCACCGCCCTCCGGATCGTCCAGGAGGCGCTCACCAACGTGGTCCGGCACTCGGCGGCCCGGCAGGCGGTCGTGGTGCTGGACTGGACGGACCAGGCCGTGCTGGTGGTCCGGGTGGAGGACCCGGGGCCGGCGGTGCTCGGTGACGCGGGCGGATCCGGCAGCGGGCTGGTCGGGATGCGGGAACGCGCGGCGGCGTTCGGTGGCACCATCAGCGCGGGGCCGCTGCCCGACGGCGGCTTCCGGGTCCGGGCCGAGCTGCCGACACCGAAGGCGGGAAGCGATTGATTCGGGTACTGCTGGCGGATGATCAACTGCTGGTCAGGGCGGGCTTCCGGGCCCTGCTGGACCTCCAGGACGACGTCACGGTGGTCGGCGAGGCGGACGACGGGGAGGCCGCGCTGCGGCTCGCCCGCGAACTCGTGCCGGACGTCGTGCTGATGGACATCCGGATGCCGCGAACGGACGGGCTGGAGGCGACCAGGAGGATCGCCGACGACGCTGCGCTGTCCTCCGTACGGGTGGTCGTGCTGACCACCTTCGAACTGGACGAGTACGTCTTCGAGGCGCTGCGCTCCGGGGCGGCGGGCTTCCTGGTCAAGGACACCGAGCCGGCCGACCTGCTGCGGGCGATCCGGGTCGCCGTCGCGGGGGACGCGCTGCTCTCGCCGGGGGTCACCAGGCGGCTGATCGGCGAGTTCGCCGCCCGGTCGAAGGCACCCGAGGCCGGGCCGCAGGGGCTGCCGGACATCTCGATGCTGACCGAGCGGGAGCGCGAGGTGCTGGCGCTGGTCGGCATGGGGCTGTCCAACGAGGAGATCGCCCGGCGGCTGGTGGTCAGCCCGCTGACGGCGAAGACGCACGTCAGCCGGGCGATGCTGAAGGTCGGCGCGCGGGACCGGGCGCAACTGGTGGTGCTGGCCTACGAGTCGGGGCTGGTGCGGCCGGGGTGGCTGGGCTGAGCGGGCACGGTCCGTGAGCGGGTCGCGGTCCGTGAGCGGGCCTGCTTCCGGCCCGGCGTGTCGCGGACGGTGCCTACTCTCCGGGGAGTATCCCAACTGCCGCCGCTGGTGGGACGCGTGATGAGACCTCTCGGAGGGACGCTCTAGGCACCTCGGGAACCACCCGAGGTCCTGGAGGCCCACCACCGAGGAGTTGAACCACCATGTACACCCAGCTGGCCGACTGGTACGGCCCCGGCCCGTGGATCGGCGGCGGAACGAAGGCGGTGACGGGGCGGCTCAGCCCGCGGCCTGCGGGAAGACCTCCCGCAGCAGCGGGTCCGGCAGGCCGCGCTTGCGCCACTCGCGCGGGTAGCCGAGCGAGACCTCCGTGAACGGGACGCCGTCGTAGGTGGTCCGGCGCGGGATGTGGAGGTGGCCGTAGATCATTGCCGCGGTGTTGAACCGGGTGTGCCAGTCTGCGGTCAGCTCGGTCCCGCACCACTGGGCGAACTCGGGGTACCAGAGGATCTCGGTGGGCTGCCGGACCAGCGGGTAGTGGTTGACGAAGACGAGCGGGACGTCCGGGTCACAGGCCGCCAGCCGCTTCTCGGTCAGCCGGACGCGCTCGCGGCACCAGGAGTCGCGGTCCGGGAACGGGTCCGGGTAGAGCATCCGCTCGTCCGCGCACACGATGCCGCTCTCGTAGGCGGCCGCCAGGGAGGCCTCCTTGGTGGTCGTGCCGGGAGCACGGAAGGTGTAGTCGTAGAGGAGGAAGAGCGGGACGATGCGGACCGGTCCGCCGGGGCCCTCCCAGAGCGGGTACGGGTCCTCGGGAGTCACCACGCCGAGCCGGCGGCACAGCTCCACCAGGTGTTCGTAGCGGGCCACCCCGCGCAGCTGGACCGGGTCCTCCGGGTGGGTCCACAGCTCGTGGTTGCCCGGGACCCACACCACGCGGGCGAAGCGTTCGGCGAGCAGGCCGAGGGCCCACTCGATGCTGGTGGTGAGCTCGGCGACGTCACCGGCGACGAGCAGCCAGTCGTCGGGGTGGGAGGGTTGGAGCTTCTCCACCAGGTCGCGGTTCTCCTGGTAGGAGATGTGCAGATCGCTCACGGCGAGCAGCCGTCCCCCCGTCGGGGTGGGCCGTGGCGCCTGTGCGTCGCTGCGGTTCTCCGTGGTCACTCCTGCCCCCTGAGGTCGTCCGGCCGGTGCGGCCGATGGGCCCACTCTATGTGGCGGGCCGGGGGATCGGGGCAGGTTGACGGGATCAGTCGTTCGAACCGTCGGCCCGGGGGTCGAGGTTCGCCCGGTGCCTCAGGGGCGGACGGTGGCGCGGAGACGGATCGGGAGGTGCGGGAGGGACGTGCGGGAGGGACGTGCGGAACGGAGCGGGAGACGGAGTCAGGAGCCGCGAGTGGAAGGGGAGTTGGATCGGGTTCAGGAGCCGATGTCGATGATCACCCCGTGGGAGGTGATAACGGTGACGGCGAGGATCACCAGCGAGGTGATGCCGAGGGTCAGGCCGAGGAGGGCGCGGCCGCGTCGGCGGGTGCCGCGGAGCAGGGCCAGGGTGGCCAGGGTGATGGCGATCGGCCCGAGGACGATGTTGAACAGCAGTAGACCGGGCAGGCCGAGGAGGAAGGAGGCGATGGCGAGGCCGTCGGCCTCGGCTGTGCCCTGACGGGTGGTCGCCTGGCTGCGGAGCTCCGAGCGGCTGGTGCTCCGAGGGGCGATCGCCTGGCGGTCGGTGACGATGCTCATGGTGGTGCGGGTCCTCTCTGGGCAGTGGCCGCGGTACGGTCCGCGGTGCGGCCGGGTCAGCGGTGCCGGAGGCGGGCGATGCCCTCGCGTGCGCCGAAGGCGAGCAGCCAGGCGGTGATGGCGGCGGAGGCGGCGAGGAAGACCGGGAGCGAGGTGTGGGCGGCGGTGCCGATCAGGATGCCCATGGCGACGAGGGCGGAGAGCAGGATCACGGCTGGCTCCTTCGGCTGCGGCTGGGACTGCGCCGATTTCGGTTGACAACTGTTCACTGACTTCGTCCTCACTGTACGCCCGGCTGGCCAAGTTCAGCAAACGAATGTTTACTGAATGGCGTGAGTCACACCGTTGGGGCCAGGCAGGCCCAGAAGCAGCAGAGTCGGCGGGCATTGCTGGACGCCGGGCTGCACCTGTTGGCCGATCAGAACCTGGCGAGCCTGGGCGTCCGCGAGGTCACCCGGGAGGCCGGGCTCTCGCCGGCCGCCTTCTACCGGCACTTCCCGGACCTCGCCGCCCTCGGGGTGGCGCTGGTCGAGGAGTCGCTGGCCAGCCTGCACGTCATGATCCGCTCGGTGCTCGCCGAGTCCGGCGGGTCCGAGGAGCTGATCGACCGTGCGGTGGACGTGATCGAGCGGCACGTCCGCGAACACCGGGGGCACGTGCGCTTCCTGGCGCGCGAGCGGCACGGCGGAGTGCGGCAGGTGCGTGAGGCGATCGACGCCGAACTCGGCCGCTTCGCCGCCGAGGTGGGGGCCGCCCTGGCGCTGCAGCCGGAGTCGCGCGGGTGGAGCGAACAGGACCTGCGGATGCTCGCCGAGCTGTACGTCGACCACATGGTCTCCACGGCCGCTGCCTTCCTGGAGGCGCTGGAGACGGACCCGGCGCGGGAGCAACGGATCGCCGCCACCGCACGTCTCCAGCTGCGCCTGATCAGCATCGGCCGGGAGCACTGGCAGGCGGGCTGAGCTCTTCCGTCGAGGAGTTGACGGACGCTTTGTGTGATGGGTGGGCTGGGTCGCGGGTCGAGGCGGGCCGGGTCTCGTGCCGGGTGGCGGCGGTAACCGGTCATTGCGGCTTGGGCGGTTCTTGGTGTTGCTTTGACTCTTGACAGTGGGTCATGTCCGCGACAGCTTTGGTGCACCCCCACCCGTGGACCCCCACAGCGAGAGGTCTCTCATGAAGAAGCCGCTCATAGGCATGGTCGCCACGTTCCTGGTCGCCGGTGCCACCGCCTTCGTCGGTGGCGTTCCGGCTCAGGCCGCCGCCCCTGCCGCCACGTCTGTCACGTCTGTTACGTCCGCTGACAAGTCCGTCGCCGCCGTCAACTTCGCCGGGACAGTCGCACTCAGCAACTGCTCCGGCTCGTTGGTGCGGATGCCCGGCTCGGCCGCGAGCGACCCGGCCCTCGTGCTCTCCAACGGGCACTGCCTGGAGACCGGCATGCCCGGCCCGGGTCAGGTGGTCCTCAACCAGTCCTCCAGCCGCAGCTTCACCCTGCTCAACGCGAGCGGCAGCGGTGTCGCCACGCTGCGCGCGACCAAGATCGTGTACGGCGCGATGACCGACACCGACGTGTCGATCTACCAGCTGAACACCACCTACGCCTCGATCCAGTCCCGGTACGGGATAGCCCCGTTGACGATCGCGGCCACCCACCCCGTCCAGGGCACCTCGATCAAGGTCGTCTCCGGCTACTGGAAGAAGATCTACTCCTGCTCGGTCGACGGCTTCGCCTACCGGCTGAAGGAAGCCGACTGGACCTTCAAGGACTCGCTCCGCTACACCTCCACCTGCAACGTGATCGGAGGGACCTCCGGCTCGCCGGTGGTCGACGCCTCGACCAACCAGGTGGTCGCGGTGAACAACACGATCAACGAGAACGGCGAGACCTGCACCCTGGACAACCCCTGCGAGGTGGACCAGAACGGCGCGGTGACGGTCCGCCCGGGCATCGGCTACGCCCAGGAGACCTACGGGATACCGGCCTGCTTCGCCGCCGGCAACCGCTTCGACCTCACCCTCCCGGGCTGCACCCTGCCCCGCCCGTAGAGCATCAGGGCAACCCGCTGACCAGCACTTTCCTCCCGATGGGCCATCCGCGAACGGCGGGTGGCCCATTCGGCCGTCCATCGGCCGGCCGCCGTACCGCCTGTCGTGGCGCCTGCTGTACCGACCGCACCGACCGCACCGACCGCTGTACCGCCTGCCACCCCGACCGCCGTACCGATCGCACCACCTGCACCGCAGATATGGAGAGTTGATGACCACCACCGTGAGAAGACTGCTGGCCTCCGCCCTGCTGATACCGCTGCTCGCGGTCGGCGGCCTGGCGAGCCCGGCATCCGCCGCCGACGGCCGGAGCGCTACCCAGGGCCCGCAGGGCGACCAGGGCGACCAGGGCGGCCAGGGTGACCAGAAGGACCAGGGCAACGGCTCCCGCCACGGCCGGAGCCCCGCCGACGACCCGACCGCCGACATCAAGGACCGCCTCGCGGCGATCCCCGGGGTGACCGTCACCGAGGAGAAGCCGACCACCACCGGTCACCGCTACTTCATCGCCACCTACACCCAGCCGATCGACCACAACCGCCCCTGGCTGGGCACCTTCCAGCAGCGCTTCAGTCTGCTGCACCGAGGCTACGACCGCCCGACCGTCTTCTACACCAACGGCTACACCCTGGGCACCAACCCGTCCCGCACCGAGCCGACCCGGCTGGTGGACGGCAACCAGGTGTCCATCGAGTACCGGTTCTTCACCCCCTCCCGCCCGGACCCGGCGGACTGGTCCAAGGCCGGCATCCGCCAGGGCGCCGCGGACTCGCACCGGCTGGTGACCGCGCTCAAGCGGATCTACCAGGAGGAGTGGCTGTCCACCGGCGCCAGCAAGGGCGGCATGTCCTCGACCTACTACCGCCGCTTCTACCCGGACGACGTGGCCGGCACGATCGCCTACGTCGCGCCGAACAACACCAACGTCAACGACTACGAGGCGTACAGCGAGTTCTTCCGCACCGTCGGCACGCCCGAGTGCCGGGCCCGGCTGAACGCCGCCCAGCGCGAGCTGCTGGTGCGCCGCGACCGTCTGGAGGCCCGCTACGTCGCCGACAACAAGGCGGCCGGCTCCACCTTCAACACCCTCGGCACCCCGGACCGCGCGTACGAGGCCGGCGTGCTGGACGTGGTCTGGGCGTTCTGGCAGTACAGCCTGGAGTCCGACTGCGCCAAGGTCCCGGTGGCGGCCACCGCGACCGACGACGAGCTGTACGCCTGGTTCGACTCGCAGTCCGGCGTCACCGGCAACAGCGACCAGTCGCTGGCGAAGTACACCGCGTACTACTACCAGGCCGCGACCGAGCTGGGCGCGCCGTTCTTCGACGTCTCGCACCTCAAGGGCGTGCTGCACTACGACTACAAGGAGCTCTACTCGGTCCGCAGCTACGTGCCGAAGGAGATCCCGACCGTCTTCAACCCGAACGCGATGCCCGACATCGACCGCTGGGTGAAGCGCGAGGGTGAGCGGATCATGTACGTCTACGGCGGCAACGACCCGTGGGGCGCCAAGCCGTTCCGCCTCGGCCGGGGCAGCGAGGACAGCTACGTCTACACCGTGCCCGGCGGCAACCACGGCTCCAAGATCGGGCAGCTGCCCGCCGCGCAGTCGGCGGAGGCCACCGCCAAGGTGCTGGAGTGGGCGGGCCTGAGCGGCCCGAACGCCGCCCGCTCGCTCGCCAAGTCGCCCGGGGCGGGTGCGGACTTCGGTCCGCTGGACGTCGAGGGCCAGCGGCTGGAGCAGGAGCGCCGCCCGCTGTAACGCCGACGCGCGCAGCAGGCGGTACCACCAGGCACGCAGTCGAGGAGGTCGCCCCGGGTTCCGGGGCGGCCTCCTCGCGTCGTTCGGGGAACGGCGGGCGCAGCCGAAGAAGCAGCGGACCGACCCCTCCCCGAAGCAATGAATCAGTGCTTCAATGCTTCCATGGCCTACCGACGCACGCCCGCCGTACAAGCCCGCCTGGACGCCCAGCGCGAAGCGGTGCTCCAGGCAGCGGTCGGCCTGCTCGCCGAGCGTGGCTACGGCGGCTGCACGATGGCCGCCGTGGCGGACCGCGCCGGGATCGCCACCGGCAGCCTCTACCAGCACTTCAGCGGCAAGGCCGAGCTGTCGGTGCAGTTGTTCCGCCGGGTGGTCACGCACGAGATCGACGCGGTCAACGCCGCCGTCGCGCTCCGGGACACCCCGCGGCAGCGGATCGCCGCCGTGGTCGAGACCTTCGCCGCCCGCGCCCTGCGCGCACCCCGGCTGGCGTACGCGCTGCTGGTCGAGCCGGCCGACGCGGTCGTGGACGAGGAGCGCCTGGTGTTCCGGCGGGCGTTCCGGGACGTGATCGCCACCGAGATCGCCGCCGCGGTGGCGAGCGGCGAACTGCCCGAGCAGGAGCCGGTGCTGACCGCGGCCGCCCTGGTCGGCGCGGTCGGCGAGGCGCTGGCCGGCCCGCTCGCCGCCGCACCGGTCGGAACCGCCCGGCCCGGACCCGGCGAGTCCGGGAACGGCAGGCCCGGACCCGGCGCGCCCGAACCCGGCGCGCCCGAACCCAGCGAGCCCGGACGCAGCGCGCCCGGACACGGCGAGTCCGAACACGGCGAGTCCGAACACAGCAAGAACACCACGGTGGTCCCCGCCCTGGTCTCCTTCACCCTGCGTGCCCTGGGAGGACGCGATGACAGCGACGCATGAGGTCACCAACCAGGTGCCCCTGCCGTACGGACACGACACCGCCGCCGACCCCACCCTGCTCGCCGCCCTCCAGCGGGCCGACGCCGGCTGGGCCGAGCCCGAGCTGCGCGAGCTGGGCCGGCTGGCCGGCTCCGAGCAGGCCGCCGAGTGGGGCCGGCTGGCGAACGAGAACCCGCCGGTGCTGCGCACCCACGACCGCTTCGGAAACCGCGTCGACGAGGTCGAGTTCCACCCGGCCTGGCACGAGCTGATGCGCACCGCCGTCTCGTACGGCCTGCACGCCGCGCCCTGGCGCGACGAGCGTCCCGGCGCGCACTCCGCCCGTGCCGCCAGGTTCTTCGTCTGGGGCCAGGTCGAGGCCGGCCACACCTGCCCGATCTCGATGACCTACGCCGCCGTCCCGGCGCTGCGCGCCAACCCCGAGCTGACCGCTGAGCTGGAGCCGCTGCTGGCCGCGCGGGAGTACGACTTCGGGCTGCGCGAGCCGCGCACCAAGCGCGGGCTGATCGCGGGCATGTCGATGACCGAGAAGCAGGGCGGCTCGGACGTCCGCACCAACACCACCACCGCCGCTCCGCAGCCGGACGGTACCTACCGGCTCACCGGCCACAAGTGGTTCACCTCGGCGCCGATGTCCGACCTCTTCCTGACGCTGGCCCAGGCGCCGGGCGGCCTCAGCTGCTTCGCGCTGCCGCGCGTCCTGCCGGACGGCAGCCGCAACCGCCTGCAGCTGATGCGCCTCAAGGACAAGCTCGGCAACAAGTCCAACGCTTCCGCCGAGTTGGAGTACGACGGCGCGGTCGGCTGGCTGGTGGGCGAGGAGGGGCGGGGCGTCCCGACCATCATCGAGATGGTCAACATGACCCGCCTGGACTGCACCATCGGTGCGGCCTCCGGCATGCGCTACGGCGCCACCCGGGCGGTCCACCACGCCCTGCACCGGCGGGCGTTCGGCAAGGCGCTGGTCGACCAGCCGCTGATGCGCAACGTGCTCGCCGACCTGGTGGTGGAGTCCGAGGCGGCCACGATCGTCGCCATGCGGCTCGCCCAGGCGACCGACCGCACCCTCGCCGGGGACGGGAACGAGGCGCTGGTCCGGCGGCTGGGCCTGGCGGTGGCCAAGTACTGGGTGTGCAAGCGCGGTCCGGCGCACTCCGCCGAGGCGCTGGAGTGCCTGGGCGGCAACGGCTACGTGGAGGAGTCCGGGATGCCCCGGCTCTACCGGGAGGCGCCGCTGGTGTCGATCTGGGAGGGCTCCGGCAATGTCGCCGCCCTGGACGCGCTGCGCGCCATGGCCAAGCGCCCCGAGAGCGTGGAGGCCTTCCTCGGCGAACTCGACGCCGCCGCGGGTGCGGACCGCCGGCTGGACGCGGCCGTCGCCGCGCTGCGCAAGGAGCTGACCGACCTGGGCGACCTGGAGTACCGCACCCGCCGACTGGTCGAGTCGATGGCACTGGCCTTCCAGGGCTCGCTGCTGGTCCGCTACGGCAGCCCGGCGGTGGCCGACGCGTTCTGCGCGAGCCGGCTGGGCGGCGACCACGGCGCGGCCTTCGGCACCCTGCCGGCCGGGGTCGACACCGGAACGATCATCGACCGCGCCCTGCCGGTGCCCGCGTGAACGACCGAACAGTGAACGACCGAACGGCGAACAACCGAGCAGTGAACGACCGAGCGGTGAACGGCCACGAGGCGGACGGTCCGGAAACGGACGGCCAGGAGGCCGAGAGGGTCAGGGAGTTCTGGCAGACGCTCGGCCTTCCCGGGCTGATCGACGTGCACACCCACTTCATGCCGAAGAACGTTCTCGACAAGGTGTGGGCGTACTTCGACGCGGCCGGTCCGCTGGTGAACCGTCCCTGGCCGATCACCTACCGCGAGGCCGAGGAGGAACGGGTCCGACGGCTGCGGGACTTCGGAGTCCGGGCGTTCACGTCCATGCTGTACCCGCACAAGCCCGGCATGGCCGGCTGGCTGAACGCCTGGGCCGCCGACTTCGCCGCCCGCACCCCGGACTGCCTGCACACCGCGACCTTCTTCCCCGAGCCCGAGGCGACCAACTACGTGGCCCGGGCGATCGAGGACGGCGCCCGGGTGTTCAAGGCGCACCTCCAGGTCGGCGGCTACGACCCGGCGGACCCGCTGCTGGACGAGGTCTGGGGGCTGCTCGCCGAGACCGGCACCCCGGTGGTCACCCACTGCGGATCCGGGCCGGTGCCGGGCAGGTTCACCGGCCCGGGCCCGATCGGCACGGTGCTGGAGCGGCACCCGGGCCTGGTCGTGGTGGTCGCCCATCTCGGGATGCCCGAGTACCGCGGCTTCCTCGACCTGGCCGAGCGCCACCCGGCCGTCCGGCTGGACACCACCATCGCGTTCACCGACTTCGCCGAGGCCGACGACCCGTTCCCGCGCGAGGAACTGCGGCGCCTGCGCGGGCTGGCGGACCGCGTCCTGCTCGGCAGCGACTTCCCCAACATCCCCTACCGGTACGTCCACCAGCTGGAGGCGCTGGCCGGGCTGGGGCTGGGGGAGGAGTGGCTGCGGGCGGTCTGCCACGACAACGCGGCTGCCCTCTTCGGCGTCAAGCCCGAAGGCTGATCACCGCACCGCCGATCACCGCACCGTCCGCAGCACCTCCAGCGCCCGAGTGTGCAACCCGGGCGCGGCGGCGAGGAAGCCGTCGGAGCCGGCCGTCCAGGCCGACCCGGCGGCGTCCGTCACCGCCGCGCCCGCCTCGCGCGCGATCAGGGCGCCGGGCAACAGGTTGCCCGCGTCGAGGCCGTACTCCCAGAACAGCGCCAGGTGCCCCGAGCCGACCTGGGCCACCTGGAGTGCGGTCGGGCCGAGGTTGCGCACTGCCAGGACCGCTCCCGCCATCGCGGACAGCGACTCGCCCGCCCGGCGCAGCGCCACCGGGTCGGCGGCCACCCGCGGCGGCTGGCTGGTGGCGGCGACGGTGACGGCCAACTCCCGTTCCAGGGGCGCGATCGGCCGCTCGTCCAGCCGGGCCCCGCCGCCGAGCACCGCCCGGTAGGTGCGGCCGTCCTGCTCCGGGGCGTGCACCACGGCCAGTACCGCGGTGCCGTCCCGCACCAGGGTGGCGGTCACCGCCCAGTGCGGCTGCCCGAGCAGGTACTGCACCGCGCCGTCGGTCGCGTCGCACAGCCACCACTCGCCCTCGGCGGGCACCGTGCCGTCCAGTTCCTCGGGCACCCAGCCGGCCTGCGGGCGCAGCGCCGTCAGCCGCTCCCGCAACGCTGCTGCGGCCGGGCCGTCCAGTTCGGCGAAGGCGGCCGCCGCCTCCTCGACGGTCCGCGCCGTGACCGGGTCGGCGGACCGGCGTGCCGCCAGCCCCGCCCCGACCTCGCGCACCGCGGCCTCCACACCGTCCGCCAGCGTCCACAGTTCCTTCGTCACGGCGACCCCTCCTCGATTCCTCACGCTCGATTCCTCACGCCGGGGCGGGGCTCCGGCCCGGCGTCCGCTCCGTCCGCTCCGGCCGGTCGGTCGGGACAAGGAGTACCGTCAGGTTGCCGATCAGGACGCAACTACTGCCGAGAGTGACGGAAATCGGACACCATGGACCTCTCCACCACCGATCCGGACAGCGTGCTGGACACCCTGGACCGCCGCCTGGTGTGCGCCCTCCAGGTGGACGGAAGGGCCGAGCCCGGCCGGATCGCCGGGGTGCTGGACGTCTCCGCCCGGACGGTCACCCGCCGGCTGGGCCGGATGCGTCAGGCCGGGGTGCTGCGGGTGGTCCGGTTGCCGGACGTCGAGGACGCCGCCGTGGGTGCGCTGCTGCTGCGGGTCCGGGTGCTGAGCGGGCGGGTGGACGCCATCGCCCAGGCCCTCGCCGACCGCTCGGACGTCCCGTTCGTCGACGTGATGCTCGGCGGCCACGAGGTGGGCGCCGTGATGCTCACCGACGCCGGCTCCCGCGACCGGCTGCTGTACGGGCAGTTGCCCGCGACCGGTGCCGTCACCGAGACCACCACCCACGCCGTGCTGCACGCCTTCGCCGACGCCGGGCAGTGGCGGGCCGGGTACCTCACCGACGAGGAGGCCGCCGCACTCGCCAGGCCCACCACTTCCCGCCCGGCCGCTCCCCGCCCCGCCGCGCCCCCGCCGCTGGACGGTCTCGACCGCGCGCTGCTGGAGCGGCTGGGCGAGGACGCCCGGCAGTCCCACGCCGCGCTGGCCGGGGCCGTCGGCGCGCCCGAGTCCACGGTGCGCCGCCGACTGCATCGGCTGGACGAGGCCGGGCTGCTGCGCACCCACGCCACCGTGGACCCGCGGCTGCTCGGCATGGCCGTGGACGCCAACCTCTGGCTGGACGTGCCGCCCGGCCGGATCGCCGAGGTCGGCACGGCGCTGGCCCGGCACCCGCAGGTGCACGGGGTGTTCGCCACCAGCGGCCCGGCCAACCTGCTGGCCACGGTGTTCTGTCCGGACCACGGCGAGCTGTACCGCTTTCTCACCGACACCCTCGGCCCGCTCGGTGCCGCCCGGGCCGAGACCACCATCACCGCCCGCGCGGTGAAGCGGGCCGGCGTCCTGCTCCGGCAGCCGGCCCGGCGGCCGTAGCGGGCCGGTCGTCACCCGCGGGGGGACGGGCCCTCAGCCCCCGGCCCGGCTCCCGGCCCCTGCCCCCGGCCCGGCCCCGGGGCCCTGCCCCCGGTCCGCCGTTACCTGAGGGGTAATCGACGCCCGCCGCCCCACGGGGCAGGGTGGTGGCATCCGGTGCGGCCGCCACGGCCCCGGGATCCCACCCCCTGACAGGAGGCGATCCGCCATGTCCGTCCACGCGAACACCCTCACGCCCGCCCGACCCGGTTCCGCCTTCTCGCCGTGGACGGTGCGCGGCGCCCTCACCCTGGACGCCCTGGTCACCGGCGGCAACGGCCTCGCCTACCTGGCCTTCTCCGGCCCGCTCGGCGAACTGCTCGGCGCCGGCCGCACCACCCTGGTCGACCTCGGGCTCCTCCTCCTCGGCTACGCGCTCGCGGTCGGCGCGCTGGCCGCCCGTCGGCGGCCGCCGGTGCTCGGGGTGCGGGCCGTGATCGACCTCAACCTCGTCTGGGTGGTGCTCAGCCTGGTCGCGATGGAGCTGTGGCTGGAGCCGACCACCGCCGGGTTCGTCTGGATCCCCGCACAGGCTGCGGCGGTGGGCCTGTTCGCCGTCCTCCAGTTCACCGCCCTGCGGCGCCAGGCCCAAGGCCAGACCCGGGGTCAGACCCGGGGCCAGGGCTAACGGTCCGGCCCGATCGCGGCTTGCAGGAACCGCACGGTCTCCGCGTCGGCCGGTAGGAAGGTCTCCATGGCCAGCTCGGAGACGGTGACGTCCAGCGGGGTGTTGAAGGTGGCGATGGTGGAGAGGAAGGAGAGCACCTGCCCGTCGTGCCGGACCCGCATCGGCAGCGCGAACGGGAACCCGTCGGCTCCCCCCGGAGCGCCCGCAGCCGCGCCGCCGCCCGCCCCGCCGCCCGCAGCCGCGCCGCCGCCCGCCCCGCCGCCCGCGCCCGGGGCGTCCGCGGGGTCGCCGGCCGGCTCGGGGTAGCCGCGGACCTCCTCGTACAGCCGGCGCAGCGGCTCGGCCCGCACCAGTTCCAGCTGCCGTTCCATCCGCTCCAGCAGGTGCTGCCGCCACTGCCGAAGGTTGAGGATGCGCGGTGCCAGCCCGTCCGGGTGGAGGGTGATCCGGATCGCGTTGAGCGGCGGCTCCAGCAGGTGCGGGGCGATGCCGTCCAGCAGCAGTCCGAGCGCGCGGTTGGCCGCCAGCACCCGGAAGGAGCCGTCGACCACCACCGCCGGGTACGGGTCGTGGGCGGCCAGCAGCCGTTCCAGCCCGCCGCGCAGCGCGGACATCGACGGGTCGTCCAGCGGCGTCTCGGGGTAGTGCGGGGCGTAGCCGGCCGCGAGCAGCAGGGTGTTGCGCTCGCGCACCGGCACGTCCAGGTGCTCGGCCAGCCGCAGCACCAGCTCCCGGCTCGGCCGGGAGCGGCCGTTCTCGACGAAGCTGAGGTGGCGGGCCGAGGAGTCGGCCCGCAGCGCCAGTTGCAGCTGGCTGAGCTGTCGTCGCTCCCGCCAGCCGCGCAGCAGCGGCCCGACTCCGGTTCCCGTCGGGCTGCCCATGCCCGCCATGATCGTCATGGCCCAGGACGGTACTCGAACGACCCCGGTCGGCGGGAGGGGGCGGTGGCGATCAGGGGCCGGGGACCAGCGGCCCGAAAGCCGGGGGGCCAGGGAGCAGGGGAGCGGCGGCTCAGACGCCGGTGCTCGACCCCGGGCGGATGACCATGATCACCACGACCACGGCCCACAGCAGGTTGAACACCCCGGCGGTCATCGGCAGCAGCTTCAGGCCGCTGACGGCCTTGCCGTGCTGCTCGTCCGACGGGTCCAGTTCGAGCGCGTCCACGGCGGCCTGCTGGCCGGGCAGCACGAAGAGCAGCAGTGCGAGCGCGGCGAGGCCGGTCAGCACCATCGAGACGATCACCCAGGACTGCCCGAGCACGTCCATCACCTGGGCCAGGCCGATGCCGAGCACCGGCACCGCGACCCCGAGCAGCGCGTAGAGCTGGGTGATCCGGTGCAGTACGCGCAGCACACCGGCGTCGGAGGCCCGGTCCGGTCCGCCGGCCAGCGCGGCCTTCGCCCGGCGGGGGAACATGCTGACGGCCACCGCGACCGGGCCTATGAACAGGACCGACACGAGGACGTGCAGGCTCAGCAGGAACTTGGCCATGGCGGGGCACCCTTTTGAATCCGGTGGGCAGCTGGTAGGCGGGCGCGCGTCCGGCGTGCCCACGCCAGGCACGCTAACACCGCTTATCCACCGGCCCACCGCGCGGGCCCGCCCCGGCCCCGCTCCAAGGCCCACCCCGGCCCGGCCTCAGGGCCCGCCCCGGCCCCGCCCCAAGGCCCACCCCCCACCCCGATCAGCTCGAAGCCGTGAGCTCCACGATCCGGGGCGGGGCGGTGCTGACGGCCGCGACGGCGGCGACGTGCTCCGGGTCGGCCAGGTCGGTCCAGTCGAGCAGGTGCAGGTCCTCGTACCGGCTGCGCAGCGGCGCGCCCGGCGGGACGGCCAGCGGCAGGGCGGAGAGGTCGACCCGGCCGAGGGTGTCCAGGGTGGCCCTGCCGATCTTGATCAGCGACTCCTTGCGCACCCAGAGCCGCAGGAACGCCCGCTCCGGCTGCGGGTCGGCCTCGACGAGGGCGAGCTCGGCCGGGGCGAGCACCCGGCGGGCGACCGAACGCAGCGAGCCGCCCCGGGTGGACAGCTCGACGTCCACCCCGACCGGCTGGAACCCGGCACCGGCCGCGACCACGCCCCGGGTGTGGGAGAGGCTCACGTGCACCCCGGGGTGGTCCGGCAGGTAGGGCTTGCCGTGGTCGGCGAGCCCGCAGTCCGGGCACTGCTGGGCGAGGACGAGGCCGGCCATCGGCACGCCGAGCAGCCGGGCGGCGCAGAGCCGGACCAGCAGGTGCCCGGCGGTGAAGTCGATCCGCCCGGACTCGTGCCGGAAGCGCGCGGCGCGCTCCCGCTCCATGGCGGTCAGCAGGTGCTCGCCCGCCTCGGGGTGCCGCAGTACGGCGTCGGCGGACGCGACGGCGACGAGCGGTGCGCTCTCTTCCTGGGCCTCGGTGCTCATGCTTCCAACCTAAGGCTTCCCCCGAACTCGCGTCCGCCCGGGCGGACGCTGCTCCGTGCGGATGAATTTCGGATCAGATCTGAGGATCTATAGGGTGAGAATGTCTGATTTGATGTTTGATGTCCCGAATCTCTGGAATCGCCGAGCAGACGTCGCAGACGTCGCAGCAGCGCAGACATCACGTCACGGCAGGTCGTCCCGGCCTGCCCTTTCCCATGCACGGAGGAATTGTCGATGGGTCAGGCCACCGGTTCGCCGGAGCACAGAACGACCACCGTGAGAACTCCGGCCCCGCGCGGGCGCCGGTCCGCCCTGGTCGCGGTGGCGACCACCGTCACCGCGCTGCCGCTGGCCGCGGTCCTGACGGTCGGTTCGGCCGCTCCGCTGGCCCCGCCGCTGGGCGCCTGCTCCGGGCCCGACTGCCCCAGCACCTGGCCGCCGGCGCACAACGGCGACTTCCCCGGCCGGGACGCCACCGTCAACGTCTTCACCGGCGGCGACTACACCGTGAACGGCCGGGCCGCGGAGGCCGAGGGCAGGATCGTCGCGCTGGGGAACCTGACCGTCGACAAGAACGGCGGCGGCGCCTACAACATGGGCGTCGTCGGCGTCGGCTCGCGCGTGGTGCCGCCGAACGGCAGCGACTTCGTCACCACCGGCGGCGACGTCGACGTCAGGGCCGGCAACACCGTCCTGATCGGCGGCATCGACTCGCGCGGCCCGGCCTTCGGTCATCTGCGCCACGCGGGCTCGGTCACCGGTGCCGTGAACATCGACCCCACGGGTGAGTCGATCCAGGATCCGAACGCCGCCGCGCCCTACCGGTCGGTGCTGACCCGGATCGAGGAGGTCTCCGGCTGCGTCGGCCGGGCCGCCGCGACCGGCACCGTCGCCGTCACCTCCAGCGAGGCGACCTTCACCGGCGACGGGACCAGCGCGAAGCAGGTCTTCAATGTCACCCAGGACCTCGCCTCGCCGTCCGGCGGGCAGATCGGCCTGGTCTTCGCCGGCATACCGGCCGGCGCCACCGTCGTGGTGAACATGCTCGGGGACAACCCGGTCGTCAACACCTACACCGGCACCGGCCTGGCCGGGGACCAGACCACCGAGATGCGCTCGAAGCTCATGTACAACTTCCCGACCGCGACCTCGGCGCAGATCCTCGGCAGCGCCCAGTTCCAGGGCTCGGTCCTGGCAGGCAACCCCCGCGGCACCACGACCATCGCCCAGCCGGGCATGAACGGCCGGGTGTACCTCGCGGGCAGCCTGGTCCACACCGGCACCGGCGGCTACGAGATCCACAGCTACCCGTTCGACGGCGACCTGCCGGACTGCGCCGTGACGCCCAGCCCGTCGCCGACCTCGTCGACGCCGTCGCCCTCGCCGACGTCCCCGGCGCCCACCTCGCCGAGCCCCACCTCCCCGGCCCCGACCTCCCCGACCTCCCCGACCTCCCCGGCGTCCACCTCGCCGACCTCGCCGTCGGCCGGTGCGACGACGTCGAGCGCCGGCCCGGCCCCGACCGGCCTCCACCCGACCGAGGAGCCGACCGGCCACCCCGGTGGCGGCGGTCAGCTGCCCTCCACCGGCGCGGGCAACGCCCCGGTGGTCTTCGGTGTGGCGGGCGTCGGCCTGCTCGGCCTCGGCGGTCTGGCCGTGCTGGCCGCCCGCCGCCGTCGCGGCCGCCACGGCTGACGGCCGTACGGGCCGTACGGCCGAGAAGTCGGACAGCCGGGCAGTCGGACAGCCGAACTGCCGCGCAGGCCGCCCGAGTCGACCCGACCGGGCGGCCTGCGCCGTTCCCGCTCCGCCCTCGCCCCGCCCCGCCGTCGCGCCGAACGCCGCCCGGGTCGCCTACCGCCCGGCCGGGTAGTGGGCGAGGCCCGAGGCGAGCAGCCCGAAGGCCCGCTCGACCGCGGCCTCGACCCGGGTCCGTACCGTTCCGGCCGGTTCCCCGGCCACCATCGCCCGCCGGACCTCGCCGAGCACCGCCCGGTGGGCCCCCGCGACGGCTCCGGCCACGATCCGGGGGAGCGGGTCGTCCCGGCCGGCTCCCGACTCCTCGGCCAGGACGGCCGCCAGTGCCGCCTCGGCCCGGTCGCCGAGCTCCAGCAGTCGGGCCCGCAGGGCGGCGCTGTCCTCGACGATCCGCCAGAACGCCGCCATCCCGGGGTTCAGCCCGACCGTCGGTTCCCCCTCCGCGAAGGCCGCCAGCAGGTCGGCCCGGACGGCGTCCACGGCCGAGCTGCCCGCGGGGCGGCGGCGGACCACCTCGGCGAGGCGGGCGACCACCTCCTCCTGCCGGTCGAAGAACAGGTCCTCTTTGGTCGGGAAGTAGTTGAAGACCGTGTTCGGCGAGACCCCGGCGGCCCGGGCCACCTCGACCACCGTGACCCGGTCGAAGCCGCGCTCGGCGAACAGGCCCATGGCGGTGTCGGAGAGCAGTTCCCGGGTCTGCTGCTTCTTGAGTTCGCGAAGTCCCATGGCCGGATCCTATCCGTGAATCATGGTGTCACTTGAAACTTGCAGTGACACCAAAAATATCCGCTACGGTGACGGCATGACCTTCACCTTCGGCATCTATCCCGGCGGACTCCTCGGTGACGACACCGGCGTCATCGCGCCCGCCCGCCCCGACGAGCCGGCCAGGATCGCCGCGGCGCTGCACGAACTCCAGGGCGACGCAAGGGAGTTCCTGGTCCGCGCCTACCGCTCGTACCCGGGGGGCGAGCACACCCCGGAACGGCCCGAGCAGTACGCCGGGGAGGGCCGCCGGCTCGACCTGGTGGTGCAGTACCGGGAGCGCGGCGACGAGTTGGCGGGCTGGCTGGACTTCGTCCGGCGCACGGTCCGGGCCGAGGGCCACCGGCTCGCCCTGCTCCAGATCTGCGAGGAGCCCAACCTCGACCTCCCGCCCGTGGACGGGAGCATGCCGAACGTCCGCCGCGCGCTGGTCGAGGGCGTGGTCGCGGCCAAGGAGGAGGCGCTGGCCCGAGGATTCGACCGGCTGGCCGTCGGCTTCAACGCGGTGCCCTCCTTCGACCCCGCGGACACCTTCTGGTCCGAGCTCGGCCGGCTCGCCGACGAGCGCTTCCACCGTGCCCTGGACTACGTCGGCCTGGACTTCTTCCCGGACGTCTTCCGCCCCGTCCCGCCGGAGCAACTCGCCGACGCGGTAAGGGCGGTGCTCACCGACTTCCGCGAGAGCGCGCTGCCCCGGGCAGGGATCGGCCCCGGCGTCCCGGTGCGGATCTGCGAGAACGGCTGGCCCACCGGCCCCGGGCGGAGCGAGGCGCGGCAGGCCGAGGTGGTGGCGGAGGTGGTCCGGGCCGTCGCCGGGCTCGCCGCCGAACTCAACGTCACCGGCTACGCGTTCTTCGCGCTGCGGGACGCGGACAGCGCGGGCGCCGGGCTGTTCCCGCACTTCGGCCTGCTGCGCGACGACTACACGCCCAAGCCGGCCTTCGCCGTCTACCGTGAACTGGTCGCCGAGCTGACGCGATCCGGCGGGGCGGACGGCGAACTCCCGCCCCGTGCAGGCTAGTTCGCCTCGAAGAAGCGCTCCACAGTGCGCCGCCGGGCGGCGACGGCGTGCACCGGCTCGCCGATCACCCGGCTGGCCAGGGTGACGGCCAGCTCGCCGACGTCCCGGCGCAGCACCCGGGCCGCCTCGGCCCGGTCGGCGGCGATCCGGGCGCGGCCGGCGGTGAGCAGTTCGTCCCGGTCGCGGATGCCCTCCGCGCGGGCCGTGACCATCGCCGCCGCGCCGCGCTCGGCGTATTCCTCGCGGATCCGGGCCGCCTCGTGCCGGGCCTCGGCCAGCTCCCGCAGGCGGGCCTCCCGGGTGGCCTCGGCCTCGGCGAGCAGGGCCTCGGCGTGTTCGGCGCGCCCCTCGGTGGCCTCCCAGCGTTCGGACTGCACCCGTTCGATCCGGGGGAGCAGGTGGCGGCCGAGCGTCCACAGCAGCAGGAAGAACAGCGCCAGCCCCAGGAGCAGCGGGGCCGGTTCGGGCTTGAGCGGGCCGAGTTCGAGGTTCACGCACTACCTCCCCAGGGTGTGACGGTCCGTCAGTCCGGAGCGTTCCCGAGGACGAAGGGGATCGAACTCGGCCCGGACATGAGCTGCGTCACGACCGGCCCCGGCCCCCGGCCCAGGCCCCCGGTTCCAGGGCTCGGCCCCGGCCCCCCCGGCTCGGCCCCGGTCCCAGGACCCGGCCTCCGGCCCCCCGGCTCGGCCCCGGTCCCAGGACCCGGCCTCCGGCCCCCGGGCTACGTCACCTCGCCCCGGCGGGAGAAGCGCTCCGCCCGCCACTCGCCGCTCTCCAGTACCTCGGCCAGCTGCCGGGCCGCGTCCCAGACCTCGGTGTACGAGAGGTAGAGCGGGGTGAATCCGAAGCGCATCAGGTCCGGCGCGCGGAAGTCGCCGATCACCCCGCGCTCGATCAGTGCCTGCACCACCGGGTAGCCGTCGGCGTGCCGCAGCGCGACCTGGCTGCCGCGCCGGGCGTGCTCGCGCGGGGTCACCACCTCGACGCCGTCCAGCCCCTCGGTCAGCGACACGAACAGGTCGGTCAGGGCCAGGCTCTTCGCCCGCACCGCGGCCAGGTCGGCCCGCTCCCAGATGTCCAGCGAGGCGCCGAGGGCGGCCTGGCCGAGCAGCGAGGGCGAGCTGGTCAGGAAGCGGCCGATGCCCGTCTTCGGGTCGTACCCGGGCTCGAAGGCGAACGGTCGGGCGTGGCCGAACCAGCCGCTCAGCGGCTGGAGCGGGCCGGCCGCCAGGTGCCGCCCGGCGACGTACAGGAAGGCCGGTGAGCCGGGGCCGCCGTTCAGGTACTTGTAGGTGCAGCCGATCGCGAAGTCCGCTCCGGCGGCGTCGAGTTCGACCGGCAGCGCGCCCACCGAGTGGCAGACGTCCCAGATCATCAGGGCGCCCGAGGCCCGTACCCGGGCGGTGATCCCGGGCATGTCCAGCAGCTCACCGGTGCGGTAGTCCACGTGCGAGAGGACGACCGCGGCGACGTCCCCGTCCAGGTGCCGGTCCAGCTCCTCCGGGCGGATCAGCGCGCTGCGCGCGCCCTCGACCAGGCCGGTCACGCCCTCGGCGATGTACAGGTCGGTCGGGAAGGCCTCGGCGTCGCCGAGCACGGTGCGCCGGCCGGGGCGCAGCCGCAGCGCGGCCGACAGCACCTTGAACAGGTTGACCGAGGTGGTGTCGCAGACGACCACTTCCGCCGGGTCGGCGCCGACCAGCGGCGCGATCCGCCGCCCCAGCCGGTACGGCTGCTCGAACCAGCCGGCGTCGTTCCAGCTGCGGATCAGCTCCCGGCCCCACTCCTCCTCGACCACCCGGCGCACCCGTTCGGGCGTGCGCGCCGGCAGGGCGCCCAGCGAGTTGCCGTCCAGGTAGATCACCCCGTCCGGCAGGGTGAACTCCTTGCGGAATTCCGCCAGCGGGTCGACGGCGTCCAGCGCCGCGCAGTCCTCGCGCGTGGTCATGCCCGTCCCTCCCTCGTCATCCGTGTGCACGGTTCGTCCAGTCCCGTCAGGGCGCGTCCGGTCCCGTCCCGGTCGTGCCCCGTCCCGCGGCCCGCGCCGGCGAGCCACGGCCCGTCGCAGTCCGTCACAGCCCGTCCCGGATCGTCCAGAGTTCCGGAAAGACGTCCTGCTCGGCCGACTTGCGCAGCCAGGTCAGCCCGCTGGAGCCGCCCGAGCCGGGCTTGCCGCCCATGGTCCGCTTGACCGCCGAGAGGTGGCGCTGGCGCCACCGGGTGACCCGCTCGGCCACGTCCAGCAGGGCCTCGCCGAGCGGCTGGAGCGCGGCGAGCTCCGGCTCGGTGTAGACGCGCCGCCAGGCCGCCTCGACCTCAGCGGACGGCTGGTAGCGCTGCTCGGAGGGCGCCCGGTGCGGGGCCAGGCCGCGGCGGGCCAGCAGCGCCAGGGCCTCGTCGTACAGCCCGGGGGAGCGCAGCGCCTCGGTCAGCTCGGCCTGGGTGTCGGGCATCCCGTCGTACATCGCCAGCAGTGCGGCGTTCTTGTTGCCGAGCAGGAACTCCAGCCGCAGGAAGGCCGCGGACTGGAAGCCGGAGGCCTCGCCGAACAGCGTGCGGAAGGAGTTGAACTCGTGCGGGGTCATGGTGGCCAGCAGGTCCCAGGACTCCACCAGCACGTCCTGCACGTGGGTGCCCCGGCGCAGCGCGGCCAGGGCGGCGGCCAGGTCGTCCTCGCGCAGCGCCCGCCGGGCGAGCGTCCACTCGTGCCGCAGCAGGTCGAACAGCAGCTCCATCACCTGGGTGGTGACGATGAACGACAGCTCGGCCGGCTCCTCGCTGCGCGGGTGCTGCAGGCCGTGCAGCTCGTCCAGGCGCACGTACTGGGCGTACGGGGTGCCCCGACCCGGCGCTCCGTCCCGACCGAACGACAGGTTGGGTGTCTCCACCGTGTCGTGCCCCATCCCGATCCTCCTGCTCCTCCGGGCCCCGTCGCCCGGTCCGGTGAACCAGCCGGACTGCCGGGTTCCACCGGGTGCCCATTGTGCGGCGGCGGTGGCCCCCGCTTGAATGGGTGACGGGCATCGCAACCGCCCTTTGAGCTGTCGTTCGCGAGGCGTTCCGCCGATCCGCCTTACGAACGGAAACCCCTTGATCCCGACCGCCCGGGAGGCCGCCTTGGACGCCGTCGACCGCCGCCTGCTCGCCGAGCTCCAGGCCGACGCCCGGCTCTCGTACAACGAACTCTCCCGCCGGGTGAGCCTGTCCGCACCCGCGGTGGCCGAACGGGTCCGCCGGCTGGAGTCGGAGGGGGTGATCAGCGGCTACCACGCCCACGTGGACCTCACCCGGGCCGGGCTGCCGATCACCGCGCTGGTCCAGATCCAGTGCTACGGCCCGCGCTGCGTGCTGCGCGACCCGGACGTGCCGACCTGGCCGGAGGTGGTCCAGTTGCACCGGGTCACCGGCGGGGCGTGCTGCGTGCTGTTGGTCGCGGTGTCGACGATGGCCGAGTTCGAGGCGGTGTGCGACCGGCTCGGCGGCTACGGCCAGCCGTCCAGTTCGATGATCCTCTCCAGCCCGGTGCCCTGGCGGCCGGTGGTGCCGCGCTGAGCGCGGCCCGGGCGGTCCCAGGGCGGGTCCCGGCGGCCGCTGGCGTTGACGCGGGCGTCAAGGAGTAGGTTGCCCGGCATGCCGAACGAGCGCCACATCCTGCTGCTGCCCGGGAGCCTGCGGGCCGGTTCCACCAACGAGACGGTGCTGCGCACCGCGGCCGAGGTGGCCGCCGCCATCCCGGGTCTGCGGGCCACGTACTACGCCGGGCTGGCCGGGTTGCCGCACTTCAACCCGGACCACGACACCGACCCGCTGCCGGAGCCGGTGGCCGCGCTGCGGGCCGCCATCGAGGCGGCCGACGCGCTGCTGGTCTGCACGCCCGAGTACGCCGGGACGCTGCCGGGCGCGTTCAAGAACCTGCTGGACTGGACGGTCGGCGGGGTCGAGATCTCGGACAAGCCCACCGGCTGGATCAACGCCGCGGGCCCGGGCCGCGGTCTGGGCGCCGAGGCCGCCCTGCGCACCGTCCTCGGCTACACCGGCGCCGCGGTGCTGGACGAGGCCTGCGTCCGGCTTCCGCTGGAGCGCGGCGCGGTCGGCCCGGACGGGCTGGTCGCCGACCCGCTGGTGCGCGAGCGGATCGGCGAGGTGCTGGCCCGCCTCGTGGCGGGCTGACCGGCGGACTGACCGGCTGGCCGACCGACCGGCTGGCCGGCGGGACGGCCGACGGGCCGGGCCGAGGGCGGCCCGGCTCAGTGCCCGTCCGGCAGGTGCACCCCGAGCCCGGACAGCCCCTCCAGGAACAGCTCGACGCCGACCGCCGCCAGCAGCAGTCCGAGCAGCCGGGACAGCACCTCCAGCGAGGTGCGGTGGGTGCGCCGCATCAGCGGGGCGAGCACCGCCACGCAGAGGTAGTTGATCACCGCGACGGCCACGTACGCCCCGGAGACGGCGGCCTTCCAGCCCCAGTTGTCCTGGTTGAGCGAGGCGACCAGGACGGCCGTGATGGCGAGCGGGCTGGCGATGTACGGCAGCAGCAGTTCGCGGATGCCGTCCACGAGCGGGTTCGCCAGGTGCTCGTCCTCGTCGCCGTCCGCGCCGAGGTGGACGCCGAAGACCAGCGCGACGGCGTAGACGAAGAAGATCGCCCCGCCGGCGAGCCGCAGGGACTGGTCGCTGATGTGGAACAGGGTGGTCAGTTCGTCGGCCCCGAAGCCGAGCACCAGGCCGATCACCGACGAGATGGCCGTGCTCAGGGCCGCCAGCCGGCGCAGCTCCAGGTTGCTCCTGGTCCCGGCCAGCCGGGCGAAGGCCAGCAGGGTCTTCGGTGGGCCGACCACGGCGAAGAAGGTGATGAAGGCGCTGCTCAGGTTGAAGACGAACATGGGCCAAGCATGACCGCGGGGCTGCGGGCGGCCGGTCCGCCACGCTCCGCGTCCGGGCGTGGCGTGCGTCTCGTCGGCCGCGGTTCATTCCCGGTCGCGGAGGAATTCGCCCGGATGGCGGCCCCGGCTCGAAGGGGCGCGCGCTGTCGGGTCCCATGGAGGTAGGACTGCCGCCGAGCAGGACCACTCCGCCGCGGAAGCGAGGATGCGACATGGGCACGTGCCTGAACCGTAAGGACCTGGGCCTGCTGGCCCTGCGCGGCGCGGTCGGCGGGGTGCTGATCGCGCACGGCACCCAGAAGCTGTTCGGCTGGTTCGGGGGCGGCGGCCTGGAGGGCGCCACCCAGGCCATGGAACAGATGGGCTTCCACCCGGCGCGGCAGAGCGCGCTCGCGGCCGGCCTCGGCGAGGCGGGCGGCGGCGCGCTGCTGGTGGCCGGGCTGGCCACGCCGGCGGCCGGCGCGGTGGTGGCCGGGACGATGGCGGGCGCCGTGTCGGTGCACGCCCCGGCCGGCTTCTTCGCGATGTCCGGCGGCTACGAGTACCCGGCCTTCCTCGGCGCGACCGGGCTGGCGATCGGCCTGGCCGGGGCCGGCCGCTACTCGCTGGACCACCTGACCGGCCACGTCTTCGACCGGCCGTGGGTCGGCCTGGTGTCGTTCGTGGCGAGCGCCGCCGGGGCGTACGGCACGGTCGCGCGGCGCCGGCACGTGATGCGGCTGCGCGAGGAGCGGGCCGCGGTCGAGGCGGACGCGCAGGAGGGCTCGGGGCTCTCCTAGGGACCGGACCGTCTCCTGGGTTCGGCGGACCCGGCAGGGATCCGAGCGAGGCCCTGGCCGGGAGCCGCCCCGGGCACCGGCCCGCGGCCGACTCACGGCGGCGCGGCCGGGTCACCCGGAGGCAGCAGCCCTGCTGGCGGCGGTCCGCCGGTCCTCGGAGGGTGGGCGGGGAGGTGTGCCGGGCAGCCCGGCGCCGACCGGAAACGAGGGACCGCATGGACCGCCAGCCGCTCACCCGAGCCAGCCACCCGACCCCGCCGAGGGCCACCGCGCAGGATCTGGACGCGCCGCCGCTGGGCCGCCGACGGCGTGCGGTGGCAGGGGTGTTGGCCGTGGCGGTGGTCGGTGCGGCGACGCTCGCGGGCTGCTCCTCCGGGAAGAGCGCGGAGAGCGTGGCCTCCTCGGCGACGGCCGCGGTGAAGAAGGGCGCGAGCGCCGCCGCCTCCGCCGCCTCGGCGCTGGCCTCGGCGGCCGGCGGGGCGGGCTCGGCGATCGCCTCGGCCCAGGCGCAGGCCTCGGCGGCGGTGTCGGCGGCCTCCTCGGCCGTCGCCGGGATCAAGGGCGGGCTGGACGCCAAGGGGGACATCACCGTCGGGGCGGTGACCACCGGTCCGGACGGCAAGCCGCAGGCGCCGTTGAGCGTCACCAACCACGGGCAGCAGTCGTACCGGTACGCGATCCAGGTGAACTTCACCGACGAGTCCGGCAAGGTGCTGGACGCGGCCGCGGTGACCGTCCAGGACGTGGCCCCCGGGCAGAGCGCCCAGGCCACCGCGCACGCCCACCGGGACCTCTCCGGCACGGTCAAGGCCGAGGTGGCCAACGCCGTCGGCTACTGATCTCCGGTTACGGGGCCGGGTGCGGCCGCCCAGGTCGGTGCGGGGGTGGAACCTTAAGCGGGTCTCAAGGCCCGACGGCCCCTCTTGACGGGTGAGTTGGTCTAGTCCATTTTTATTGCCCAGGTGCAGGGAGCCCCTGAACCGGCGTCAGCGACCGCGTGTCGCCGGCGCCGGTTCGGCACATCCCGGTAGTCCGTCATGGCCCGATCCGCTCGATTCCCCACCCATGCCTGTCATGTCCCGGTCGTCCGGCCCCACCCCGGACGCGCGCCCCCGGGACGGCGGGAACCCCCACAACCAGGAGTCACGCACCCATGCTGCGCTCACGCATTGAAAGGGCCGGGACCCCGGCTCCGCAGGGCGGCCGCCGACGTCGCCCCAAGAGCATGGCCGCCATCGCGGCCGGCACCACCGCCTCCCTGCTGCTCGGCGCCGGCCTCGCGCTGTCCGGCGGCGGCGCGGCCAACGCCGCGACCACCAACTCCACCGGTGCGCCCGCCACCAGCGGCGGCATCAAGGTCGCGTACTACGACCAGTGGTCGGTCTACGCGAACGCGTACTACCCCAAGACGATCCAGGACACCGGCGTCGCCGGGAAGCTGGACTACCTGATCTACGACTTCGCCAACATCCACCCGACCGACCTGGGGTGTTTCGAGGCCACCAAGGCCGCGGACACGAACGACAACAACCCCAACGCGGGTGACGGCGCCGCCGACGCGTTCGCCGACTACCAGAAGAGCTTCGGCGCGGACATCTCGGTCGACGGCGTCGGCGACGTCTGGAACCAGCCGATCGCGGGCAACTTCAACCAGCTGAAGAAGCTGAAGGCGAAGAACCCGAACCTCAAGGTCCTGCTCTCGCTGGGTGGTTGGACCTACTCCAAGTACTTCTCGCCGGCCTCGGCCACGGACGCCTCGCGCAAGCACCTGGTGTCGTCCTGCATCGACATGTTCATCAAGGGCAACCTGCCCGTCGACGCGGGCTTCGGCGGTCCGGGCTCGGCGGCCGGCGTCTTCGACGGCATCGACATCGACTGGGAGTACCCGGGCGGCGGCGGCCACACCGGCAACATCTCCAGCCCGGCCGACAAGCAGAACTTCACGGCGCTGCTGAAGGAGTTCCGCACCCAGCTGGACGCGCAGGGCGCCGCCGACAAGAAGACCTACGCCCTGTCGGCGGCGGTCGGCGCCGGCCAGGACAAGATCATGAACGTCGAGACCGACAAGATCGGTCAGTACCTGACCTTCCTCGACGTCATGACCTACGACATGCACGGCGGCTGGGACGCGCAGGGCCCGACCAACCACCAGGCCGCGCTCTACGCGGGCCCGAACGACCCGTCGACCCCGGTCAAGCCGGGCAACGGCAAGTACTCGATCGACAACGCCATCAAGGCGTGGACGGTCGGCGACAAGGACTACGGCATCCCCGGCGGCTTCCCCGCCAACAAGATCAACATGGGGGTGCCGTTCTACTACCGCGGCTGGACCGGCGTGAAGGACAACGGCCAGCACGGCCTGTTCCAGCCCGCCACCCAGCCGGCGGCCGGTGCGGCGATGTCCGGCAACGTCCCCGGCATCCAGATGTACAAGGAGCTCGCGGGCTTCGTCGACAACCCGTCCAAGACCTTCTGGGACGACGCCGCGCAGGCCACGTACTTCTACGACGGCAACACCTTCTGGAGCGGTGAGGACGCCAAGTCGATCCAGGCCAAGCTCGACTACGCGCACTGCAACGGCCTCGGCGGCTCCTTCGCCTTCTCGCTGTACGACCTGGGTACCAAGACCGCCCTGTTCGACAAGATGGTGAGCGCCACCAACGGCTCCGCCACCGGCTGCCCGGCCCCGCCGTCCCCGACCGGTTCGGCGACCCCGACCCCGACCCCGACCGGCTCCGGCACCCCGAGCCCGACCCCGACCAGCACCCAGACCACGCCGGCGCCGGCCTGCTCGGCGGCCCCGAGCTGGGACGCGAACACCACCTACGCGGCCGGTGGCACCAAGGTCTCGTGGAAGGGCCACTACTACACCAACAAGTGGTGGACCATGGGCGACGACCCGAGCCTGAGCGGCCAGTGGGGCGTCTGGACCGACAACGGCCCCTGCTGACGGCCGACCGGCCGCCGAGGGCCTGACGGACCCTCGCAGCACCTGAAGTGACGAAGTCCGGCCCGCCGGGAGGATCATCCTCCCGGCGGGCCGGACCCGTTCGCGTTCCCGGAGCGGCTACGCCAGGTCGTCGGTGCGCCCGAGCGCGTCCGGCTGGCTCTCCTCGATCCGCCGCAGCATCCGGCCCAGTGTCGCGGAGAGCTCGGCGCGCTCCTCGCCCGCGACGTCCTGGAGGAACTCCTCCTCGAACACCGCCGCCATCCGCATCGACTCCAGCCACTTGTCGCGGCCGGTCTCGGTCAGCTCGATGATCACCCGAACCCGGTTGGTCTCGTCCCGCTCCCGGGTGACCAGGCCGTCGGCCACCATGCGGTCGATCCGGTGCGTCATCGCGGCCGGGGTGAGCCCGAGCCGCTTGGCCAGCTCGCCCGGCCCCAGCCGGTACGGGCTGCCGGAGACCACCAGGGCCTTGAGCACCTCCCACTCGGCGGAGGTGATCCCGAGCACGGTCAGCTGCCGGTCGTACGCCACGCCCATCCGCCGGGAGACCCGTAGGAGGGTCTGCACGATGGTCTCCACCTGCGGGTCGACAGTGGGGAACTCCCGCTGGTAGAGCGCCACTTGTTCGGCGATGCCGAGCTCCAGGCGGGTGGCCGGGGCGGGCTTGTCGGCATCCGGCCGCGGCTTGTCCGTAGTCATGCCGACCAGTCTCCCACGTGCGTGCACCCCTTAAGCCTTTGACTCCGCACTCTTCCGGTGCTAAGACTTTATCTCGTCAAACTTTAGCTCTGAAATCTTCTGGACTTAAGAGTATCCAGTCGAAACCAGGAAGGGATGTGCACGGTGACCGGCACGGTGAAGCAGCAGAGGCAGCGGCGTGGAGCGGGCGGCCCGCTGCGCCGCGTCCAGATCGGCAACGCGCTCAGCGCGTTCGGCAGCGGATTCACGCTTCCGTACATGTACGTGTACGTGGAGCAGGTGCGCGGGCTGGGGTCGATGGTCGCCTGGATGGTGTTCACGCTGTTCGCGCTGGCCGCCCTCGCCGTCCTCCCGTTCATCGGCCGCGGCATCGACAGGTACGGCCCCCGCCCGGTGCTGCTGGCCGGTACGGCGCTCGCCGCCACCGGCGCGTTCGCCTTCGGGCACGCCACCGGCACCCCGGGTCTGCTGGTCTCCTCCTTCCTGTTCGGCGCGGGCGTCACGGCCTGCCAGCCGGCGCTCGCCACGATGATCGTCCGCTGCTCCACGGCGGCCACCCGCTCGCACGCCTTCGCGCTCCAGTTCACCCTGGTCAACCTGGGCATGGGCATCGGTGCGCTGGTCGGCGGCCAGATCGTGAACGTGGCCGACCCTTCCAGCCTCACCCGGCTGTTCACCATCGAGGCGGCCACCTTCCTCGGCCTCGCCCTGGTCACCGGCACCGCCCGGATACCGAGGGCCCAGCTGACGGCGGTCCACGAGAAGGCGGACGGCCCGACGGGCCTGCGCGCGCTGGTCGCGGACAAGGCGATGCTGCGGCTCTGCCTGCTCGCCGGGCTGATCTTCTTCACCTGCTACGGCCAGTTCGAGTCCGGTGTCGCGGCCTTCGCCACCTCCACCGTCCACACCGCGCCGTCCACCCTGGGCTTCGCGATCGGTGCCAATGCGCTGACCATCGTGGTGCTGCAGATGTTCGTGGTGCGGATCACGGCGCGCCGCCGCCGCACCACCGCGATGGCCGCGGCCGGCCTGGTCTGGCTCGGCGCCTGGGCGATGGCCCTGCTGGCCGGCCTGATCCGGACCGAGACCATGGCCGCCACGATCGCGATCGTCTCCGTCTACGCCCTGTTCGGCGTCGGCGAGTCGCTGCTGGCGCCCACCATGGGCCCGATCGTCGCGGACCTCGCCCCGGCCCGGCTGCTCGGCACCTACAACGCCGGGTACGCCCTGGTGAAGCAGATCGCGGTCGCGGTCGGTCCGGCCGTCGGCGTGCTGCTGGTCGGCTCCGGCGCCTGGCCGCTCTACCTCGCGGCCATGGCGGGCTGCACGCTGCTGATCGTCACCCTGGCGCTGCGGCTGCGCCCGTACCTCACGCCGGAGCAGGACAACGCGGCCCCGGCCGTGGTCCACACCGTCCAGGTCCGGGAACTGCAGACCGCCGCGTAGCGGAACGGCCCGCGAGGGCGTTCGCGACGGGCGCCGGCCAGGTCACCTGGTCGGCGCCCGTCGCGCTTGGCTTCGCGCGCACCGCCACATAGTGTCAGTGGCTGTTGACCGCCCGGCCCAGGCCGGAGCGGCGCGACCCCGGGCGGAGCCAGGACCCGGGCAGAGCAGACAGGCGAATCGGCGAGGCTATGACGCAAGCGGCGCTCACGCACCCACCGGCGGCCCCGGCCCCCGCGGCCCCGGCAGAGGCCTCGCGCGGCGGTCTGGTCCGCTGGGCGGCCGACCGCTCCGGCTGGCTCGGACCGATCGCCGTCGCGCTCTTCGCCGGCCTGCTGCGGTTCTGGAACCTCGGCCACCCCAACGCCTTCGTCTTCGACGAGACGTACTACCCCAAGGACGCGTGGTCCCTGCTCCAGCAGGGCTACGAGGGCACCTGGCCCGACCACGCCAACGCCGACATCCTGTCCGTCCCGCAGTCGATCCCGCTGAGCTCCGCGCCCGAATTCATCGCGCACCCGCCGCTCGGCAAGTGGGTGATGTCGATCGGCGAGCAGTTGTTCGGGCTGAACCCCTTCGGCTGGCGGTTCATGACCGCCCTGCTCGGCACCGTCACCGTGCTGATGCTGGCCCGGATCGGCCGCCGCCTCTTCGGCTCCACCCTGATCGGCTGCACCGCCGCGCTGCTGATGGCTGTGGACGGCCTCCAGCTGGTGATGAGCCGGGTCGGCCTGCTCGACGGCATCCAGATGTTCTTCGTGCTGGCCTCCTTCGGCAGCCTGCTGATCGACCGCGACCACGCCCGCGCCCGGCTCGCCGCGGTCGCCGAGGGCGGCGGCGACGCCGACGCGGTGCGGCTCGGGTGGCGCCCCTGGCGGATCGCCGCCGGGGTGCTCGTCGGCGCCGCCTGCGCGGTCAAGTGGAACGGCGCCCCGATCCTCGCCGCCTTCGGCGTCCTGACCGTCCTGTGGGACCAGGCCGGCCGCCGCGGCGCCGGCGCCCACCGCCCCTGGCGCTCCATGCTGCGCCGGGACGCCCTGCCCGCCTTCCTCGCCATGGTCGGCTCAGCCGTCGTGGTGTACGTCGGCGCCTGGAGCGGTTGGCTGGCCAGTGGCGGCAACGGCCAGGGCGGCTACGACCGGCACTGGGCCGACGGCCGCGCCGGGCTCTCCCCGGACAGCGTCCTCGGCATCCCGCTGCCGCAGGTCCCGATGAGCTGGGTGCCCGCCCCGCTGCGCAGCCTGTGGCACTTCCACTCGCAGATGTTCGACTTCAACACCGGCCTGAACCAGCCGCACACCTACCAGTCCAACCCCTTCGCCTGGCTGGTCGACGGCCGCCCGGTGTCGATGTACTGGGAGCAGATCCCGTACGGGCAGCACGGCTGCACCTCCTCGGGCGGCTGCGCGGCACAGATCCTCGGCCTCGGCACCCCGTTCCTGTGGTGGACGGCCTGCTTCGCGCTGGTCTACCTGCTGTGGCGCTGGTTCTTCCGGCGGGACTGGCGCTCGGGCGCGGTGCTCTGCGCGGTGGCCGCGATCTACCTGCCCTGGTTCAAGTACCAGGAGCGGACGATCTTCTCCTTCTACATGGTCGTGCTGGTGCCGTTCCTGTGCCTGGCCGTCGCCCAGATGCTCGGGGCGATGCTCGGCCCGGCCGGGTGCAGCCCCGAGCGCCGTCGGATCGGTGCGATCGGTGCCGGGGTGATCGTGCTCGCGATCGTCGGCTGCTTCGCCTTCTTCTACCCGCTGTACACGGCGGAGGTGATCCCCATGTCGTCCTGGCAGGACCGGATGTGGTTCACCAGCTGGATCTGACGGGCCGGACGTGACGCCGCCCTCGGCCCTGGTGCCCTCGGCCGGTCCGGTGGCGTCCGGTGGCCAGCTGCTGCCCGTCACCCCGGTGCTCGGGGTGGTCACGGCCGTGCTGCTGCTGGCCGCCGTCGCGGTGGCCGGGTGGGGCCTGCTCGGGCACGGCCACGCGGTGCTGCGGGCCGGACTGCGCGCGGTGGTGCAGCTGGCCGCCGTCGCCGCGGTGATCACCTGGGTGGTCGGATCGCTCTGGTGGTCGGCGCTGTTCGTGCTGCTGATGTTCTCGGTCGCGGTGCGCACCGCCGGGCGGCGGATGACCCGCGGCCCGGGCTGGGTCTGGGCGGCCGCCCCGATCGGGGCGGGGGTGCTGCCGGTGCTCGCCCTGCTGCTGGGTGTCGGACTGCTGCCGCCCGAGGGCCTGTCCGTCATCCCGGTCGCCGGCATCCTGATCGGCGGCGCGCTCAGCGCGACCTCGCTGGCCGGGCGGCGGGCCCTGGACGAGCTGCGGCTGCGGCGCGGCGAGGTGGAGGCCGCGCTCGCGCTCGGCTTCGAGGAGCGCGACGCCCGGCTGGAGATCTGCCGGACGGCGGCCGCGACCTCGCTCGTCCCGGCGCTGGACCAGACCCGGACGGTCGGCCTGGTCACCCTGCCCGGGGCCTTCGTCGGGATGCTGCTGGGCGGGGCCTCGCCGGTCCAGGCGGGGGCGGTGCAGCTGTTCGTGCTGATCGGGTTGCTGGCGGTGGAGTCGGTGGCGATCGTGGCGGTACTGGAACTGGTCGGGCGCGGGCTGGTCGCCGCCGAGCCGGAGGAGGGCTTCCGGTAGCGGGGGGCCGGTCGGCGCGGTCGGGTACGCTTGGGGCCGTTGAAGGGGAGTAGCCCTCCACCGGACCGTCGACATACTGGCCCCCAGGGGCCCGGCGCCCGGGGCACCGCCCGAAGGGGCGTTGCCGGCGAGACCTTCGGCCGCAGTGCTGTGACCATGACCAGTGCTGTCGGGCCGAAGCGTCCCCTGACGGGCCTGCGGAGGCCTGGCAGCCCGACCGAGGAACTCCTGATGAGTATCACCGTTGCCGCGTTGACCTTCGGCATCATCTTCCTGGCCGAACTGCCGGACAAGACCGCGCTGGCCAGCCTGGTGCTCGGCACGAAGTACCGCGCGAGCTACGTCTTCGCGGGCATCGCCGCCGCCTTCGCCCTCCAGGTGGGCATCGCGCTCGTCGCCGGGCACCTGCTCTCGCTGCTGCCGCACCGCTGGGTGGAGGGCGTCACCGGCGTGCTGTTCCTGGTCGGTGCGGCGATGCTGCTGTTCCACGGCGGGGGCGACGACGAGGACGGGCACGCGGCCAAGGAGCCGTCCTCGAACAGCTTCTGGAAGGTGGCCGGGGCCAGCTTCGTGGTCGTCGCGATCGCCGAGTTCGGCGACCTGACCCAGATCATGACCGCCAACCTGGCGGCCAAGTACGCCGATCCGCTGGCCGTCGGCATCGGCTCCTGGCTGGCGCTGTGCGCGGTCGGCGGGGTCGCCATCGTGGGCGGGCAGAAGCTGCTCAAGTACGTGCCGATGAAGCTGATCATCCGGGTGGCGGCAGCGATCATGGTGGCGCTGGCGGGCTACAGCCTCTTCGGGGCGATCACCGGCTGACGACTGCCCGGCGAGGCGCGGGTCGACGTGCGGGGCGGCGGCTGCCGGTGGGCGGCCGCCGCCTTTCGCGTGTCGCGGGTCAGGGGTCAGCAGCCCGGGTCGGCGGTGAGGGTGGCCTGGGTCTTGGGGCCGTAGACGCCGTTCTCGCCCTTGATCCGGTTCTCGCGCTGGTAGCCGCTGAGCACCGTCCTGGTCCAGTCGTCGAAGGTGCCGCTGACGATCGACTTGTCGACGAATCCGCATTCGGCCACGTACAGGCGCTGCTGCATGTCCCTGACGTCCGGCCCGGTCATCCCGACCTGGAGCAGCCGGGGGCTGGGCGTCGGGGTGGGCGTCGGCGTGGGTGCGGGCGTCGGGGTGGGGGCCGGCACGGGTGCCTGGACCGGGGGAGGCGGCGTCGTCGGCGCGACGGTCGGCGGCGGCGTGGCCGTCTTGGTCGGGCTCGGCTTGCGGGTGGGGGTGGGCGTCGGGCTCGGCGCCTCGCTGGTCGGCGGCGGCGCGCTCGGGGCGGGCGCGGCCAGGGTCGGCGGGTCCACCGGCGCGGGCGCCAGGGTGGTCGTCGGCAGCGGCTGCGCCTGTTTGGCCGACGGCTCGGCGGAGGGCGTCACCGCGTACGCGACGCCGATGGTGAGCGCCACCAGGGCGGCACCGACCCCGGCGAGCAGCCCCTTGCGCTGGGCGAGCGGGCGGCGCCCGGCCTGCTCGGCCGCCCGTCGGGCGGCCCGGCCGCCCCCCTCCGGGCCGGGCCCGGACGGGCCCGGCCGGAAGTCCTGGGCCTGACCGAAGGGGAAGAGGCCGATCTCGTCCCCGTCCGGCGCCGAAGCCGGTGTCGGCGGCTGCGTGGCCGCCGCCGGGTACCCGCCCGGCCCGGCCGGCGGGACCGGGGGCAGCACGGTGGTGGCGTACGCGTCCGGGTGGGCGCCGGCGCCCGGGTAGGCCCCGTCCGGGCCGAACGGCGCCTGCTCCGCACCGAACGGCGCCTGCCCCGGGCCGACCGGCGGCAGCACCGTGGTGGCGTACGCGTCCGCGTCCGGTCCCAGCGGGGGAACGACCGGCGACCCGGGCGCGGCGGGCTGCCCCGGAGGCACCGGCGGCAGCACCGTGGTCGCGAACGGGTCGACCACCGGGGTGTTCGGATGCGCCTCGTCGGCCACCTGGTCGGCCGTCCGCGGGACGTACGGGCGGACCAGTGGCGGGCCCTCCAGGTGGGGCAGGACGGCGGTCTCGGTGAGGCTCGGGTCCGGGACGCAGCCGCACCCGGTGGAGCGTGCGGCGCCGCACGTCGGGCAGTGCTGGTCCGGCATCGGCCGGTCCTCCTCGGTTGCGCGTCGAATTTCGTGGGCGGTCGTTCGGGTCGTTCGGGTCGTCCGTCGACCGGCCGGCTGTCGTCCGGTCGTCCCGAGCACGCTCCGGGCGGACCCGGGCGGCGCGCGGACGCGCCTGATTATGCAGGACCGTCCGAGGGGTGGACAGGGGCGTCCGTCCCTCGGCGGAGTGTCGTGCCGGTGGGTGCCGGTCGGCCCTTCGGGGAACGCCCGGAGCGCGGCGGTTGTCCCCGGCGCTTACGCTCGGCTCAAACCGACGGAACGAATCGGGACGAAGCGACCAGCGCGGTCAGCTGGGAGTGACCATCCGCACGGCCCGGCCGACGGGCCCGCGACCCCATGGAGACGCCATGTCCACGGAGACGCCGTGACGCCCGCGGAGAAGCCGTGACGGAGCCGAGCACCGCGTCCGACCGGAGCCCGGCGGGCGAGCCGGTCCCGCCGGCGGTCACCGTGTCCAACGTCTGGGTGCCGATCGGCGCCCTGCTGCTCGCGATGCTGCTCGCCGCCCTCGACCAGACCATCGTCTCCACCGCGCTGCCGACCATCGTCAGCGACCTCGGCGGCCTCCAACACCTCTCGTGGGTGGTCACCGCCTACCTGCTGGCCTCCACCGCCGCGACCCCGCTGTGGGGCAAGCTCGGCGACATGTACGGCCGGAAGCGCTTCTTCCAGGCCTCCATCGTGATCTTCCTGCTCGGCTCGGTGCTGTGCGGGATCGCCCAGAACATGGGCGAGCTGATCGCCTTCCGCGCCCTCCAGGGCCTGGGCGGCGGCGGGCTGATCGTGCTCTCCCAGGCGATCGTCGGCGACCTCGTCGCCCCGCGGGACCGCGGCCGCTACCAGGGCCTGTTCGGCGCCGTGTTCGGCGTCACCAGCGTGCTCGGGCCGCTGCTCGGCGGACTGTTCGTCGACCACCTCAGCTGGCGCTGGGTCTTCTACATCAACCTGCCGATCGGCATCGTCGCCCTGGTGGTGATCGCGACGGCGCTGCACGGGCTGGAGGTCCGGCGCGAGCACCGGATCGACTACCTCGGCACCGTCCTGATCGCCGCCGTCGCCACCTGCCTGGTGCTGATGACCTCGCTCGGCGGGACCACCTGGGCCTGGACGTCCTGGCAGATCGTCGGCCTCGGCGTGCTCGGGCTGGTGCTGCTGCTCGCCTTCGTCCTGGTCGAGCGGACGGCGGTGGAGCCGGTGCTGCCGCTGCGGCTGTTCCGCTCGCGGACGTTCAGCCTGGTCGCGGTGATCTCCTTCGTGGTCGGCTTCGCGATGTTCGGCGCGCTGACCTACCTGCCGACCTTCCTCCAGGTGGTCCAGCAGGTCTCACCCACCCTGTCCGGCATCCACATGCTGCCGATGGTGCTCGGCATGCTGCTCACCTCGATCGGCTCCGGCCAGATCGTCGCCCGCACCGGCCACTACCGGATCTTCCCGATCGTCGGGACGGCCGTGACCACCGTCGGACTGCTGCTGCTCTCCCGGTTGGACGAGCACAGCAGCACCGCCGAGATGAGCCTGTACTTCCTGGTCTTCGGGCTCGGGCTGGGCCTGGTGATGCAGGTGCTGGTGCTGATCGTGCAGAACTCGGTCGGCTACGAGGACCTCGGCGTGGCCACCGCGGGCGCCACCTTCTTCCGCTCCATCGGGGCCTCCTTCGGCGTCTCCATCTTCGGGACGGTCTTCGCGAGCGGACTGCGCAGCCGGCTCGCCGACGCCCTGGCCGGGGTGCCGCTGCCGCCCGGCTTCCAGCCGGAGGCCATCACCGCCGACCCGCGGGTCATCCCCCGGCTGCCGGCCGCCGTCCAGCCGGCGGTCTACCACGCGTACGCCGAGTCGATCACCCGGGTGTTCCTGTACGCGGTGCCGGTCGCGGGGGTCGCCTTCGTGCTGTCGCTGTTCCTGCGCGAACAGAAGCTGCGCTCCACCGTCACCGCCCCCGACCTCGGCGAGTCCATCGGGATCAACCCCGTGGAACGCAGCTCGCTGGACGAGATCGCCCGCGCCCTGTCGGTGCTGAACAGCCGGGAGGCCCGGCGCGACCTCTTCCGGCGGATCACCGAGACCGCAGGGCTGGACCTGCTGCCCGCCTCCAGCTGGCTGCTCCTCCAGATCCACCAGCACGGCTCGGTCGAGCCGGCCGAACTGGCCGAGGCGCGGATCGTCCCGATGGCCACCGTCGAGGAGGCCGTCCGGGAGGTGGAGGGCCGGGGGCTGGCGGCGCGGTCCGGCGGGCTGCCGCTGCGGCTCACCGAGCCGGGGGAGGAGACGGCCCTGCGGCTGGTGGCCGCCCGGCGCACCCAGCTCGCCGAACTGCTGGGGGACTGGGACGAGCAGCGGCACGCCGAGATCGCGGGGCTGCTGAACCGGCTCAGCTCCTCGCTGTGCGCGGACCCGCGGGACCGGCCGGACCCGTCGGGGCCCCAGGGGCCGTACCGTGGTGAGGGGCGGTCGTTCTGATGATCCGACGGTCCGACGGTCCGATGGCTTGACGGCCCGTTCGGCGTGATGGGGAAGGGTGGTGCGGCATGCCGCTCGAGATCGAGCGCAAGTTCCTGCTGAGCGCCTTCGAGCCGCCGCAGACGGCGGTGCGGCAGCACATCGAGCAGGGGTACATCGCGATCAAAGACGACGGGACGGAGGTGCGGCTGCGGCGGATCGGCGGCAGCCGCGTCCTCGGCGTCAAGCGGAGCGCCTCCTCCGCGGAGGGTTCCCCCGTCCGGATCGAGGTGGAACGCGAGCTGGGGGAGCAGGAGTTCACCGAGCTCTGGCCGGCCACCGAGGGCGCCCGGGTGGTCAAGGACCGGTACACCTTCGAGGCCTCCGGTGTCACCGTCTACGCGGACGTCTACCAGGGGGAGTTGGCCGGACTGCGCACCGTCGAGGTCGAGTTCGGCTCCGAGGCGCAGGCGGCGGCGTTCTCGGCGCCGGAGTGGTTCGGCGCCGAGATCACCGGCGTGAAGGCGTACAAGAACCAGACCCTCGCGACCCGGGGAATGCCCGAGTCCTGACGCCGGGCGTGTTCGGCCCTACGGCGTGCCGAACCAGGGCGGGGTGTCGAGGCGGAACGGGTCGCCGGGGGCGAGCCGGCGCAGGCCGTCCACCAGCAGTCTCAGCTGCTCCTCGCCGAGGACTTCCGACCACTCCTCGCGCAGCTCGTCGAAGATCCGGGCCGAGCGGAGCAGGCAGTCCGTCCCGCGCTCGGTGAGCCGGACCACCTTGCGCCGGGTGTCGGCCGGGTCGGCGGCGCGCTCGACGTAGCCGAGCTGCTCCAGGTTGTCGACGGTCTTGCCCGCCGCCTGTTTGGTGACGCCGAGGCGGCGGCCGAGTTCGGAGGCGGTGGTGCCCTGCGGGCCGATCGCCTGGAGGACGAAGCCGTGCATCGGGCGCAGGTCGGATGGCCCTCGCGGGTGATGCGCTCGTGCAGCTCGTCGATGATCGCCCGGAAGGCGAGCAGCAGGCGTAGCGGCAGATCAAAACCCGGCGGGGGTGGTTCACTTGGCACGATAGACGACCTCATTGACCATATGGACAACGGCATTGTCCAGCCTAGGGGGTTCCTTCGCGGTGCCCGCCCCGCCCACGCCTTTGGCGGCCCACCACCCGCCCGGCCGTGAGGTGTAGCAGACTGCTCCCGTAGGCAGTCCCCGTCACCGCACCGGCGGCCGCACCAGCGCGCCGGCGGAGCAGCAAGGAGCCCCCATGTCCGTCGTGAAGATCAACGTCCTGACGGTGCCGGCCGAGCAGCGCGAGGTGCTGGAGCAGCGCTTCGCCTCCCGGGCCGGCGCCGTGGAGAACTCGGACGGCTTCGAGTGGTTCGAACTCCTCCGCCCCGTCGAGGGCACCGACCAGTACCTCGTCTACACCCGCTGGCGCAGCGAGGAGGACTTCAAGGCCTGGATGGAGGGCCCGATGAAGGCGGCCCACCAGCACGGCGGCGAGGGCGAGGCCCCCAAGCGCCCGGCCGCCTCCGGCTCCACCCTCTGGTCCTTCGAGGTCGTCCAGTCCGCGGGCCCCAAGGCCTGACGTCAGGAGAGCGGTTGCGCGCCCCGGGGTTCCTCGAACCCCGGGGCGCGCTCGTGTGCCGAGAGGGGGCGGAGGGCCGGCAGGGGGGCGTGGTCGGCGGGCCAGAGGAGACGGAGGTGGAGGGGCGGGGGGTCGAGGGGGAGGCGGGTGAGGGTGCCGGCGACGAGGCGGTCGTGGACGGCGTGGGCGGGGAGGAGGGCGATGCCGAGGCCCTGTTCGGCGCAGGCGCGGGTGGCGGGGACGGCGCCGGTGTGGAGGCGTCGGACGCGGGGGCCGAGGAGGCGGTCGCCGGCGAGGCGGTAGGAGCAGGTGGGGGAGCCGACGAGGAGGCGGTGGCCGCGGAGGTGCTCGGGGGTGAGGGTGGTGGCGCGGGCCAGTGGGTGGGTGGGGGCCGCGACCAGGGCGAGGGGGACGGCCTGGAGGTCGAGGTGGTCGAGCGGGGCGGGTGGCAGGGGGAAGCCGAGCGCTCCGAGCGGGCCGGGGGCGTCCAGGACCACGGCGGCGTCCAGGGCACCGGCCGCGACACCGTCGAGGAGTGCGTCACGGGCGCGGTCGGTGTGGAGGGACAGGTGCAGGCCGGGCCGGCGGTCGGTGAGGCGGGCGAGGACGGCCGGGAGGTGGGTGGCGGCGACGGCTGCCAGGACGCCGAGGCGCAGGCGGGTCCGGGTGGCGACGGCGACGGTGACGTCGCGGCGGGCCTGTTCGGCCTGGTCGAGGAGGCGGCGGGACCAGGGCAGCAGCCGTTCTCCCGCCGAGGTGAGGGTGAGGTCGCGCCGCGCCCGGTCGAACAGCTCGGTGCCGAGGCTGAGTTCGAGGGTGCGGACCTGTTCGGAGACCGAGGACGGGGCCAGCCCGAGCGCCACGGCCGCGCCGGTGACGGTGCGGTGGGTGACGACGGCCTCGAAGACGCGCAACTGACCTAGTTCCACTGGCTCCCCCGAACGCCCTCGCTCCCGGTGCTGCGGGACAGCGTAGGGGCGTACGGGGGCGAACGAGGGCGTTCCCGGATTCCGGCCGTCCGGGGGCGTTGGTGCCCCGGCAGTGGTGCTCTTGAGTGGGAAGTCGGACGGGCCGACTTCTCGCGCGGGGTCGTCCGCCGCCCCCGGCCTACCCGGCGAGCGTGCCGTCCAGGTACTCCTGCACCGGCGGGAACATCGGGAACGGCACGTACTCGGCCAGCTCGGCGTGGGACGCCCACACCACCCGGTCCAGCTCGTCGGAGTCCATCACCATGGCGGTGCCGCCGACCACCTCGCAGGCCGTGTACGCCATCCGGCGCCCGCTCTGCGGATGCTCCCGCTCGCCGAGCAGCCGGGCGGCCGCGACGTGGAGTCCGGTCTCCTCGGCGGTCTCGCGGACGGCCGCCTCCTCGGGGGACTCGTTCGGCTCCACCTCCCCGGCCGGGAACTGCCAGGACAGCTCGCCCTCGGCGATCCGCCGTCGCACCATCAGCACCCGGCCGTCCTTGACGACGATCGCGACGGCGACGGTGGGGAGTTGCTCGGGGTTCTGCTCGGTCATCGCTCTGCTCCTCGGGCCTGCGCCGGGTGTCGACGCCATCTTGGCCCGAGGCCGCTGCCCCGGTCGGGTACCGGAGCGCGGCCGCATGTCGTGTCGGCTACCGGCGCGGCGGCCCGTAGACCGCGGCCGGCGCGCCGGTGGCCAGCGCCCAGCAGCGGTCCCCGTACGACCAGTGCCACCAGTATGTTCCGGATGTGAACCGGGACATCAGCGATCTCGTCTCTCCTCTTGGCCGACCTCTGCGGCTGATCGTCACTGGCGGCGGAACGGGTGGCCACACCTACCCGGCGCTCACTGCGATCCGCGCCCTGCGGTCGCGGCTCGCCGAGGTCAACGGCACCCTGGACGTCCTGTGGATCGGCACCGCCACCGGCCTTGAGGCCAAGGTGACGGCCGCCGAGAACATCCCGTTCAGGACCGTCGCCACCGGGAAGATCCGGCGCTCCGCCAACCCGCTCAAGCTGGTGTCACCCGCCAACGTCAAGGACATGGGCCGCGTTCCCCTGGGAGTGGCACAGGCCCGCTCCGCGGTCGCCGACTTCGGCCCGGACGTCATGCTCGGCACCGGCGGCTACGTCGCGGTGCCGGTCGGGATGGCCGCCCGGATGTGCCAGCTCGGCCATCCGGCGGGCGCGCCGTACGACCGGGTTCACGTCACCGCGGCCGTGCAACGCGTCCCCGGGGCGCTGATCGAGCAGACGGCGCCCGGGGGCGTGATCCTCGTTCCGTACGGCACGGCGTTCTGCAACGGCGGGCTGCTGAAGCTCACCGTCGCCGAGGACGGCCGTTCTGCGAGCGGGCCGTTCGTCGAGGACGTCGCCTTCATGTGGGTGCGGGACCAGCGGCCCGGGAGCGGCGAGTTCGAGATCGGGGACGTCCGGTACGGTCCGTCCGCACTCGACCCCGCCGCTGTGGCTGAGCACACCGACGCGGCCTTCGCGATCGGGCTGCGGCTGCCGGGCCTGTTCCGGCAGGAGGTGTGGGCGGGCTACGACCGCTTCGGTACCGGCCGGTTCGAGGTCTGGGACGGGGTTTCGTATGCCCACTGCCGCCTCGCCGACTGGGACGGCAAGCACGCCGTCTCGCAGTCCGGCTCCCGCAGCCTGTGGGACGAGGTGACCGCCGCCCACTCCTGGTGGCAGCGCCAGGGCGAGCCGGGCCTCGACCGGTTCGGCCTGACCGTCACCGTCGAGGGCGAGCACCGGGTGTGGCTGGACGAGCCGGACCATGTGGTCGGTTGACTGCCGGATTGCGAGGCACGCCCCGGGCTCACGAGCCCGGGGCGCGCCGGGTTGTGCGCGCACGCGCCGCCCGAATGGGTGGTGGGAGTGGGAGCTTGATGGGACGTTACGGCATTACGGTGAACATTGCCGTGCCGGGTGCTCCACGGGGCGCTCGGTGCGTGAGCAAAAAGTGATCCCCGGCGGTGCGCCAACACCCCGGGGTTTGGCACCAGGAGCGAAGGACTCCCGAATGCAGATTCATCGTATCCCCAAGCATGCGCCCGGATACACGATCCTCGACAACGGCCACGTCATCCGTAAGCACTCGCTGAGTTGGGCCGCGCGCGGGCTGCTGAGCTACCTGCTCAGCCTGCCGGACGGCGCCCGCGAGGACATCCGCACCCTCGCCGCCAAGAGTGTGGAGGGGCGGACGACCGTCGCCCGAGCGTTGCGGGAGCTGGAGGCGGCGGGGCACTACGTGCGTCGTATGCTGCGGGACCCGCAGACCGGGCAGGTGCGGACGGTCGTCTCGGTGCACGAGGTGCCGGTGACGGGCAAAGCGGTGCACACCGTGCCGCCGCTTCCCGCGCCCCCGGCCGCCGGTGTCCCAGCTCCGGGTGTGCCAGCTGTCGGGAGGGCGGGAGGCCCATCCAAGGAACCGGCAACCAAGGACGTGGAAGAGCCTTCCGTCCGTCCATCCGAGGAGTTGACGGCGGGCATGGCGCTGTTGCTCGAACTCGGCCGCCGGGAGCCGAGGATGGCCCTGGCGGGGAAGCCGCTGTGCGACCAGGCCGCGCGGGTGGAGGGGCTGCTGGCCGGTGGGTGGAGCCGTGAGGTGCTCACCGGGATTCTGTCGGCGCCCCTCCCGGACAGGGTCACGCACAGCGTCGGGGCGATCGTGGCGGCGCGGATCGCCAAGGTGCCGGCCGTTCCCGCGCCCCGACAGGCGGGCGACGGCCCGAGGAGGCACGAGTGCCCCGGGCGCAGCGGGTTGTGCGGGCGGCCCGTGGCCGGGCCCGGGCAGGTGTGTGGCGCCTGCCGGGCGGCAGCGGAGTAGAAGTGGCCCCCGGGGGATTCTTCGGTCAGCGGGAGGGCCATGCCGGGCCGGGCGCGGAGGATCGGGCCTGTCGAGAAACCTGACTCCTGGCGGCCAACGCCTACTTCCGCGGCTCCCGGCGGCTCACGACTCCGGCGGGCGGAAGGTGACCGGGGCGTCGAAGGCGGCGCGGCGGGTCGTGCGGCGCAGGGCGCGCAGGACGGGGGTGCCGAGGGTCAGGCACAGGACGACGGTCAGGGCGGCCCTAGGCAGGTCCCAACCCAGGGACGTGGTCAGGCAGTACGCCGCGAAGCGGACCAGGTTGGCGGGCAGCGCGTCGCCCGGTACGAAGGAGATGGAGCCGGCCAGGCCGCCGATGTACGGCCAGCCCTGGAGGTTCATGATCGTGCCGTACAGCAGCGACGCGACGGCTCCGTACCCGGCGAGCAGCAGGAGTTCACGGCGGCCACGCAGGGAGGAGGCCCCCGGCAGCAGGCCCGCGCCCAGGCACACCCAGCCCATGGCGAGCATCTGGAACGGCAGCCACGGCCCGACCCCGCCGGTGAGCAGCGCGGAGGCGAACATCGACAGCGAGCCGAGCACGAAGCCGAAGCCCGGCCCGAGCACCCGCCCGGACAGCACCATCAGGAAGAACATCGGCTCCAGTCCGGCCGTGCCCGCGCCGAGCGGCCGCAGCGCAGCGCCCGCCGCCGCCAGCACGCCCAGCAGGGCCACGGACTTGGCGTCCAGCCCGGGCGCCCCGCCGCCCGCCGTACGGCCCTCGGAGATCTGGGCGACGACGACGGCGAGGAGCAGCGGCAGCAGCAGCGCGAACAGCCACGGCGCATCCGTGGAGTGTCCGACCAGCGCCGACTTGGTGGAGGCGAGCAGCGGCCAGCCGAAGGCGGCGACGCCGACGAAGGAGACGGACAGCAGCGCCGTTATCGACCGGCGCCCCAGCGGGACGGGACGAGTGCTCATGCGCCCAGCGCCTCCGCGACCTGCCCGACGGTGAGCCACGGCCCGGGCGCCAGCACTTTGGCGACCTGCGGGGCGAAGGCGGGGGAGGAGACCACCACCTCCGCCGTCGGGCCGTCCGCGACGGTCTCGCCCTCGGCCAGGATCACCGTGCGGTGGGCGAGTTCGGCGGCCAGTTCGACGTCGTGGGTGGCGAGCAGCACGGCGTGGCCCTCGACCGCCAGCGAGCGCAGGATCTCCACCAGCCGGGCCTTGGCGGCGTAGTCGAGGCCGCGGGTCGGCTCGTCCAGGAGCAGCAGCGGGGGCCGGGCGGTGAGCACGACGGCGAGGGCGAGGGTGAGCCGTTGGCCCTCGGACAGGTCGCGCGGGTGGGCGTCGTCGGCGATGCCGGGCAGCAGGCGCTCGACCAGCGCGCGGCAGGTGCCGGCGGCGGCGCCCGCGTCGGTGTCGGCGGCGGCGCACTCGGCGGCGACGGACTCGCCGTACAGCAGGTCGCGCGGGTCCTGCGGGACGAGGCCGACCTCCCGGATCAGCTCGGCGGGCCGGGTCCGGTGCGGGGTGCGGCCGCCGACCCTGACGCTGCCGGAGGCGGGGGCGTGCAGGCCGACCAGGCTGCCCAGCAGGGTGGACTTGCCGGCGCCGTTGCGGCCCATCAGGGCGGTGATCTCGCCGGGGTGGAGGGCGAGGTCCACGCCGCGCAGCGCCGGGACGGGGCCGCGCCGGACGGCGAGGCGGTCGGTCACGGCCAGCGGGGACGCGGTCGGGGCGGAGGCGGGGGCCGGGCCGCGGCCGTCCAGTTCGGCGCGCAGCGGGGCGGCCTTGCGGCGGGCGTCGCGGACGGACAGCGGCAGCGGCCGCCAGCCCGCGAGCCGGCCGAGGCCGACCACCGGCGGGTGCACCGGGGAGTGCGCCATCACCTCGGCGGGTTCGCCGAGGACGGGCGGGGCGTCGGGGGTGAGCAGCAGCACCTGGTCGGCGTACTGGACGACCCGCTCCAGCCGGTGCTCGGCCATCAGCACGGTGGTGCCGAGGTCGTGCACCAGCCGCTGGAGGACGGACAGCACCTCCTCGGCCGCGCCCGGGTCGAGCGCCGAGGTGGGTTCGTCCAGCACCAGCACGCGCGGGTGCACGGTGAGTACCGAGCCGATCGCGACGCGCTGCTGCTGGCCGCCGGACAGGGAGTTCAGGGAGCGGTCGCGCAGGTCGGCGAGGCCGAGCAGGTCGAGGGTCTCCTCGACCCGGCGGCGCATCACGTCGCCCGGCAGGCCCAGCGACTCCATGCCGTAGGCGAGTTCGTCCTCCACCGTGTCGGTGACGAAGTGCGCCAGCGGGTCCTGTCCCACCGTGCCGACCAGGTCCGCGAGTTCGCGCGGCCGGTGCTCGCGGGTGTCCCGGCCGTCCACGGTGACCCGGCCGTGCAGCACCCCGCCGGTGAAGTGCGGCACCAGGCCGCTGACCGTCCCCAGCAGGGTGGACTTGCCGGAGCCGGACGGGCCGACCAGCAGGCAGAGTTCGCCCTCGGGGACGGTGAGGTCGACGCCGTTCAGCACGGGCGCGGCGGAGTCCGCGTACCGGACGGAGACCTGCTCGAAGGTGATCACGATGCCCTCCGGGGCGGGGTCGGGGCGGCGAACGCCGGTACCAGGCCGAGCAGGACGGTCAGCACGGCGGCCAGGGGCAGCGCGGGGACGGTCGGCGGGACGACGGTGGGGGCGAACGCGGCCGGGTCCTGCGCGGCCAGGTAGGTGGTGAGGGCCGCCACGCCCACTCCGGAGCCGGCGGTCAGCCACTCGGGAAGGGCCCAGGGGTCGGGTCGGTAGCGGCTCCTGACGGACCGTCGGCTGCCGAGCAGCAGTCCGGCGAAGGCGGCGGCCAGGCCGAGCGCCAGGACGGGCAGCGCCCAGCCCGCGCCGTCGGCGGTCAGCAGCCCGTACGCGGCCAGGCAGATCCCGAGCAGCCCGGCCAGGGTGAGCGCGGCCGTCGCCCGGGCGAGCCGGCGCGGGACGTCGGCGGTGCGGCCGAAGCCTCGGGTGTCCATCGCGGCGGCCAGGGCGATGGACCGCTCCAACGCGCCCTCCAGTACCGGGAGTCCGACGCTCAGCACGGCCGCGATGCCCTTGTCGGTGCGGCCGCGCAGCCGGCGGGCGGCGCGCAGTCGGCGGACGTCCGCGATCAGGTTCGGCGCGAAGGTCATCGCCACCACGACGGCGACGCCCGCCTCGTAGAGCGCGCCGGGCAGGGTGCGCAGCAGGCGGGCCGGGCTGGCCAGGGAGTTGGCGGCGCCGACGCAGATCAGCAGGGTCGCCAGTCGCAGCCCGTCGTACAGCGCCGCGAGCAGCCCCTCGACGGTGACCCGCCCGCCGATCCGCACGCCCTGCGCCCAGGCGGGCAGCGGGAGTTCGGGCAGTGTGAACAGCACATGGGTGCCGGGGATCGGCGAGCCGAGGAAGACCGCGAACACCAGCCGGATGCCCAGCACCAGCAGGCCCAGGCGCAGGAACGCCCCGTACGAGCGCGACCACGGCGCATCGCCGCGCCGGGCCGCGACCACGTACCCGGCGACGGCGGCGAGCAGTAGCAGGATCGCCGGATTGGTGGTGCGGGTCGCCGCCGCGCCCAGCCCGAGCGCCCACGACCACCAGGCCCCGGGGTGCAGTTGACGGGGACCGGTGGGCGGGCGGGTGCTACGGGCGGCGGTGCTGCTCACGGAGGTTTCCTGAGTGGGGGACTAGGAGTGACGGCGGCGGCGGGCCTGCCAGACGGCTCCGCCGGCGAGGACGGCGACCAGCGCGCCGCCGGCGAGCAGGCCGACGTCGGGGCCGCTGCCGCCGCCCTGGTCGGCCGACGCGGCGCCGGCGTCCGGCTGGGTGGCGCCCGCCGCGCCGACCTGGTCGCCGCAGCCCGCCTTCGGGTACCCGGCGATGGCGCACAGCAGCCCGTTGGTGTCGTAGCGCAGCGGCGGGGCGACGGCGGCCAGCACCTCGGCCGAGGTGGCGCGGGGTGCGACGCTCGCGCAGGCCGTGCGCTGTTCGGGCGCGGTCACCGAAGAGCCGGCGGCCGAAGAGCCGGCGGACGCGCCGGTGTCCTCGGCGGTCCCGAAGTCCAGCACGACGGCCACCCGCTTGCGCCCCTCCTGCGCGGGGGTGTTCGCGCAGATCCCGGCGAAGCTTCCGGCGGCCCGCGGCTTCGCGGCGTCCTGCCCGCCGTCCGGGCTCAGCGCGAACCGCCACCCGTCCACCGCCCCGTCCGGCGGCACCGCGACGGCGGGCCCCTGCTGCTGGTACGTCCAGCTGCCGCCCTCGCCGCCGCGCCAGAACGACCAGTACCGGTACCCGGCGGCCTGCGCGGGCGCGGCGCAGGCGAGCAGCAGCACCGCCCCGAGGAGGGGCGGGAGCAGCACGGCAAGGCCGGTGGAGGACCGCCGGCCCGGGGCGGCGAGGGGAGCGGCGCGCATCAGAGGTGCTGGTTGCGCTTGCGCTGGAGGCTGAGCAGGAGGCCGCCGCCGACGCCGATGAGGAGGCCGACGCCGATGAGCCAGTACTGGCCGATGCCGCCGTCCTTCTTCTCCTTCGGGGCCTGCGTCGCCGAGGAGGCCGCGGCGGCCTTGGGCGTCGGGCCGAGGGCGGTGAGCCGGCCGGTCAGGGCGGCGGTGTCGCGCTGGGCGGCCTGGTCGACCAGCAGGAGGGTGGCGGTGGCGCCGGCGTCGGTGCCGTCCTTCGTCCAGGTGGCGCCCTCCTGGCCGAGCCAGTCGACGGCGCCGGCGGCCTGCTGGGGGTGGCCGCTCTGGATGAGGGCGAGGGCGGCCCAGGCGGTGGCGGTGTAGTCGGGGGTGGGGGCGGCGCCCGGGGTGGTGAGGCTGAGGTGGTTGCCGCCGGCCGCGAGCTGGGCGGTCAGGTAGGCGCCGACGGCCTCGCCGGAGTCCGCGTGGGCGACTGCGGACGGGGAGGCCGCCGCGGCGTCGGAGGCGCAGGCGAGGGCCTTGGGGGCGGCGTCGGCGCGCACCGAGGTGGCGGCCGGCAGGTGGCCGCCGCCGGCGGCGAGCGCGGCCTGGGCGCTGGCCAGGGCGTTCGGGGTGAGGGCGCCGGAGGCCGGGTCGGGCTGGTACGCGAAGGCGCCGCGCTGGTCGGCGGGGGCGGCGCAGCCGAGCTGGAAGAGGGCGAGCCCGTCGAAGGCGGACTTGCCGGCCTTGGCGACGCCCGCCGGGTCGGTCCTGGCGGCGAACAGCGCGTTGACGGCGAGCCCGGTGGAGTTGGCGTCGCCCGGGCTGCCCGGGTTGTAGGCCCAGCTGCCGTCGGCGTTCTGGTTGGCCTTGAGCCAGGCGACGCCCTTGTCGACGGCGTCCTGGTGCCCGCCGAGGGCGACCAGGGCCTGGACGGCGACGGCGGTGGCGTTGCTGTCCTCGGTCTTGGGGTCGCAGGCCGCGCCGGCGGCTCGGTACGAGGGCCAGCCGCCGTCCTCGCACTGCTGTCCGGTGAGCCAGCCGACCGCGGAGTCGGCCGGGGTGACCTTGGCCGCCGTGAGCGCGGTGAGCGCCAGTGACTGCCGCCAGACGCCGTCGTACGTCGGGTCGCTCTTGCCGTACAGCCCGTCGGTGGTGGGCGGGGTCGGCGCGGGGCTGTCGGCGAGGGCCGGGCCGGCGGCGAGGCCGGTGAACAGCGCGGCGGACAGGGCGGCGGCGCCCAGGCGGGCGGCGGTCAGCATGGTGCGGTGTGCCTTTCGGTGAGCGGTGGTGGCCCGGGCGGGGCCGTTCCGTAGTCCTCGACGGTGCCGGGCGCGTGCGTCCTGACTGGCCGCTCGCCCCTCCCCGGGTGTTCCGACTCGCCCGGGCGGCCGCGTGCGGCGCCGGACTCACGGTTGCGGGGTCAGCGCCGGATTCGCACCGGCTTTCCCCGGGGGAGGAGCGGGATGGAGTTCTGCTGCCTGTCGACTCTAGCCGCCGGGGCGCGCGCAGCGGCCCGGGCCCAGCAGGAACAGGTTCCAGTCGACGGGTGCGCAGGGGCTGTTCCTGGGCGCGGTGGTCGGCCGGTTCACGGCAGGGTGAGCAGCCGGGCCGCGGTGTGCAGGTCGGCCCGCACCTCGGCGATCGAGGCGCGGCCGGAGAGCCAGGCGACCAGCGCCGAGTGCCAGGTGTGCTCGATCACCCGCACCGCCGCGCGCTGGCTCTCGGTGGGCGGTTCGGACTGGCCGATCGCGTCCAGGATGAGCTGCCCGGTGGCGACGCTGACCCGGTCCACCTCGGCCCCGACCGAGCGGTCCGCGAAGGACAGCGCCCGGACCATCGCCTCGGCCAGCAGCGGTTCGCGCTGCAGCGCGTGGAAGGCCCGGGTGAGGGTGTCGGCGACCCTCGGCGCCGGTTCGAGGTCGGTCGGCGGGTGCCGCCGGATGTGCTCGCGCAGGCCCTGGAGCTGCTCCAGCATCACCGCGACCAGCAGGTGCACCTTGGACGGGAAGTAGCGGTAGAGCGTGCCGAGGGCGACGTGCGCGCCCTCCGCGACCTCCCGCATCTGCACCGCCTCGTACCCGCCCCGCACCGCCAGCGCGGTGGCGGCCCGCAGGATGCGCCGGCGCCGTTCGGCCTGGCTCGCGGTCAGCGGCGGCTCGCCGGGCGGCGGTACGGTCGGCGGGACCGGCGGCAGCGTCGGAGGAGGGGGTGGCGGCAAGGGTGCTCCCGGGCGGGCGAGAGTGGCGGCGTGCTCCACATGGTCGGCAGGATTCGCGTGGTGGGAATCACCAGCCCTGGCTCCTGAGGAAAAGCTACGGGCCGGTATCTTCGAGGTCTCTCATTGTTCACGTGGTCGACGGCGAGTTCCCCGGCCACTGAAACCTGATCTACTTTAGCGACCGGAAGCACGACCGGCAGCACCGTCAGCAGCTAGAGAAGAGGGCCCGGGATGATCGCGCAGCCGCTGCGGATTGCCCTGTTGTCGTACCGCGGTGACCCCTTCTGCGGCGGTCAGGGCGTGTACGTACGACACCTCTCCCGGGAGCTGGCCAGGCTCGGCCACCACGTGGACGTGATCGGCGCCCAGCCCTTCCCGGTGCTGGACGAGGTCGAGGGCCCCGGCTCGGTGCGCCTGGTCGAGCTGCCCAGCCTGGACCTCTACCGCGCCGACGACCCGTTCCGCACCCCGGCCCGCGACGAGTTCCGCGGCCCGGTTGACGTGCTGGAGTACGCCACCATGCGCACCGGCGGCTTCCCCGAGCCGCTCACCTTCTCGCTGCGCGCCCGCCGGTACCTGGCCGCCCACAAGGGCCGCTACGACGTGGTGCACGACAACCAGACCCTCGGCTACGGCCTGCTCGGCCTGGCCCGGCACGGCTTCCCGCTGGTCACCACGATCCACCACCCGATCACCGTGGACCGGCAGCTGGAGCTGGACGCCGCCACCACCCGGGGCAAGCGGCTCTCGTTGCGCCGCTGGTACGCCTTCACCCGGATGCAGCGCAGGGTGGCCGCCCGGCTGGACCACGTGATCACCGTCTCCGGCACCTCGCAGCGCGAGATCGCCGAGCACCTGGGCGCCGCGCCGGGCGCGATCTCGGTGGTGCCGATCGGCGCCGACACCCGGCTCTGGTCGCCGTCGGACGCGGTCGAGCGCGTCCCCGGCCGGATCGTCACCACCTCCAGCGCGGACGTCCCGCTGAAGGGCCTGGTCTTCCTGGTCGAGGCGCTCGCCAAGGTCCGCACCGAGCGGGACGCCCACCTGGTGGTGGTCGGCAAGCCGCAGAAGGAGGACGGGCCGGTGGCCGAGGCGGTGAGCCGCTTCGGACTGGCAGAGCACATCGAGTTCCGCAGCGGGCTGACCGACCGGGAACTGGTCGACCTCTACCGCTCGGCCGAGGTGGCCTGCGTCCCCTCGCTGTACGAGGGCTTCTCGCTGCCCGCCGCCGAGGCGATGGCCACCGGCACCCCGCTGGTCGCCACCACCGGCGGGGCGATCCCCGAGGTGGCAGGACCGGACGGGGAGACCTGCCTGGCCGTCCCGCCGGGGGAGGCGGACGCGCTGGCCGCGGCGCTCGGCCGGCTGCTGGACGACCCGCGGCTGCGGGCCGCGCTCGGTGCGGCCGGACGGGAGCGGGTGCTCGCCCGGTTCACCTGGGAGCGGGCGGCCGAGCTGACCGCCGAGGCCTACCGCGCGGCGATCGCCACCGGCGTCGGCGCCCGTGCCCGCTCGGGGCCGGGCTGGCGGTACGTGGCCTAGCCACGGCCCCGCCGTTGTCGGGCAGGCGGGGCTTGTCCGACGGAGCGTCAAGAACGCTTGGTAGCAAAAGGAATGGGAGTCCTGAAGTGCTGACCGTCGATTTCTCGCGCTTTCCGCTCGCCCCCGGCGACCGGGTGCTCGACCTGGGCTGCGGCGGGGGCCGGCACGCGTTCGAGTGCTACCGCCGTGGCGCCAACGTGATCGCCCTCGACCAGAACGCCGAGGAGATCGCCGAGGTCAGGAAGTGGTTCGCGGCGATGGAGCAGGCCGGTGAGGCCCCCGAGGGCGCGTCGGCGGTCGCGATGGAGGGCAACGCGCTGGCGCTGCCGTTCGAGGACGAGTACTTCGACAAGATCATCATCTCCGAGGTGATGGAGCACATCCCGGACGACAAGGGCGTGCTCAACGAGATGTTCCGGGTCCTCAAGCCGGGCGGCCTGCTCGCCGTCACCGTGCCGCGCTGGCTGCCGGAGAAGATCTGCTGGGCGCTGTCCGACGAGTACCACGCGAACGAGGGCGGCCACATCCGGATCTACCGGGGCGACGAACTGCTCGGCAAGCTCAAGGACGCCGGCCTGGAGCCGTACGGCACCCACCACGCGCACGCGCTGCACTCGCCGTACTGGTGGATCAAGTGCGCGGTCGGCGTCGACAACGACAAGGCGCTGCCGGTCAAGGCCTACCACCAGCTGCTGGTCTGGGACATCGTCGGCACCCCGGTGATCAGCACCCTCACCAAGGCCGCCGAGCGGGCGCTCAACCCGGTGATCGGCAAGAGCTTCGTCGCGTACGCCTCCAAGCCCAACCGCATCGAGCCCGACCGCATCGAGCCCGACCGCATCGAGCCCGACCGCACCGCGGCCGACCACGCGCCGGGCGGGTCGGCATGACCGCCGCCGTTCCCGAGGTGCTGCTGCTCGACGGGGTGCTCGACGCCGAGCAGGCCGCCGACACCGTGCGCAGCATCCTGGCCGAGCAGCGCCCCGACGGCGCCATACCCTGGTTCGCCGGCCACCACCTCGACCCCTGGGACCACACCGAGGCCGCGATGGCCCTCGACACGGCCGGCGAGCACGCCGCCGCCGAGTCCGCCTACCGGTGGCTCGCGGCTGCCCAGAACCCGGACGGCTCCTGGTACGCGGCCTACACCGACGGTGTGGTCACCGACCGGGCCAAGGAGAGCAACTTCTGCGCGTACATCGCGGTCGGGGTCTGGCACCACCACCTCAGCACCGGTGACGACGCCTTCCTGGAGTGGATCTGGCCGGTCGTCCGGCGCGCCCTGGACTTCATCGTCGGAATGCGGCTGCCCGGCGGCCCGATCGCCTGGCGGGTCGACGAGGACGGCGCCGCCACCGACGAGGCACTGCTCACCGGCTCGTCCAGCATCCTGCACGCCCTGCGCTGCGGCCTGGCCATCGCCGAGTACCTGGAGGAGCCGCAGCCCGACTGGGAGCTCGCGGCCGGGCGGCTGGGTCACGCCGTCTCCCACCACCCCGAGCGGTTCCTGGACAAGGACCGCTACTCGATGGACTGGTACTACCCGGTGCTCGGCACCGGCCTGCGCGGCGACGCGGCGCTGGCCAGGATCGAGCGGGACTGGGAGCGCTTCGTCGTCCCCGGCCTCGGCGTGCGCTGCGTCAGCGACCGCCCGTGGGTGACCGGCGGGGAGAGCGCCGAGCTGGCGCTCGCGCTCTGGGCGATCGGCCAGTCCGACCGCGCGGTGGACATCCTGCGCTGGATCCAGAAGCACCTGCGGCACGAGGACGGCTCGTACTGGACCGGGTACGTCTTCGAGGACGACGCCATCTGGCCGGAGGAGCGCACCACCTGGACGGCCGGGGCGCTGCTGCTCGCGGTGGCCGCGCTCGGCGGGGACCCGGCGACGGTCGCGGTCTTCGGCGGGGAGCAGCTGCCCGTCGGGCTGGTGGTCGAGGACTGCTGCTGAGTCGGCGAACGCCGAACGCGCGAACGCCGAACGCGCGAACGGCGAAGGGGCGGGACCGGTTCTCCGGTCCCGCCCCTTCGCGTGTGCGTCCGAGCGCGGTCGGCCGAGCGGCCGACCGGGCCGTCAGCCGCGCTGGATGCCCGTGGTGTCGGCCAGCACGCCCTGGCTGCCGTCCGGCAGCTGCGCCACCAGCGCGGCGCCGCGCTGCTCGACGGCCAGGTACCAGGTGCCCGGCACGACCTCGCCGACCGGGGCGCCGGCCGGGTTGTCCTTCGGGGCCAGCTGGCGCGGGGCCGGGACGGCGAACCAGAAGGGCTGGAAGTCCGCCGGGGCGGGCGCCTGCTGCGCGGCCGGGGTCGGCTGCGGGGCCTGGGCGGCGGCGTCGTGCGGCTGGGCGGCCTGGACCGGCTGGCCGGGCTGCGGCTGGCCGGCACCCGGGTAGCCGTAGCCGCCCTGGCCGCCGAACGCCGGGTCCTGGCCCTGGGCCGGGTAGCCGTACTGGCCGGCCTGGGCGGCACCCGGGTGGCCGGGCTGGCCGGGGTAGCCGTACTGGCCGGGGACGGCCGCCGGGCGGTCGGCGACCAGCGGGGCCTTCAGCGCGGGCACCAGGGCGCTCGCGGCGGCGGCGCCGGCCAGCACGACCAGGGCGATGACGCCGAGCCAGGCGCCGAAGCCGTGGCTGAAGCTGGGGGCCTTCGGGCCACCGCCCAGCGACCAGAGCGAGGTCCACAGCGCCGCCACGGAGAAGGCGATGCCCCACTGGTCCAGCCGCAGGCCGAGCACCTGGCGGGTGGCCGCGGCCGGGCCCTGGAAGCGCTGCACCAGGATCAGCAGGGCGGCGGCGATGCCCAGCAGGTAGATCGAGGGCAGGACGGGGAACAGTTCGGTGCTCCATGCGTTCTGCGTCGTGTCGCCGCAGTACCGGCCGCTGCAGTCCACGGTCCAGTAGGGCAGGAAGGAGGCGATGAAGAGCAGGACGGCCGCGCCCGCGACGGCGGCGTCTCCCCTCGTGAGAGCGCGCAGATTCACTAACGTTCCCCTCGTTGACGTGTCGTGGACGGTGGTTCGTACGGTCGGGCTGACCGGCCGAAACTCCCGAACGGACCAGAAGCCTAGGCCCAACCGTCCTGCCGGTGCACGGCGGGACCGGGAATGGGGCGAAGTCGTTGCAAACCGTGCGGTCCGGCCGAAGCGTCGTCCTGCGGGGGGCTGCGGCTCAACTCCCGCGTCGCTCTTCGGCCTTCTCCTGGGTCGTCAGGAACGCGGTCAGCGCGTCGGCGATCCCCTGGGCCGCTTGCTGGCGCCACTGAGGGTCCGTCATCCGCTTCGCGTCCGTCGAGTTGCGCATGTTACCGCACTCGATGAACACCTTGGGGACGGTGGAGAGGTTGAGGCCGCCCAGGTCGGAGCGGGTGTCCAGGCCGTCCTTGGCGATGTAGTCCGCGTACGGCTCACCGGTCGCGGCGTGGAACCGGTCGCGCAGCAGCAGCCCGAGCCGGTGCGAGGGATCGACGATCGCCGCGTTGTCCGCCTTCCCGGCCACCACCCTGGCGGGCATGATCACGTGGAACCCGCTGCCGCCCGCCGGGCCGCCGTCCCCGTGCACCGAGAGCGCGACGTCGGCGTGCGCGTCGGCGCCCGCGCGGGCGCGTTCGTCGATGCACGGGCCCCACGGGCGGTCGCCGTCCTGCACCAGCACCACCTTGGCGCCCCGGGTGGCCAGGATGGCGCGGGCCCGGCGGGAGACGTCCAGGGTGTACTCGGCCTCGGTGTAGCCGGCGTTGGTCTCGGTCCCGGTGGTGTCGCACTCCTTGCGGGCGTTGCCGATGTCCACCTGGCGGTCGATCTCGGCGGTGTGGGCGGAGTTGCCGGGGTTGTGGCCGGGGTCGAGCAGAACGGTGCGGCCGGCCAGGGCGGCGCCCTCACCGCCGGCGGCGGGCGGGGGCGGGGTCCCGGCGGGTGCGCTGTCGGTGGGCGCCGGGGCCACGGGTGGGATGAGGGGCGGCGCGGCCGCGCCGTCGGCGGTGCTCGGCTGTTCGGTCGCAGGAGTCGCGGGCGCCGCGGCCTGGGTGGCCGGGGCCGCGGTGGCGCCCGCCGGGTCGGAGCGGTCGAGTGCCCGCCAGCCGAACCAGCCCGCCGTGCAGAGCGGAACGGCCACCGCGGCGGCCGTGGTGGCGCGCAGCAGGGCGGAGCGACGGGGCGGTCGGGGGGCGGAGCCGGTCACTGGTCGGTCAGATCCTGTCCTGGGTGCGCGGAGTCAGGCCGTAGCTCTTCGCGATCGCGTTCCACTTGTTCATGAAGTCCGTCTTCGCCTGGGTGGCCTGCGGGTTGAGCTCGTCGGCGTGCTTCTTGTCCTGGGTGGCCGGGGCCCTGCCGGTGCACCCCTGGGCGGCGACGGAGCGCGCCCAGCTCGCGTACGCCTTGTCGATGTCGGCGGACAGCTGCCAGGCGGACTTCAGCGAGTTCACCGCGTCCGCGCCGCCCGGTACGTCCGTGACGCTCAGCTGGGAGAGCTTGGCCAGCAGGGCGGTCCGCTGGGTCGCGCCGTTGTCGAAGGTCTGCGCGGCGCTCTCGATGTCGGCCTTCGGCGGGCAGCTGGTCACCTTGGCGACGGCGCTGCCGATCGGGGCCTTGGCGCTCTCGCCCTCGCTGAGCAGGGCGTCCAGCGCCTGGGCCTGGGCCTGGGCGCCAGGGCCGGGAGCGGTCGAGGTCGGGGACGGCGCGCCGGACGCGCTCGCGGCGGCGCTCGGCGCGCCGTCCGTACCCGTGGGCGCGGGGGCGGGCGGCAGGCTGTCCGCGCCGGTCGCCCGGGCGGAGGTCGGGGCGGGCGCGGCCTGGCCGTCCTTGTCGCCGCCGCCGCGGACGGCGAACAGCAGGCCGCCGCCGACCGCCAGCACCAGGAGCAGCGCGAAGCCGATCAGCAGCGGGGCCCTGCGGTTGGCCGGCCGCTCCTCCTCGCCGACGGGGCCGGTCGGGTAGTCGGGCTGGAAGGCGTACGGGGGCGGCGGGGCGGCGGCGGGCGGGGGCGGCGGCGCAGCGGCGGGCGGCTGCAGGAAGTAGTCGTGGCCGGGGTCCTGCTGCGGCACGTGGGACTGCGGGCCGGAGTGGGAGGGGAACGGCGGGGCCGCGGGCGGGGCGGCCGGGGGCGGCGGGGTGGCGGCGGGGAACAGCCGGGCGGTCGGCGGGTCGTAGCCGGGCGGGGTGGCCGGGTACGGGCGGGCACCCGGCGGCGGGCCCTGGTCGCCGACGGCGCCGGGCGCGGGCGGCAGGGGTGCGGTGGGCGCGGCGGGTGCCGGGGCGGCGGAGGCCTCGGACGCGGACCGGGCGTCGGCCGGGCGCTGCGGGCCGCGCACCCAGCCGCCGGCGCCACCGCGCGCGGTGGGGTCCCAGACCGCCGGAGCGCTGTTCTGCTGGTCCGTCATGTCGCTGCTGGCCCCCAACCGTCCGCCGATGCTCTGCCTGGTGCTGCGCGGCCACCGTACCGGTGGAACCCCCGCCCGACAGCCCTGGCACGACGTTAGAGCATCGGCTCGGGGAGGCGGGAACGAACGGGTGACCGGGCGGCGGGAACGCACGGGCCGCCGCACGGGCCGCCGCACGGGCCGCCGCGCGGCCGGGCTCAGCCGGCTGAACGGGCTCAGCGGGCGGCGCGGCGCAGGACGCGCAGGGAGCCGGTCACCGAGACCTCCTCGAAGCCCTCGGCCAGCGCCCGCAGGTACACCCGGTACGGGGCCTGGCCGCCGTCCGCCGGGTCCGGGAAGACGTCGTGCACCACCAGCAGGCCCTCCGGCGCCAGATGCGGGACCCAGCCCTCGTAGTCGCCGGTCGCGTGCTCGTCGGTGTGCCCGCCGTCGATGAACACCAGGCCCAGCGGGCGCCCCCACAGCGCGGCGATCCGCGGCGAGCGGCCGACCAGGGCCACCACGTGCTCCTCCAGCCCGGCCGCGTGCAGGGTGCGGCGGAACCGCGGCAGGGTGTCCATCAGCCCGACCTCGGGGTCGACCAGCGTCGGGTCGTGGTACTCCCAGCCGGGCTGCTGCTCCTCCGAGCCGCGGTGGTGGTCGACGGTCAGCGCGACCGTCCCGGCCTCCCGGGCCGCCGCCGCGAGCAGGATCGCCGAGCGGCCGCAGTAGGTGCCGATCTCCAGCACCGGCAGCCCGGTGCCGCGCGCCGCCGCCACCGCCGCCGCGTACAGTGCGAGCCCCTCGTCCACCGGCATGAACCCGGTGGCCCCCTCGAACGCCGCCAGCACCTCGGGCGCCGGTTCGGCGCTCAGCAGCAGGTCGGACATGGGTGCTCCTCGGGGTCGGGACGCGGGCGGACGTGCACGGACCCTACTCGACGGTAGCGGGAGCGGTGGCGCCCGGGGCGTCCGGGCCGGTCGGGGCGTCCGGGCCGGTCGGGGTGTGGAACGCGTTCTAGTCGCGCTGCGCCGACCGTGCCAGAATCGGCGCGACCGTCGATCAGAGGAACACCGGCACCCCGGGAGCAGCACCATGCGCGCAGCCGTCCTGCACGAGACCGGCCAGGAGACCCTCGACGTGCGCGAGGACGTGACGGCCGTGGGCTTCGGGCCGGGCACCGTACGGGTGCGGATGCGCGCCGCCAGCCTCTGCCACTCGGACCTCTCCGCGATGAGCGGTGTGCTGCCGCAGCCCGCGCCGTTCGTCCCCGGGCACGAGGGCGCCGGGGACGTGGTGGAGGTCGGTGAGGGCGTCACCGGTCTCGCCGTCGGCGACCGCGTGGTGCTCTGCTGGATGGCCCCGTGCGGCCACTGCGACCACTGCCGCCAGGACCGCGGCCACCTGTGCGTCGCCAGCCTGCGCGGCCTCGGAGCCCCCGGCTTCCGGATCGCCGAGGGGGAGCTGAGCGCCTCCGGCTTCTACGGCACCGGGGCCTTCGCCGAGGAGGTCGTGGTCGCGGCGAACGCCGTCATCAAGGTGCCCGCCGACCTCCCGTACGAGGCCGCCGCGCTGATCGGCTGCGGCGTGACCACGGGCATCGGCGCCGCGGTGAACACCGCCGGGGTCCAGCCCGGGGCCTCCGTCGCGGTGATCGGGGCGGGCGGCGTCGGCGTGGCCACCGTGCAGGGCGCCCGGGTCTGCGGCGCCGGCCGGATCACCGTCGTCGACCCGGTGGCCTCGCGCCGCGAGCGCGCCCTGGCGTTCGGCGCCACCGAGGCGATCGCGCCCGAGGAGCTGAAGGCGGTGGCCAAGAAACTGCCCGGCGGCGGCTTCGACCACGTCTTCGAGGCGGTCGGCCGCGCGGCCACCGTCCGGGCCGGCTACGACGCCGCCCGGCGCGGCGGCGCGGTGGTCGTCATCGGCGCGGGCGCGCAGGACGACCTCGCGCAGTTCACGATGGGCGAGCTGTTCTTCAACGAGAAGCGCCTGCTGCCCTCGCTCTACGGCGGGGCGACGGTGTCGCGCACCATCGGCCTCGTCGTGGACCTCTGGCGCGCCGGGCGGATCGACCTCGACGGCATGGTCACCCACCGGGTCGGGCTCGCGGACGTCAACGAGGCGATCGCGCAGATGCGCAGCGGTGAGGCGCTGCGGACGGTCGTGACGATGGGCTGAGGGCGCCGTTCCCCCGGCGGGCTCCGGAAACGGGTCGGGCCCGCCGGGGGAGTGGGGGCACTCCCGGCGGGCCCGCTGCCGGTTCGGTCAGCCCCGCGCCCCGGCCGCGCGGTGGCGGCCGTGCGGGTCGGTCTCCGGGCTGTCGTCGGCGGCGGAGCCACCGCGGTGGCGGCCGTGCGACGCGGTGCCCTTGGCCGTCTTCTCGTCGGCGTCGGTCCCGGTAACCGCGGGTCCGGTGGTGTCGGTGAGGGTGTCGGACATGAGAATCGTCTTTTCCGTGCGGAGGGTGCAGGTCATCGGCGCCCGGCCGGCGCCGGTGGCGCACGGTCGGGTCCCCGATCGGGCGCTCGGTACGCGCCCGCAGCCAGTGATCGCGGCCCGTGCCCCGGCCACCATAACCGCCGCGACGGACGAGATCCTATCGAGATCGTGACGCGAGTCCCGGGCTGGTCGGAGGCCCGGAAGCGAGCCGACGGCCGCCCGGTCCGGGGTGGGTCGGGGACGCCGCGGCGGGGGACGGGCCGGACCGACAACCGGCGCCCACCCGCGGCGGGTTCACTCGGATCGCCCAGCGCGGCGCCTCCGGGCCCGGAGGGCTACCGCCTGGTCAGCCGGACGGCCAGGTCAGCCCGGACGGCCGGTCCGCAGGAACGTGGCCAGCAGCTCGTGCAGGACGGCGGCGCCCTCGTCGGCGAGCACCTCGTGCCCGGATCCGGCCGCCTCGACGTACCGGAAGTCCTCGCCCTCGACCCGGCCGATCCGCAGCAGTTCGTGCCGCAGCGAGCGGGACTGGCTCACCGGCACGACCTCGTCCCGGTTGCCGTGCACCACCAGCAGTGGCGCGCTCAGCCGGTGCGCCAGCTGCAGCACGTCGCGCGGTCCGCGGGGGTCCGCGATCGGCTCGCCGCCGCCCAGCCGGGTGGTCAACGCCCGTACGGGGGGCGCCGATTCGGCCAGCAGCCGGGCACCGGACAGGAACGGCGCGACCACCGCGCAGCGGGCGACCTGCTCGGCCGGCGCGTGCGCCGCCGCCAGCAGCGCCAGGAAGGCGCCGTAACTGACCCCGAAGAGGGCCGGCGGCTCCAGGCCGAGAGCGGCGCGCTGGCCCGCGATGCCGTCCAGCAGGTGGAGGACGTCGTCCAGGTCCGGGCCGCCCCAGGCACCCCGGATGGCCAGCGCGTGCGCCACGCCGTAACCGGTGGAGCCGCGCTGGTTGGGGGCGACGACCGCCAGGCCCTCGGCGGCCATCCGCTGCAGCGCCGGCTCGAACTCCAGCCGCCAGGCGTCCGCCGGGCCGCCGTGCAGCGCCAGCACCAGGTGTGGGCTGCTCAGCCAGGCGTCCCCGCCGTACACCACGGCCTCCAACGGGCCTGCCGGGCCCGCCAGTTCGAGGCTCTGCGCGGGGTGCCAGCGGCCGCCGTCGCCGGGCGGGGTGCTGCCGTCGAGCCGCCAGCCCGGCGGTTCGGTCCGCACCGGGCGCACCCCGCCGGGCTGCCAGGGCAGGACGGTGTCCCGCCACGGGCCGGGCAGCCCCGAGGCCAGCGGCGCGAGTCGCAGCGGCAGCGGCGTCGGTCCGGAGGCGGCCGGGAGCGGGCCGTGCGCCAGCAGCGCGTCCACGTCGAGGGTGGCCAGCGCGGCCGGGTGGTCGGGCGAGGAGTACGGCAGCCGCAGCCCCGCCGCGTCCCAGTGACCGACCGCGCCGAGCCGCCCGGGCGGCACCGGCAGCGGGTCCAGCCGCCCGGTCGAGGGCCGCCACAGCGCGAGCGCCGATCCCGCGCCGTGGTCGATCTGCACCGCGACCCGCGGGCCGTCCGCAGCCACCCGCAGTGCCACCGGCCGCAACACCATGCCCGCGACGTGCAGGCACTCCGGGAACCGCAGCGGCTGCCCGGCGCCGAGGACGCCCCAGCCGAGCCGGTCGGTGCCGGGCGCGTCGCTGCGCACCATCGCGAACCGGCTGTCCGGGTCGAACAGCACCAGGCGGTCGTTGCTCTGCGGGCCGATCTCCAGCAGCGGGCTGGTGCGGCCGGTGCGCAGGTCGAGCACCACGCTGCGGACCAGGCCGGCGTTCACCCGGTCCAGCGCGAGCAGTGCGCCCGTACGGTCCAGCCAGGTGCCGCCGCCGTGCAACCCGGGGATCTCGGCGACCCGTTCGGGCTCGCTGCCGTCCGTGCGCACCAGCCAGGCGGTGGTCGCCGGGCGGGTGTCGCTGCCGAGCGCGACCGCCACCGGCGTCCGCGGGCCTGCGCCGTCCCGCGCCGGGAGCGGCAGCAGGCGCAGTCCGGCCATCCGCAGTGAGCCCAACTGCTGCTCCAGGGTGCCGGTTTCGCCGGGCGAGAGGCGGACCAGGTCGTGCCGGTCGCCGTCGTGCCGGCAGGTCAGCACCGAGCCGTCCGACAGGGCGACCAGCTGCGAGCGCGGGCTCTCCGAGCGGTTGCCGGGCAGCGGCAGCGGGGTCGGCGCGGCCGGCTCGCCGTCCGGCGGCAGTCGCCAACTCTCCACGTACCAGCCGCTGTCGGCGGCGGAGGCGAGGCAGGCGGCGTGGCTGCCGTCGGCGGCGAAGGCGAAGCTCAGCCGGCGCAGGGCCTGGGTCGCGGTCCGGGTGGCCACGTTCATGCTCCGCTCACCCCGGTGGTGCCGGACGGGTCCGTTCGGTCGGACGGCTGCCGGCGTACGGCCGGTGGTGCCGGGGCCGGCCGGAGCCGGGGCCTGCCGTCGTGCCGCAGCCGGGCGGCCACCCAGCTGCCCAGGGGCTGCCCGGTGATTCGTTCCTGCACCAGGAAGACGGAGTCCTCTTCTTCGATCAGTTCGAGGGGGCGCGGCGCCGGCCCCCGCCCCGCCGACCGGTCGAGCAGCGCGGCCTCGTCCCGCAGCGCCTCGCGGGCGTCGGTGCCGGCCAGTGCCGCCCGCGTCGTCTCCGGCCACGAACCCGCCGCTCCCGGTCCGCGGTCCACCGATCCCCTCGCCCCGGCCGTACGCAGCGATGTGCCCGCCCCCATCCGCCACCACATCCCTTCGTCGCGGCCGCCGTCCCCGGGTGCCCACTGCTCGCTCGGCACCCGGGCGCGCGGCCCGGCCTGATCGGTTCCCTCGGAAGGAGCGGCGGCGCCGCCCCGGTGCGGGAGCGCCCACCCGGATCCCGTCCGGCCCGGCGTGGCATCCGCCCGACTGCTGGCCGTGGCTGCCGCCGGGGCAACTCCCGTTCGCAGGAGTGAAGTTACTTTCGAGCCAACCGAAGCCTCAACGCAGAGCCGGTCACTTCACTCGTAAGGGTGATCAGGGCGCGGTTTCGAATTCGTACGAGAACACTGCTGTGAGTAACGGGCGCCCGGCGCGCGGCCGCGTACGGAGCGCGTGGAGACCGCCGGGCGCCTCCCGGCGCGGATTGACGCGCACCCGTACGCCCACAGCTCCCGCGTCCGAACGGCGGCGACGGTTCCCCCGGCAGCCCGCCGAACGGCCGAGGCCCGACCGCCCCCGCGCGCACGGTAGTCTCGACAGGTGCCGAAACTGTCCGACGTCATCACCGCGCTCGAAGAGGTCTACCCCCCGCAGTGGGCGGAGTCCTGGGACGCCGTCGGCCTGGTCTGCGGAGACCCTCAGGCCGAGGTCAACCGTGTGCTGTTCGCCGTCGACCCCGTCCAGGCGGTCGTCGACGAGGCCGTGGAGTGGGGCGCCGACCTCGTGGTCACCCACCACCCCCTCTACCTGCGCGGCACCACCAGCGTCGCCGCCACCACCTTCAAGGGCCGGGTGGTGCACACGCTGATCACCAACGGCATCGCCCTGCACGTCGCCCACACCAACGCCGACCACGCCGACCCCGGCGTCTCGGACGCCCTCGCCGAGGCGGTGGGCCTGCGGGTGACCGGCCCGCTGGTGCCGGACCCGACCGACCCGCTGGGCCGCCGCGGCACCGGCCGGATCGGCCTGCTGGAGCCCCCGCTGACCCTCGCCGCCTTCGCCGCGCAGGTGGCGAAGGGCCTGCCCGCCACCGCCGCGGGTGTCCGCGTCTCCGGCGACCCCGACCGGCTGATCGGCCGGGTCGCGGTGTGCGGCGGCTCCGGCGACAGCCTCTTCGCCGACGTCCGGTCGGCCGGCGTGGACGCCTACCTGACCGCCGACCTGCGTCACCACCCGGCCTCCGAGGCCGCCGAGGCGGCGCCCGTCGCGCTGCTCGACGCCGCCCACTGGGCCACCGAGTGGCCCTGGCTCACCCTGGCCGAGCGGGCCCTGCTGGCCGCCGCCGACAAGCGCGGCTGGGCCGTGGAGACCAAGGTCTCCCACCGGGTCACCGACCCGTGGACCGCGCACGCCCCCATGTCCTTCACCGCCTGACCCGATTCACAGGAGCACTCCGCTTGAACGCCGCGCCCGCCGACCAGATCCGCCTGCTCGACCTCCAGGCCATCGACTCGAAGCTCGACCAGCTGGCCCACCGGCGCCGGAGCCTGCCCGAGCACGCCGAGATCGAGAAGGCCACCGCCGACCACACCGCCCTGAAGGACCTCGTCGTCGCCGCCGAGGCCCAGAAGGGCGACACCGCCCGCGAGCTGGCCAAGGCCGAGCAGGACGTCGAGCAGGTCCGCTCCCGTGCCGCCCGCAACCAGCAGCGCCTGGACTCCGGCGCGATCACCTCGCCGAAGGACCTGGAGAACCTCCAGCACGAGATCGGCTCGCTCGCCAAGCGCCAGGGCGACCTGGAGGACGTCGTGCTGGGGATCATGGAGCGCCAGGAGAGCGCCACCAGCCGGGTCGAGGAGCTGACCGCCCGCCTGGAGCACTCCACCGTCGTGCTCAAGGAGGCCGAGGGCCGCCGCGACGCCGCCTTCGCCGAGATCGACGCGGAGGCCGACAAGGTCAAGCGCGACCGCGAGACCATCGCCGCCGTCATCCCGGCCGACCTGCTGAAGGTCTACACCAAGCTGCGCGAGACCCAGGGCGGCGTCGGCGCGGCCCGCCTCTACCAGCGCCGCTGCGAGGGCTGCCGCACCGAGTTCTCGATCACCGAGCTGAACGCCATCAAGGCCGAGCCGGCCGACAAGGTCGTCCGTTGCGAGAACTGCTCGCGGATCCTGGTCCGCACCTCCGACTCGGGCGTCTGAGCCGGTGACGGCGCGCTTCATCGTCGAAGCCGACGGCGGGTCCCGGGGCAACCCGGGGCCGGCCGGCTACGGCGCGGTGGTCCGCGACGGGGACACCGGGCAGATCGTCGCCGAGGCCGCCGAGTTCATCGGCCACGCCACCAACAACGTGGCCGAGTACAAGGGCCTGATCGCCGGGCTCAAGGCGGCCCGGGAGCTGGACCCGGACGCCTCGGTGGACGTCCGGATGGACTCCAAGCTGGTCGTCGAGCAGATGTCCGGGCGCTGGAAGATCAAGCACCCCGACATGCAGCCGCTCGCCGCCGAGGCGCGCACCGTCTTCCCGCGCGCCAGGGTCACGTACACCTGGATCCCGCGCGAGCGGAACAAGGACGCCGACCGGCTGGCCAACGAGGCGATGGACGCGGGCAAGGCCGGGCGCCAGTGGGAGCCCCGCAAGCCGGCGGCCGCCGCCGTCGAGGAACCCCTGCCCGAGCCCCCCGCCGCCAAGGCCGGCTGGGCCGCCCCCGCCGACCTCGGAACCCCCACCACCTTCGTCCTGCTGCGCCACGGCGAGACCCCGCTCACCCCGGAGAAGCGCTTCTCCGGCAGCGGCGGCAGCGACCCGGAGCTCTCCGACAAGGGCCGCTGGCAGGCCGAGCGGGCCGCCGAGGCGCTGGCCGCGCGCGGCAGCGTCCAGGCGGTCGTCGCCTCCCCGATGCGCCGCACCCGGCAGACCGCCGAGAGCGTCGCCGCCCGGCTCGGCCTGGAGGTCCGGTACGAGGACGGGCTGCGCGAGGTCGACTTCGGGGACTGGGAGGGCCTGACCTTCGCCGAGGTGCGGGAGCGGTACCCGGACGACCTGACCGCCTGGCTCGGCTCCGCCAAGGCCAAGCCGACCGGCAGCGGCGAGAGCTTCACCACGCTCACCCACCGGGCCGGCGTCGCCCGGGACAAGATCCTCGCCCGGTACGCGGGGAAGACCGTGCTGGTGGTCTCGCACGTCAGCCCGATCAAGACCCTGGTCCGGCTGGCGCTCGGCGCCCCGCCGGACTCGATGTACCGGATGGAGCTGTCCGCCGCCTCGATCTGCGCCGTCCAGTACTACGCGGACGGCAACGCCTCGCTGCGGCTGCTCAACGACACCTCGCACCTGCGCTGACCCGCCCCTCGGGGGGAGGGTCAGTGCACCTCGGTGACCACCACGTCCAGCTGCCACGGCTTGCGCGCCGTGCCCAGGGCCGCCAGCTCCACGTGGTGGCCCAGGTCCAGCAGCGCCTCCATCAGCGCGTCGGGGGTCTTCGGCTCGGCGCCGGCGAGCAGCAGGTCCCGGACGATCCGGCCCTTCGTCGCCTTGTTGAAGTGGCTGACCACGGTGCGCTTGCCGTCGCGCTCCTGGAGCACCCGGACGGTCGCCGTGCGGGAGGCCACCTCACCGGCCGGCTTCCAGGCCGCCGCGTACGCGGAACTGCGCAGGTCCAGCACCAGGCCGTCCGCGACGTCCGGAAGCACGGAGGCCGTCGCGTTCCGCCAGTACGCGCCGAGCGCCCCCAGCTCGGGGAGTTTCACGCCCATCGAGCAGCGGTAGGACGGGATCCGGTCGGAGATCCGTACGGCGCCCCAGAGGCCGGAGAAGACCAGCAGCGAACGCTCGGCCCGGTCGTACGCGGCCTCGTCCAGGGTGGCCAGGCCGAGGTTGTCGAACAGCACCCCGGTGTACACCTCGCCCGCCGGGCGGGCGCCGGCCGTCGGCAGCGCGGCGTTCCTGGCGATCTCGCCGCGCAGGCCGGGGGAGAGGCCGAGCACCCTGGCGGCGGTGTCCTCGTCGCCCCGGCACAGGCCCACCAGCGCGTCCAGCACCGCGCCGCGCGCCGCCGTCAGCCCGGGCAGCGACAGCCGCTCCAGCTCCACCGGCGCGCCGTCCCCGGACCCGGACTTGCCCTCCGAGGGCGGCAAAAGCACCAGCACAGCGGACACCTCGACAATCTGTTGCAGACGAACCCCGCAACCCTACTGCGGCCGCCGCCCCGACCCCGCCCCCGCGACCACGGCGGCCCCGGCCCCCAGCGCGGCACAGAGCGGCGAGTAGTACCGCGCGTTCAGCCGGCGGAACCGCTCCGAGCGCTCACCGACCCGCCCGAACACCACCGGACCGGCCAGCCCGCGCGCCAGCAGCACCACCGCCACCGTCCGCACCCCGGCCCGCCGCAGCCGTCGCGGCCCCACCGCCGGCAGCACCCCGGCCTCCGCCCCCACCAGGTACGCCCCGGCCCCGAGCGCCCCCGCCACCACCAGGCACGCGGACACCGGCGGCACCCCGTCGCCCCGGCCCACCACGGCGTCCGCGAACTCCTCCGCGGACCCCAGCGGCCACGGCGTCACCGTCCACACCGCGTGCAGCACCCCGGTCGCCCCCAGGACCGCGGCCACCGCGCCCCCGGCCGCCCGCACCACACCACTCATCGCCCGAACCCCCTTCGTACACCGTCGGCTGCCCCCACCGTACGAGCGCTTACACCGGTCCGGGCCCCCGCCCGCCGGAGCCGGGGAAGCCCGCGCCCGCCCGCCGCCGCTCCCGCGCCCGCCCGCGACACGCCCGCCGCCGCCCCGGCGCCGCCACCCGGACGCGCCGCCCACCCGCCCGGGCACGTCCCGCGGTGGGAGGATCGGTCCGTGCCCGCCCCCCAGCCCCGCACCGCCGCGCCCGCGCCCGCCCTCGGGCCCCGCCGCCGTCTGCTCGTCCTGGCGATCTGCTGCCTGAGCCTGTTCATCGTCGGCCTCGACAACACCGTGGTGAACATCGCCCTGCCGGTGATCCAGCGGGACCTGGGCGCCCCGGCGTCCGGGCTGCAGTGGATCATCGACGCCTACACCCTGGTGCTGGCCTCGTTGCTGATGCTGTTCGGCTCGGTGGCCGACCGCTTCGGCCGCCGCCGGGTGTTCCAGACCGGCCTGGTCTGCTTCGCTCTCGGCTCGCTGCTGTGCAGCCTGGCACCGAGCCTGGGCTGGCTGGTGGCGTTCCGCGCGCTGCAGGCGGTGGGCGGCTCGATGCTCAACCCGGTGGCGATGTCGATCATCACCAACACCTTCACCGACCCGAAGGAACGGGCCAGGGCGATCGGCGTCTGGGGCGGCGTGGTCGGCATCTCGATGGCGCTCGGACCGCTGCTCGGTGGCTTCCTGGTGGACGGCGCGGGCTGGCCGTCGATCTTCCTGATCAACGTCCCGGTGGCGCTCGCCGCCATCGCGCTGACCGCCCGCTTCGTCCCCGAGTCCCGCGCGCCCCGGCCGCGCCGACTGGACCCGGTGGGCCAGCTGCTGATGATCGTGCTGCTCGGCTGCGGCACCGCCGCGATCATCGAGGGTCCGGCCAACGGCTGGACCTCCCCGCTGATCCTCGCCCTGGCCGCGACCGCCGGGGCCGCGCTGATCGCCTTCCCGCTCTGGGAACGGAGGGTGGCCCAGCCGCTGGTGGACCCGCGGTTCTTCGCCAGCGCGCCGTTCACCGGCGCCACCGTCACCGCGGTCTGCGCCTTCGCCGCGCTCGGCGGCTTCCTCTTCCTCAACACCCTCTACCTCCAGGACGTCCGCCACTACAGCCCGGTCGAGGCCGGCCTGTGGACCCTGCCGATGGCCGGGATGATGCTGGTCTGCGCGCCGCTCTCCGGACGGATCGTCGCCGCCCGGGGCCCGCGCCTGCCGCTGGTCGCGGCCGGCCTCGGCATCGCCGCGAGCGGGCTGCTGCTCACCCGGCTCGCCGCCGACTCCCCGCCGGCCCTGCTGCTGGTCGCGTACGGGCTGTTCGGCTTCGGCTTCGGCATGGTGAACGCGCCGATCACCAACTCCGCCGTCGCCGGCATGCCGCGCGCCCAGGCGGGGGTGGCGGCCGCGGTCGCCTCGACCAGCCGTCAGGTCGGCCAGTCGCTGGGCGTGGCGGTGATCGGCACGGTCGTCACCTCGGCCGTGGTCGGGCCGGTCGCGACCGGCTTCGCCCCGGCCAGCCACGCCGGCTGGTGGATCCTGGTCGGCCTCGGCGGCGCGGTCCTCGCCCTCGGACTGGCCACCACCACCGCCTGGGCGAGCGCGACGGCCGCCCGGGTGGCGGCCCGCCTCGGCTCCGAGGCACCGCCCGTCCGGTCCGGTGTACAGGAGGCACCGCCCGAGCGGCTACGATGACCACTACGGCGGAAGAGCCGGCCGGGCGGTCGCGACGGGTCCCAGACCCGCCGAGGAACGTCCGGGCTCCACAGAGCAGGGTGGTGGGTAACGCCCACCCGGGGTGACCCGCGGGACAGTGCCACAGAAAACAGACCGCCCACCGCTTTTCGTGGTGGGTAAGGGTGAAACGGTGGTGTAAGAGACCACCAGCGACCGGGGTGACCCGGCCGGCTAGGTAAACCCCACCTGGAGCAAGGTCAAGATCGGTGCCCTCGGGCACCGTGCGCGGACGTTCGAAGGCTGCTCGCCCGAGTCCGCGGGTGGACCGCACGAGGCTGTCGGCAACGGCAGCCCTAGATGGATGGCCGCCTCCCCGGGCCGCGTGAGCAACCCGGGAGACAGAACCCGGCGTACAGGCCGACTCTTCCGTCGCCGACCTGAGGGAAGGCCCCCTGACCTGCGAAACAGCAGGTCAGGGGGCCTTTTCATGCCTCGAAGGCCTGTAACCACTTGCTGACTCTTCGTTTCTGTTTCTGCCTGTTTCTGGGTGTGCTGTGGCGATCGCGTGGCGGTGAGAACTGTCGAAACAGCCATCCGAGACCCATGCGCTGATCGCGACAGCACTCGACGCGCGACTCAGCTGGCCAGCGCCTCCCCGAGCAGCGCGTACGGCCGACCGGTGAGCTGGCGATGCAGCGTCTCGGCGCGGGATCGGATCAGACCCTCACGGTAGGTGGCCGGCAGCCGCTCCCACACCCCGGATGCCATTTCGGCGGCACCGGACGGGTCGCCGTCGACGTGCAGGCATGCGGCGGTGTCCACTGCCAGCAGGGCGCGCACCATCACCGACGGAGAATCCGTGAGCGCCAGGGCGTCCTCCTGCGCCTGGTAGGCGCTGCCCGTGTCGCCCAGCAGTGTGTACGCCTGCGACAGGTGCACGTGGTGCTTCTGCGCGGAGTAGCCGAACCAGGTGTCGGCCGCCTCGGTGCCGTCCAGGCGCTCCGCGAGATTGCGCGCGTCGTCCAGTGCTCGCCGGGCCCCATCGAGGTCTCCGGAGGTCGCCTGAGCCCGCGCGGTGACGGCCGCAGCGAGTGCTCCGGCCGCCGTTGGGCTGCTCCCCGCCTCCCGCCGGGCCCGCTCGGCGATCCGAGCGGCAGCCCCAGGAGCGCCGTAGTTGAGCGGGACCATGGCATGCCGGGCCAGCACCCACGCGATCATCCGCTGATCACCGGACTCTCGCGCGGCCTGCTCGGCGGTGGCGAACCACCGGTAGGCGTCGCGCTGGTCGCCGCGATCGTGCTGGACGATCGCCACCAAGCCCGCAATGCCTGCCGCCGTCCGGGCGAGGTCTGCACGGGTACGCGTCGGGTGAGGGCGGTTCAGCACCTCGCCCAGCAGATCGAGATCACCCATCATCTCGGCGAGCACCGCCTCCGGTGCCCGGCCACGGTAGCCGCCCCGGTGCCGCTCGAACGCCGATTCCAGGTAGGCGAGATCGCCCTCTCCGGATGGCCTGAGCGCGGCGGCGATCCCCTCGCGGGCCTGCGCGATATCGGGCAGCACGACGATGCCGGCGGCTGCTCCTATCCCTGCTCCGATGAACTTCCGCCTGTCCACGCTGTAGCCCTTCGTGCTGCGCTCACTCCGGTACCGCCGCGAGGCGGCGGCGGCCTCGGCCACCTGGTCCACGGTCAGACCGTAGGCGTCGGCGATCCCCTGGTACGAGGGTTTCTGCGGAATTCGTTTCTCCGTTTCCCACCGCTTGATGGTCTCCCAGTCGCACCACTCACCACTTGCTGCGGCGACTAACTCTGCCTGCTCGGCGCGTGTCTTCTTCGGATGCGCCTCGCGGATCTCCCGTAGCAGGCGGCCGATCCCGTCTGGGCTGACACCGCTCACAAGTGGCCCCCTCGATCGAAGCTGACGGTGCATCAATTCCGGCCCCATTGGCGGCCCCCTGCCAGAAAATGCACCCCTTCGTGGCCCCTCTCCTACGGCATGCCCGCGCCGTTCAATGACTAACAGCCGCCCAGCGCGAGGAATCACCGATCCCCCTCGGCTCCATGGAAGAGCGCCGGGCGGCCCCTGACTACCGGAGGCCGCTGTGACGACCAGGACGACGCTGCCGCGCACAAAGCACGGCCCGATCCATGCCGACACTTCTTTGGTGGCCGCCGCACTTGACGTGCCCGCCATGCAGCGCCGCCGCTGCATGCGGCACATGCCCTGCGCCCCCGAGTCGGCGAGGAGTGCCCGGCACCTGGTCCAGGAGAAGCTGACCGAGTGGGGCCGCCTCGATCTACTGGAAGAAGCTCGGCTGATCGTCTCGGAACTGGTCGGCAACGCAGCCCGGCATACCGGTTGCACCCGGCTGTGTGTCGCACTCGGGCTGGACGGTGACCGGCTCCGACTGACGGTCCGCGATTCGTCGCGCACTCTGCCCGTGGTCATCAAGAGTGGGGTCACCGAGACGTCTGGGCGCGGCATGGGCCTCGTCGACAGCATCGCCAACCGCTGGGGCGTCGATGAAGCCCCATTCGGCAAATGGGTTTGGGCCGAGATCGGTTGACCTCACCAGACGCACTGCGGCAGGTGGGCCAGCACGGCGTCACAGCTACCGAATGCCGCTCAGCGAAGGAGGAAACACGTGCATGACCTGATCGCCAGCCCGTTCCTGGACGAATACCTGTTGGTGCGCCCCGGTGGCCGGGGTGGTCTCCGGCTCCCGCGGGCCAAGTACGAGGATCTGCGCGCCCTGGGTACCGCCGAGACCGCCCCCTCGTGGCTCGCGGACGCCGTGCGCGCCCAGTGGGCCGACCTGGACGTGACCGGCCGTCCTGCAAGTGACTTCCCGCCCCGCACTCAGGACGCACCTGCCGTTGAGGGAATCGAGGCCCTCGGCCAACAGCCCGAAGCCATCCGGACCACCTTCCCCGAGTTCGCCGAGAAGCTGGCCGGCGAGGGCTTTGTGTTCCTGCACTCCCGGATCGACAGCGTCGGCCCCGTGCTGGTCGCTGTCCAGGACGAGCGCGTAGTAGGCGGAATCGGCCCCATGGAGACCATGGCCGACCCCATCGGTAGGCGACGACTCCTCCCGCAGTACTTCGGTGTTCTGCCGGAATACCGAGGACTCGGCCTCGGGCGGCTCCTGTGGCGCTCGGCGATGCACTGGGGCAAGGAGTGCGGCGCCGACTACCAGCTCTTGCAGACAGCTGCCGGGGGCGCATCCGACCGGCTGTGCCAGAGCGAGGGCCTAGCCGACCTCGGATTCGTCTGCACCACCACCGTCTGACGAGAGCCTCACGACGGGCGAGGAGCCGCTGAAGAGGCGAAGTGAGTGGCGGTCGCCGAAGGTGTGGCGATCACGTGGCGATCGGACCGCCGGGAACGACGTTTCCGCAGGTCGCTGCTCGTGAAGAGACTGTTCCCGGCGTACAGGCCGACTCTTCCGCCCCTGGCTTCACGAGGGCCCTGCGACCTGCGGAAACGACAGGGCGCAGGGCCCTTCGTCATGCCCGGTCCGGCTCCGCCGGGGAGTTCCGGATGCGGCCCGCGGCGGGGCGGCGCCACGATGGAGGCAGCGGGCAACGCCCGAATCCGAGAGGAAGGGGGCGCGACCATGGCCCCTCCGGCACAGGACACGTGCAGTCGCATGCGGGTGTGGATGACCACGGCCGAGCACGCGGTGGACCGCGACCACACGGCGGTGGCGGACGACCAGACCCGGCTCGCGCAGCTGAACGCCCAGAACCCTCCCGATCCGGTGAGGGTCTCCGAGACCGAGGCGGGACTGGCCGCGGACCGCAGACAGCTGTCGTACGACGAGAAGCGGCTGTCCGACCTCCAGCACAAGTACGACCAGGAGTGCGCGGACCCCCCGCCCTCGGCGACGCGGTGACGCCCCGGACGGGAGATGCCCGCCCCGGCCGGGGCGGGCACGGCGGTCTCAGGCGGGGTGGGCGCCGACGGCGTCGCGGATCTGGTCGCCGAGGCCGCCACTGACGCGGGCGCAGTTGGCGCAGCAGAAGAACATGCCGGCGACCTCGACGCCGTGGCCGACGATGCGGACGTGGCACTGTTCGCAGCGTGGCGCGAGTTTCTCCATCGCGCACTCGAAGCTGTCGAAGGTGTAGGTGTCGCCGGTGACCGTCTTGATCTCGAAGGCCAGCCAGTAGTCGTTGCCGCAGGTGACGCAGATTGCCATGGCGGCCGTCTCCTTCCGGTGGGGCCGCGGCCCGGGGTGGTCGCGCGGTCACTTCCAGTCTTGGAGGCTCCCGGGGAGACGGCCACTCGGCGTCGCCGTCAGGCGGAACGGGCGGAGAGTTCCTCCAGGGCGCGGACGGCGCGGTCGGCGTCGTCGGCGGCGACGAACAGGTGGTCGTGGTGGAAGCCGGCCACCACGTTGCAGCTGATGCCCTCCTCGGCGAGCCGGCCGGACACGGCGGCGGTGAGTCCGACGGCCTCCAGTGCCGAGTGGATCCGCAGGGTGATCCAGGCCGCCACGTACTCGTAGCGCAGCCCGAGCGCGTCCGCCTCCTCCTGGGCGACCACCATCGTCACCCCCTCGGGCTCGGCGACGGTCACCACCGGCCGCATGCCGGCGGGCACCCGCGCGGGGAGCGTGCAGTAGACGTACCGCCCCGGGTTGAGCTGCGGGCTCATCGCGCGCAGCAGTGTCGCGAGGTCTCGTTCTGCGGCCATGCCCGCCACCGTAGCGGCTGGGCGGGGGATGCGCGGTGCTCCGTGGGCGTGTCGGAATCCGTTGACGAGCGATAGTCACCGATATATCGTCGAACTATCGAGACAGTGACTCGACTGCCTCGTTGAACCTCTGGGATTCGAGGAGGTGGGCGCGATGCGCTCAGAACGTCAGGGAAGGCGATTCCGCTGGGAGGACCCGCGCGGCGGCGGTCGGCGCCGCGGCCCGGGCCCGGGGTTCCGGGGGATGCCCGGGCAGGGCGAGGGTCGGGAGGCGTTCGGCGGGTTCGGCCCGCCGTTCGGCGGCGGCCCCGGCCGGCCGATGGGCGGCCCGTACGGGCACGGCTTCGGCGGGCACGGTGGCCGGCGCGGTGGTCCGCACGGGCGGCGCGGCGGGCGGGCCCGGCGCGGTGACGTCCGGGCCTCGCTGCTGGCGCTGCTCAAGGAGCGGCCGATGCACGGCTACGAGATGATCGCCGAGATCACCGAGCGGACCGGCGGGGCCTGGCGGCCCAGTCCCGGGTCGATCTACCCCAACCTCCAGCTGCTGGAGGAGGAGGGTCTGATCACCGCGGAGGAGGTCGGCGGCAAGCGGCTGGTCTCGCTCACCGAGGCGGGCCGGGCCGAGGCCGACGCCGGGCCGGCCGAGCCGTGGGCGGAAGCCGGCCGGGAGGTCGACTGGGAGGCCGTCCAGGAGGTCGGCCAGGCGCTCGCCGCCGTCGACCAGGCGATCCGCCAGGTCATGACCACCGGCACCGAGGCGCAGCGCGCCAAGGGGCTGACGGTGCTGACCGAGGCCCGCAAGAAGCTGTACCTCATCCTCGCCGAGGATGACTGACCGGTCCTGGGGGACGGGGCGGGCGGTGCCGCTGCCCGGGCGGTCGGGCGGTCGGGCGGTCCGGGGACGGCCTCACGGCCGGACCACGAACAGTGCCACGCACACCAGCAGCAGCACCGCCCACCCGAACCAGAGCCAGGCGCTCGGCCCGATGACCACGCTGTGGACGCACACCGCCGGCAGCAGCAGCCCGGTGACGCCGGCCACCTGCCGGTTGTGGTGCTCGACCGCCCGGGAGCGGCTCCTCGGGTGCCGTACCGTCCTCGCCATGCCGACCTCCCGGGGGGAGCGTGCGGAGGAAGGGGGCGGCCGTCAGCCGGAGGCCGCCTCGTCGTACTCGTAGCGCCAGAACCAGCTCAGGCCCCGAACCTGCTTGCTCCGGACGTACACCAGTGTGCGTGCGGGGGCCTCGCCGTGCGCGGGGACCGGGACCTTGTACTTCTTCGGCACGCCGAGTATCGGCCCCAGCGGGATCGGCAGGATCGTTCCGTCCAGGGGGCCGCCGACGAATTCGGTGTCCGCGCTCTTCATCCCTCCAGGGTCTCACCTCCGCCGAGGACCCGGGACCGGCCGGGCACCGGCCCGGGAGCGGTCCCGGAGCGACCGGGGCCGCGTCGGGAGTGTGACCGGAGAGGCACCGCCCCCGGTCATCCGGAAGCCCTCCGCACCCTTATCCTTCCTGTTACGCCCTCGGGGTCCACCCCGGGTCAGCGGGCCCCGTACGGGCCGGTCGAGGCGCGAATCCGCGCGCCCTCCGGTCGACTTGGCGCGGACAGCGTGCTGCCGCGACTGCGTACCGTGACCCGGGCGTCGGCCGTCCGGTGACCCCGGGCCGCGGCCGGCAGGGCGCGGACGTCAGGGCCGAGCACCCCGGGAAGCAGCCGGGGGTGCCGTGCGTTGCGTCGAGTGGTACGTCGAACGCTGTGTCGCACCAGGCACGGCAGTTGCGCGGAAGGGGCCCGATGGAAGCCGGCAGCAGGTGGACGACCTGGTGGCAGAAGCGTGATCGTCAGCGGGCGGGGGGCTCGGACGACCCGGCCGCCGGACTCGATCAGCTGCTCGGCGCGGTGCGCGCCGGATTCCCGCTCGCGCCGGCCACCCACCCGGCCGGCTACCGGTGCTCCTGCGACCGGGTGGCCTGCCCGGCCCCCGCCCAGCACCCGGTCTCCTTCGCCTGGCAGACCCAGGCCACCACCGACCCCGAACAGCTCTCCCGCTGGCTCGCCCGCGACCCGCAGGCCAACTTCGTCACCGCCACCGGCCGGGTGCACGACGTGCTGGACGTCCCGGCGGAGGCCGGCCGGCTGGCGCTGGAACGGCTGACGGCGCTGGGCGTCGAGGGCCCGGTCGCCGCCGTCGGCGAGGACCGCTACCTCTTCTTCACCGCCACCCGCGGCACCCCGCAGGACGAGGACGAGTGGTGGCCGAGCGCGCTCGACTCCACCCCGGACACCATGTCCGAGCACCCCGGCCTGCGCTGGCACTGCCGCGGCTCGTACACCCTGCTGCCGCCGGCCGCGTTGCCGGACGGCTCCCACGTGCGGTGGCTGCGCGGGCCCGAGCAGCCGCTGCCGGACCCGCTGCGCGTCCTGGACGTGCTCACCGACGCCTGCACCGAGGTGGGCGCCGTCGCCGAGGAGCAGTGGCTGATCGGCTAGACGCCCACCGGGCGGCGCCGGACACCGCTGCGCGGGTCACGGCGCCGCGGGTCACGGCAGGGTGAGGATCTCCGCGCCGTCCGCCGTGACCACCAGGGTGTGCTCGAACTGGGCGGTGCGCTTGCGGTCCTTGGTGACGACGGTCCAGCCGTCCTCCCAGATCTCGTAGTCGTAGGTGCCCAGGGTCAGCATCGGCTCGATGGTGAAGGTCATGCCCGGCTTGATCACCTCGGTGGCCCGCTCGCTGTCGTAGTGCGGGATGATCAGGCCGGAGTGGAACGACGTGTTGATGCCGTGCCCGGTGAAGTCCCGCACCACGCCGTAGTCGAAGCGCTTGGCGTAGGACTCGATGACCCGCCCGATGACGTTGATCTGACGGCCCGGCTTGACCGCCTTGATCGCCCGGTTGAGGGATTCCCGGGTGCGCTCGACCAGCAGCCGGGACTCCTCGTCCACGTCGCCGACCAGGTAGGTGGCGTTGAGGTCGCCGTGCACCCCGTGGATGTACGCGGTGGCGTCGATGTTGACGATGTCGCCGTCCTGGAGCACGGTCGAGTCCGGGATGCCGTGGCAGATCACCTCGTTGATCGAGGTGCAGACGGACTTGGGGAAGCCCCGGTAGCCGAGGTCGGACGGGTAGGCGCCGTGGTCGCACATGTACGCGTGGGCGACGGCGTCCAGCGCGTCGGTGGTGACACCGGGGGCGATCAGCTTGGCCGCCTCCTCCATCGCCCGGGCGGCGATCCCGCCCGCGATCCGCATCTTCTCGATCGTCTCGGCGGTCTGCACCTCGGGCCCGGTGTACGGCGTCGGCGCGGGCTTGCCGACGTACTCGGGGCGCGCGATGTTCGCCGGGACCTTGCGGATGGGGGACTGGATGCCGGGTACGAGAGCCATGCCGCGAGTCTAGTCGCCGGGCCGATCCGGACCCTGGGCGATCCCCGCCGGTCCAGGGCGGTGTGCGTCCCGGCCCGGGGCGGGGAATGATCGGTACCGACCCAGTCCTTCCGGCCTTCTGAACAGGAGAGCGCGATGCCCCTCGGATTCAACCGCAAGCCGACCGGCAAGCCCGGCGAGTGGTTCTACTGCATCAAGCACGACAAGGTCGAAGAGGGCCCGGAGTGCCCGGCGAAGGACCGCCTCGGCCCCTACGCCAGCCCCGAGGAGGCCGCCCAGGCCCTGCGCATCGCCGACGAACGCAACCGCGAGTGGCAGAACGACCCGCGCTGGAGCGACCAGCCGAAGGACGACGCCGAGTAGACCCGGGCCGGCGGCGTCGGCTCGATCGCGCCCATGTGTACTCGTCTCGCAGCCCGACCGGCGGCGACTGCGGGTGGGTGACTACCGCATCGTCTACACGGTCGACAACGGGCAGTTGGTGGTGTGGGTGGTCCACGTCGGCCACTGCTCCACGATCTACGGCCCCTGACGGAGCGCCCGGTAACCCCGGGACGGGGTGCCGGTCACGTCGCCGGGGTGGCCTCGGGTTCGGCGTGTTCGTGGGCGGCGCGGACGGCGGCGGCGTGGGGGTCGGTGCGGTCGTCGTAGGCGAGCAGCTTCGGGAGGGCGGCGGCGACCGCGAGCACGGCGACGACGCAGGCCACGCCGCCGGTCCAGACGGCGGCGCGCACGCCGATCAGTCCGGCCATGGTGCCGGCCCTGACCTGGCCGAGCTGCGGGCCGACGGAGTAGCTGAGCAGTTCGACGCCGGCCATCCGGCCGCGCAGCTCGTCCGGGATGGACTGGTTCCACATGGTCGAGCGGGCGAGCCCGCTGATCTCGTCGGCGCCGCCGGCCAGCGCCAGGCCGAGCAGCACCAGCCAGATGTGCTCGGACAGGCCGGCGAGTGCCATCGCCCCGCCCCAGCCGACGGCGGCGGCCACCAGCAGCCGTCCGTGCCGGTGGACGCGGGAGGTCCAGCCGCTGGTCGCGCCGACCAGCAGGGCGCCGAGGGCGGAGGCCGCGTACATCGGCCCGAGCGCCCAGTCCGCCCCCAACTCCGAGGCCAGGAACGGGAAGACGGCCACCGGGTAGGCGAACAGCATGGCGCAGGTGTCGATCGCGTAGGTGCCGAGCAGGTCCTTGCGGCTCCAGGCGTACCGGACGCCGTTCAACACCGCCTGGACGGAAGGCCGTTCGGCACCGGTGGGCGGCGGCACCGCCTTGATCCGGACGAGCAGCAGCAGCGAGGCGGCGAAGGTGAGGATGTCCAGCGCGTACGCGGTCTGCACCCCGGCGAAGGCCACCACCACACCGGCCAGCGCCGGCCCGGCGATCGAGGCGACGTTGTGGTAGAGCGACTTGAGGGCGAACGCGGCCGCCAGGTGCTGGTGCGGGACGACCCGCGGGGTGAGCGAGTCCAGCGCCGGGCGCTGGAGGCCGTCGGCGGCCGCGGCCAGTGCGGCGACCACATAGACCGGCCAGAGCAGCGGGTGCGGCAGCAGGGCGTTGAGCAGCAGCAGCCCGGCCAGCAGGCCGAGCGCGGCCTCGGCGCGCAGCACCAGCTTCCGGCGGTCCAGGGCGTCGGCGAGGGCGCCGCCCCACAGGCCGAAGACGATCAGCGGGACGAGTTCGACGGCGCCGATCAGACCGACCGCGAAGGAGGAGCCGGTGAGCTCCTTGATCTGCATCGGCACGGCGATGAACGTCAGGAAGCTGCCGAAGCTGGTGACGCAGCCGGACGTCCACAGGTAGCGGAAGTCACGGGAGGCGCGCCAGGGGGACAGGTCGGGCGTCAGCGAGCGCACCAGCTTCCGGGCGCGTCCGGACACGGGGGGATGCGGGGGTTCGTCGACGTTCACGAACCATCATCCTCGGGTGGTGGTCACGCCTTCCGCAAAGGGTTTTCCACGTGGTGACGGACCGGCACGTGCCGACGGACCGAAGGCCGCCCCCGGCTACCAGCGGCTGATCGCGGGCGTCGACGTCAGCCGCCCGGCGAGGTCGGCGAGCCGGGCCCGGACGGAGCGGAGGCCGGGCCGCTGCCCGGCGGCGGCGCTGACCAGGTGCTGGGCGAGGTCGAAGGGCTCCTCGGCGGCGGTGCCGACGACCAGCCGCTCGTGCGCGAGCTCGCGGAGCTCATCGAGACCGCCGAGACCGTCGTGACCGCCGTGACCGCCAGGACGGGCGAGGCCGCCGAGGCCGCCGGGTTCACCGGGCCCGCCCGGCCCGCCCGGCCCGCCCCCGTCCAGCGCCAGCACCGTCGCGCCGTGCCGCCGGGCGTCGTGCACCCGCTCCAGCAGCGGGGCGCCGGCCGTCCGCGGGACCACCAGCAGCACGGTGGCGCCTCGCCCGGCCTCGGCGAGTCTGCGCAGATCGTGCGTCAGATGGGCGGGGGCGTCGGCCGGCGGGCTGTGCCGCAGCAGGGTGGGTGCCAGCCCGGGGACGTCCGACCAGGCGGCCTGGTCGTCCAGGTGGGCGGCCAGGTGCCAGGGCTCGTACGTCTCGGTTCCGACCAGCAGCAGCCCGCTCGCCCCGCGCCGGTCCACCGATCGGCGCAGCGCCCCGGCGAAGCCGCCGACCGCCTCCAGCCAGCCCGTTCCCGTCAGCCGTTCCCGGAGTGCCGAAACTCTCACCGCGTCCATGCGGCCCAGGATGTCCCGCGAGGCCCGGGATTTGGCAGGATCGGCCCATGACTTCCCTCGATTCAGCGACAAACCCGGCCCACGAGGTACCCGACGTCTCGCAGTTGGTGGTCGGTGTCCTCGGCGGCACCGGCGACCAGGGGCGGGGCCTGGCCCTGCGGCTGGCCAAGGCCGGCCAGCAGGTGATCATCGGCTCCCGCGACGCCGCCCGGGCCGAGGCCTCGGCGGCCGAGCTGGGCCTCGGCGTGCGCGGCGCCGACAACGCCACCGTCGCCCGGGAGAGCGACGTGGTGATCATCGCGGTCCCGTGGGACGGCCACGCCGCCACCCTGACGGCGCTGCGCGAGGAGCTCGCGGGCAAGATCGTCGTCGACTGCGTCAACCCGCTGGGCTTCGACAAGCAGGGCGCGTACGCGCTGAAGCCGGAGGAGGGCAGCGCCGCCGAGCAGGCCGCCGCGCTGCTGCCGGACTCCCGGGTCACCGCCGCGTTCCACCACCTGTCGGCCGTGCTGCTCCAGGACGAGTCGGTGGAGTCCGTCGACACCGACGTCATGGTGCTCGGCGACGACCGGGAGGCCACGGACATCGTCCGGGGCCTGGCCGGCCGCATCCCCGGGATGCGCGGCGTCTTCGCGGGCCGGCTGCGCAACGCCCACCAGGTGGAGGCGCTGGTGGCCAACCTGATCTCGGTCAACCGCCGCTACAAGGCCCACGCGGGTCTGCGGATCACCGACGTCTGAGCGACGGCCCGTCCTACCGGTCGTCCCCGGGTCCGCCCTGACCGACAGGACGGGCCCGACGGCCGTGTCGACCTCACCCCTGGCCCGGCGCCGGAGGTGAGGTCGGCGACAATGGGTGGCGGCCGTGACCCGGCCGCCCGCACCCGTTCTAGGAGCCTTCCGCCATGCCTCGCACGTCCGTCTTCGCCCTGGCCGCCGTCGTCCTCGCGCTCGTGGCCCTCGTGGTCTCGCTGGTCCAGGGCTTCTGGCTGGGCCTGATCTGGCTGCCGCTGGCCGGGGTGGCCAGCAACGTGCTGTGGATGAACCGCCGCCGGGCCAAGATCGCCGCCGCGGTCGCCGAGCAGGGCTGAGCCGGCCCGGCAACCAGCCGGGGCTAGTTCTTCCAGAAGCTGAACAGGTACCGGCCGAGCGTCGCGTAGTCCTGGTCCACGCCGAACAGGGTCATCAGGCCGTGGACGATCCCGAAGAAGAACTGGTTCACCTGGGGCTGCCACAGCAGCGCGAACACCGCGAGCATCCCGTACGGCGCGAACGGCTCGACCGCGCGCCGGGTCTTGTACGACAGCCAGGGCTCGACGATGCCGTAGCCGTCCAGCCCGGGCACCGGCAGCAGGTTCAGCACCGCGGCGCTCAGCTGCAGGAAGCCGAGGAAGCCCAGCGCGCCGGAGAACGGCGAGATGATCAGCTCGTAGCCGTTCCAGTACGCGTGCACGGTGGGATCGTCCAGCCAGCCCGCGCCGATCGGGATCAGCAGCGCCGCCGCGATGAGCAGGTTGACCAGCGGGCCGGCCGCCGAGACCAGGCTGTGCTTGAGCCGGCCCTGGATGCGGTGGCGCTCGATCCAGACCGAGCCGCCGGGCAGGCCGATGCCGCCGAGGATCACGAAGACGATCGGCAGCACGAAGCTGAGCAGTACGTTGGCGTACTTCAGCGGGTTGAGCGTGAGGTAGCCCTTGGCGCCGACGGTGATGTCGCCGCCGTGCAGCGCGGTGCGCGCGTGGGCGTACTCGTGCAGGCAGAGGGAGACCATCCAGCCCGCGACCACGAACAGGAACACCCCGAACGAGGCGTTGCCGTAACCCTGGTACACCGCCCAGCCGGAGGTGCCGAGGACGGCGAGGAGCACCCAGAACACCGGGCTGATCCGGCGGTCCTCGCTGCGGGAGCGCGGCGTGGCGGCGAAGGTCATGGTGTGGGTGCTCCGTGGGCAGGGGAAGAGGATCGGCTTCGGACCGTGGTCGATCATGCCGGGCGGTCCGGTGGCCGGACAAGCGGCTCCCGGTGAACGTCCGGGAGCGCGGTGGCGTTCCACCCTACGCGCCCGCCGGGGGAGGGGCCCAGGACAAATGTGCGGCCCTTCCCCCGGCGATCGACCAGAATGGTCCGGTGTACTACGGCATCCTCGGGACGACGACGGCCCACCACGACGACGGCACCCCGGTGCCGATCGGCGGCGCCCGGCTGAGGGCCCTGCTCAGCGCCCTCGTCCTGCGGCAGGGCCGTCCGGTCCCGGCCGACCTCCTGGTGGACGAGGTGTGGGACGCCGATCCGCCGCAGGACTCCTCCGCCGCGCTCCAGACCCTGGTCGGCCGGCTGCGCCGCACCATCGGCCGGGACGAGGTCGGCTCCGGCCCGGCCGGGTACTGGCTGACCGCCCCGGCCTCCGACCTCGCCGACTTCCAGCGGCTGACCGGCGAGGGCCGCCGCGCCCTGGACGCCGGGGACGACGCGCTCGCCGCCGAGAGGTTGCGCGCGGCGCTGGCACTGTGGCGCGGCCCCGCGCTGGCCGACCTGCCGGACCGCGGCGGCCCGGCCGTCCGGTTGGAGGCCCAGCGCGAGGAGGCCCGCCGCCACCGGATCACCGCCGAACTCGGCCTCGGCCGGGCCGCGGAGCTGGTCGCCGAACTGGCCGAGCTGTGCGAACGGCAGCCGCTGGACGAGTCGTTGCAGCTGCTGATGATCCGGGCGCTGCACGGGAGCGGGCGGACGGCCGAGGCGCTGCGCCACTACGAGCGGACCAGGCGCGCGCTGGCCGAGGAGCTCGGCGTCGACCCGGGCCGCGGACTTCGCGCCCTGCACGCCGAGTTGCTCGCCCCGACGCCCGCGACGCCCGCAGCCCTCACAACCCCCGCAACCCCCGCAACCCCCGCGGAGCAGCGGGCGTCGAAGCCGGAGCCCGCCGGCTCCCCGACCCCCGGGCCCGACGCCGCACCCGCGTCCCAACTCCCGCGCCCCGGCGGCAACCTGCGCGGCCGGCTGACCAGCTTCGTCGGCCGTGAGGACGATCTCGCCACGCTGCGCGGGATGCTGACGGACCGTCGGTTGGTGACCCTGACCGGCCCCGGCGGCTCCGGCAAGACCAGCCTCTCGACCGAGGCCGGCCGCGCCGAACAGTCCGCCGGGGGCTGGCCGGACGGCGTCTGGGTGGTCGAACTCGCCCCGCTGGAGAGCCCGGGCGCGGTGCCCGCCGCCGTGGTCTCGGCGCTCGGCCTGCGCGAGATCGTGCTGCACAGCACCAGCATGGTCGCCGAGGTGATCGAGAAGCGGGCCGAGGACCCGGTGCGTCGGCTGGTCGAGCACTGCCGCCACCGCCGGATGCTGCTCGTCCTGGACAACTGCGAGCACCTGATCCAGGCCGCCGCCGACCTCGCCGACGCCCTGCTCGCCGAGTGCCCCGGGCTGACGGTGCTCGCCACCAGCCGTGAGCCGCTGGGCGTGCCCGGCGAGACGGTGCTGCCGGTCGAGCCGCTGCCCGACCCGGTCGCGCTGCGGCTGTTCGCCGAGCGCGCGGCCACCGCCCGTCCGGGATTCGACCCGCAGGGCGACCCGGAGGCCTGCGCGGAGATCTGCCGCCGGCTGGACGGGCTGCCGCTGGCCATCGAACTGGCCGCCGCCCGGCTGCGGGTGATGACGGCGCGCCAGATAGCCGACCGGTTGGACGGCCGGTTCGCGCTGCTCACCGCGGGCAGCCGCACCCTGCTGCCGCGCCAGCAGACGCTGCGCGCGGTGGTCGACTGGAGCTGGGACCTGCTGGGCAAGCGGGAGCGGGCGGTGCTGCGCCGGCTCTCGGTGTTCGCGGGCGGCTGGCAGCTGGAGGACGCCGAGACGGTCTGCGCCGACGGCGTCGAGGTGGCCTCCGGCGAGGTCGCCGACCTGCTGCTGTCACTCGTCGACAAGTCCCTGCTGGTGGCCGACCTGGACGGGGCCAGCCTGCCGCGCTACCGGATGCTGGAGACCATCCACGAGTACGCGACCGAGCGCCTCGCCGAGTCCGCCGCAGAGCGCACCGCCACCGAGGCCCGCCACCTGGCGTACTTCCGCACCCTGGTCGCCGTCTCCGACGGGCAGATCCACGGCCCCCGGCAGCTGCACTGGCTGGCCGTGCTGGAGCGCGAGCAGGACAACATCCGGACGGCGCTGCGCCGGGCGATCGACCTGCGGGACGAGGAGCAGGCGCTGCTCATCGCGGTGGGCATGAGCTGGTACTGGTCGCTGCGCGGCTACAGCCTGGAGGCGCGCACCTGGTACAACGCGGTCGCCGCGCTCGGCCCGGACCCGTTCGGCCCGGACGCCCCGCGGCCGGTGCCGCTGGAGCGCAGCGTCTTCGCGTACGAGCTGCCGCTGTCCGCCGGGGTGGTCGAGGAGGCCCGCCGGCTGCTCGCGATGTTCCGGCTGATCGGGCTGTTCGAGGGCAACCTGGACGTCCTGGGCGACCCGGAGGCGATCCGGGTCGCCCAGCGGCTGATGGACGCCTACACGCCGGACCTGCCGCAGGCCTACCGCTTCCCCGGGCTGATGCGGGTGTTCGGCGCCTTCCTGGCCGGCCGCACGGACGTGATGAAGGAGCTGATCGACGACGCCGTCCGCGGCTGCGAGCAGTACGGCGAGGTGAGCGACCTGGCCTTCATCCTCCAGGTGCGGGCCAGGATGATGAACGACTGGCCGAGCGGTGCGGAGCAGAGCATCGTGGACGGCGAGCGCTCGCTGGAGCTGTACGAGCGGTCGGGTGACCTCTGGGGGACCTCCCAGGCGCTGTCCGCGCACGGCGAGTCGCTGGCCAACCGGGGCGAGTCCGCGGCCGCCGCCGAGGCGTACGCGCGGGCGATCGAGCTGGTCGAGGAGCTGGGCGCGTCGCAGGAGGTGCCGATCCTGCGGGTGAACCTGGGCAGCGCCCTCCTGGAGCACGACATGGACCGCGGCGAGCGGGTCATCCGCGAGGCGCTGGCCTTGATCGACACCCCGGGCCTCAACCAGTCCACCACCGGGGCACTGATGTTCGGCCACCTGGCGCTCTGCGGCATCCACGCCCAACGGGGCGAGTTCGCGCAGGCGCTGGCCGAGCTGGACAGGCTGGACACGGTCCGGGTCGGCGGTTTCGCGCCGAGCCTGGTGAGCGGGATGCTGCGGAGCTCCCGCGGCTGGATCATCGCCCGGGCCGGGGATCCGGAGGCGGGGTTCGAGCTGCTGCGCGACGGCTGGCGGCAGCTGCGGGCGGTGACGGCGGCGAGCGGCTTCGCCGAACACATGACGGTCCTGGTGGTGCCCGCGGTGACGGCGGTGCTGTGCGCCTTCGCCCAGCGCGACGGGGACCTGGAGCGGGCCCGGGTGGCGGCCGTGCTGACCGCCGCGCACGGTGGCCTGAACGGCCCCAAGGGCGGCTACCTGGACCGGGCCGAGCGGGTGCGCACCGAGGCCGTCCTGCGGGAGCTGCTGGGCGGGGCCGGGTACGAGGAGGCCCGGGCCGGCGGGGTCGGGATGACCCAGGAGCAGGTCTTCGAGGTGCTGGAGGGGCTGATCGGCTAGCCCCTGCGGTCGAGCCGGTGCGGCGGCGCGCGGTCGAGCCCGTACGGCCGGCGCCCGTCCCCTGGTCACCGGCCGCACGGGCCCGTACGTCGGCCGGCGCCCCGTCCCGGGCGGCCGGCCGTCCTGCCCGTCGGCCTTTCCCCCGCGGGGCCGACGGTGGTCGGGTGGGTCAGGTCCGCTTGCGGAAGCGGGCGACCGCCAGCGGGGCGAAGACCGCGGTGACGGCGGCCGACCAGATCAGCACGATCATCACCGGATGGGCCACCGGGCCCTCGCCGTTGAGCAGCGAGCGGGAGGCGTCGGCCAGCGCCGACAGCGGATTGATCTTGGTGAAGGCCTGCAGCCAGCCCGGCATGGTGTCGGTCCGGGCGAAGATCGAGCTGCCGAACTGCATCGGCATCAGGACCAGCATGGCCACGCCCTGGACGGCCTGGGCGCTGCGCAGGGCCATGCCCAGCAGCATCGAGATCCAGACGATCGACATGCCGAACACCAGGCCCAGGCCGATCGTGGCCAGCACCTCCAGCAGACCGGTCTTCACCTCGAAGCCGATGCACATCGCGAAGCCGATCAGGATCGCGAAGGAGAGCAGCCCGCGGAGGGTCTCGGCGGCGATCTTGGACAGCAGCACCGAGGACCGGCCGATCGGCAGGGTGCGGAAACGGTCCATCACGCCGGTCTGGAAGTCGCTGTTGAGGCCGGTGCCGACGGCCATCGCGAGGGTGAGGCCGGTCTGCCCGAGGAGCCCGGGGATCAGGTACTGCTTGTAGGTGTCCTGGTCGCCGGCCATCGCGCCGCCGAAGACGTAGACGAACAGCACGGTGAAGATGATCGGCATCAGCACGGCGTCGAACATCGACTCCGGGTCGGCCTTGATCCGCATCAGGTTGCGCCGGGTCAGCGCGCCGACGTGGCGCAGGGCGCCGACCAGGCCGATCCGGCTGTCCTCCGCCGACGGCCGGGTGGTGCGGCCCGGTGCGGGGGTGAGCGTGGCGGTGGTCATGCGACGGGCTCCTTGACGAGGCTGGGGGCGGTGTCCGCGGCGGACGCGGGCTTGCCGGTGATGGCGAGGAAGACCTCGTCCAGGCTGGGCACCTTGGTGTCGATGCCGGCGACGGCGAAGCCGCGGGTGCCGAGCACCCCGATCACCGCGGTCAGCTGCGCGTCGTCGGTGATCGGCACCGCGAGCAGCCCGGTGTCGGTGGACACGGTGGCGTTGGTGATGCCGATGTCCCGCAGGCAGTGGGCCATGTCCGGCAGCTCGGCCGGGTGGGCCGGGCGCACCTGGAGGGTCTGGCCGCCGACCTTGGCCTTGAGCTCGGAGACGGCGCCGTTGGCGATCACCCGGCCGCGGTCGATGACGGTCAGCTCGTTCGCGAGCTGCTCCGCCTCCTCCATGTACTGGGTGGTCAGCAGCACGGTGGTGCCCTCGGAGACCATCCGCTGCACCTCGTCCCAGACCTCGTTGCGGGTGCGCGGGTCCAGGCCGGTGGTGGGCTCGTCCAGGTAGAGCACCCGGGGGCGGCCGATCATGCTGGCGGCCAGGTCGAGCCGGCGGCGCATGCCGCCGGAGTAGGTCTTGGCGGTCCGCTTGGCGGCCTCGGTGAGCGAGAAGCGCTCCAGCAGCTCGGTGGCCCTGGCCTTGGCGTCGCGGCGGGAGAGGTCGAGCAGCCGGCCGATCAGGTAGAGGTTCTCGTACCCGGAGAGCAGCTCGTCCACGGAGGCGTACTGGCCGGTGAGGCCGATCGTGCGGCGCAGCTGCTTGGGTTGGCGCAGCACGTCGTAGCCGCCGACGTACGCGGTGCCGGCGTCCGGCTTGATCAGGGTGGAGAGGATGCGCACCAGGGTCGTCTTGCCGGCGCCGTTGGGGCCGAGCACGCCGAGGACGGTGCCCTCCCTGACGGTGAGGTCGACCCCGTCGAGGGCCTTGGTCCCACCGAAGTGTTTGACGATGCCGTGCACCTCCACGGCGTGTGCGGAGGTGGTTCCCCGGTCGTTCGGGGCCGTCGCGATTCGTGTCATGCCCCCAGGCTGTCCGCCGCCGCTGTCAGCTCCCTGTCGGGCCCGCCCCGTCCGCTGTCAGGCCGCTGTCACCGGTTCTCGGCCGCGCCCGCGGACACGACAGCGGCCCCGCTCCGGGCTGTGGAGCGGGGCCGTGGGGCCGTGTGCGTCGGCGGAAGGCGCCGTCGCGTCAGTGGAAGCTGTGCTCCGCCGCCGGGAAGGCGCCGGTGCGCACGTCCTCGGCGTACGCCCGGGCGGCGTCGCCGAGGACGGTCCGCAGGTCGGCGTACTGCTTGACGAACTTGGGCACCCGGCCGGCCGTCATGCCGGCCATGTCGGTCCAGACCAGCACCTGCGCGTCGGTGTCCGGCCCGCCGCCGATGCCGACGGTCGGGATCGCCAGCTGCTCGGTGACCTGGGCGGCCAGCTCGGCCGGGACGGCCTCCAGGACCACCGCGAAGGCGCCCGCCTGCTGGACGGCCTTGGCGTCGCGCAGCAGCCGGTGCGCCGCCTCGTCGCCGCGCCCCTGGACCGGGTAGCCGCCGAGGGCGTGCACGGACTGCGGGGTGAGGCCGATGTGGGCCATCACCGGGACGCCGGCCTCGACCAGCAGCTCGATCGAGCGGGCGCTGCGCTCCCCGCCCTCCAGCTTGACCGCGCCGACCCCGGCCTCCTTCATCAGCCGGGCCGCGTTGTGCATGGCCTGCGCGGGGGACTCCTGGTACGAGCCGAACGGCAGGTCGGCGACGATCATGGACCGCTTGGTGCCGCGGACGACGGCGGCGGAGAGCATCACCATCTGATCCATGGTCACCGGGACGGTGGTCTCGTAGCCGAGGTGGCAGTTGCCCGCCGAGTCGCCGACCAGCAGCACCGGGATGCCGGCCTCGTCGAACACGCCCGCGGTGAGGGCGTCGTAGGCGGTGAGCATCGACCACTTCTCGCCGCGCTGCTTGGCGGCGGCGAGGTCGCGGACGGTGACCCGGCGGTTGGTGACCCCGCCGTAGAGGGAGGTGGTCGACGCCTGGTTCTGGGCAGGCGAAGGCGTAGAAGCGTTCATCGAACGGACTCCTGAAGGGTTGTCGTCTCGTGGCGCCGTACGGCGTCCCCGGATCACCTCCATGCTTGCACGCCCCGGCTCCGGCGCAAAGAGGGGTGCGGTCGTCCCGGTGCGATCCGGGACACACCGGGCGTGCGGGCCGCCCCGGGCCAGGGCGCGCGGGAGCCTCCCGAATTTGCCCGCCCTTTACGAAACGGATTCGGCTCGTATCGTATCGGCCGCTACTCTGGTGCGGGGGGTTGCGAGACGTGCTCGGCTCGTAAATGCCCGCCAGTGCCACGCCAACACGGACGGGAAGAACCATGACCACCGCAGCCGCGCCACCTCGTGTGTCGGAAGCCATCCACCGTCGGCGCTGGGTGATCCTCGCCACCCTGCTGCTCGCCCTGCTCGTCGTCGTCCTCGACAACTCGATCCTCAACGTCGCGATGAAGACCATCGCGACCCCCGCGCCGGTCGGACTCGGAGCCACCCAGAGCGACCTGGAATGGTCGATCAACTCCTACACCCTGGTCTTCGCGGGACTGCTGTTCACCTCAGGCCTGCTCGGCGACCGGTTCGGCCGCAAGCGCGCTCTGCTGGCCGGCATGCTGGTCTTCGGAGTCGCCTCGCTGCTGTCCGCGCTGGCCGCCTCGCCCGGTGAACTCATCGGATACCGCGCCCTGATGGGCGTCGGCGGCGCGCTCGCGATGCCCGCCACGCTGGCGATCATCATGAACGTCTTCGAGCGCTCCGAGCAGCCCAAGGCGATCGGGATCTGGGCCGGCGCGGTCGGTCTGGCCATCGCCATCGGCCCGATCACCGGCGGCCTGCTGATCGAGCACTTCTGGTGGGGCTCGGTCTTCCTGGTCAACGTCCCGATCGTGGTCGTCGCGCTGGTCGCGATGGTGATCCTCGTCCCCGAGTCCAAGGACCCCAACCCGGGCCGGATGGACCCCGTCGGCGTGCTGCTGTCGATCGTCGGCCTGGTCGCGCTGATCTACGGCATCATCAAGGGCGGCGAGCTGGCCGACTTCACCGCGGTCGAGGCCTGGGTGCCGACCCTGGTCGGCGTGCTCGCCCTGGCCGCCTTCGTCTGGTTCGAGCGCCGCACCCCGTTCCCCGCGCTGGACGTCACCTGGTTCCGCAACCGGGTGTTCAGCGCCTCCGTGGTGGTCGTCGGCGTGATCTTCTTCGCGCTGATGGGCGTCTCCTTCTTCGGCGTCTTCTACATCCAGAGCGTGCGCGGCTACAGCGCCCTCCAGGCCGGCGTGCTGATGCTGCCGCTGGCCGCCGCCCAGCTGGTGTTCGCCCCGCGGGCCCGGCTGGTGGTCGACCGGCTCGGCGTCGCCGCCACCGCCACCGGCGGCATGCTGCTGGTCGCGCTCGGGTTCCTCGGCTACGTCGTGCTGACCGCCACCAGCCCGATCTGGGTGCTGGTCCTGCTCGGCCTGGTGATGGGCGCCGGCATGGCGCACGTCATGCCGCCGGTCACCGTCGCGATCATGGCCTCGCTGCCCCGGGAGAAGGCCGGCGCCGGCTCGGCCGTCAACAACACCTTCCGCCAGGTCGGCGGCTCGCTCGGGGTCGCCGTGCTCGGCGCCGTGCTCTCCACCGCCTACCGCGACGGGATGGCCGACACCCTCACCCGGCTGCCCGAGGACCTGCGCGACAAGGCCGGCGAGTCGCTGGAGGCCACCCTGGCCATCGCCGACCGCATCCCCGGCGGCCAGGCGCTGATCGCCCCGGCGAACGACTCCTTCATCCACGCCATGCACGTGGTCGCCTCGCTCTCGGTGGGCGTCTCGCTGGTCGGCGCCGTGGTCGCCTGGTTCCTGCTGCCGCGCCGCCCGGCCACCCCCGCGGGCCCGGCCGGTCCGGCCCCCGAACAGCGCGGCCAGGCACGGGAGGCCGCGGCCGCGGACGCCCGACCTGCGGCCGGCGCGCGCCGTGACTGAGTGACAATGGCCCTGTCATCCGGGTACGCCACCGGGTGGCGGGGCCGACCACGAGGGAGAGACAGCGGGGATGAAGACGGACACGCCGACCGCCGGCACCGGGCAGCACTGCGCCGAGGTACGCCGTGGCCGGCCCCGCAGCGAGGCCGCCGAGCAGGCCATCCTCACGGCCGTCGAGGACCTGATGGCCGGCGGCACCGCGCTGTCGGAGCTCACCATCGAGGGCATCGCCGCCGCGGGCGGCGTCGGCAAGGCCACCATCTACCGGCGCTGGCCCAACAAGGAAGCCCTGCTGGTCGACGTGGTCAGCCGGCTGGAGGAGCCGCTGCCCGAGTCCGCCGGCGCCGGCGCCCGGGCCGACCTGATCGCCCTGGTGGACCACATCCGCCGGCGCGGCCTGGCCAAGCGAACCCGCTGGGTGCTCAAGGCCGCCCTCGGCCAGATGCAGACCCTGCCCGAGCTGTACTCCGCCTACCGCGAGCGGGTGATCAAACCGCGCCGGGAGGTCGGGCTCCGCCTGATCCGCCAGGCCGTCGCCGAGGGCGTGATCCGCGACGACCTCGACGTGGACCTGCTCAACGACCTGCTGCTCGGGCCGATCCTCTACCGCAGCATCCTGTGGGACGACTCCGACCTGGAGGACCCGGACCTGGCCCGCAAGCTGGTCGACTCCGTGCTCGAGGGCCTCGCACCCCGCTGACCGGGCCGCCCCCGCGCGGCCTCGCCCGCCCCCCCGGCCCGGCCTCGCCCCGGACGTGGCCTCCCTCACCAAACCGGGCCACGCCGGAACCCGCTCAGCAGGCCCGACGTCTGTCCCGGCATAGGCTGAGCCGGGTCCGACCACACCGGCACCGACCCGGTAGACGCCCGCACTCACGACGGGCCGGGCACCGGAACGGCGACGGCACGAGCGACGGGAGCCACTTCATGGCGCAGGCGGACAGGACCGAGCGGATCGCGGCCCCCGGGGGCGGCGCCGACGGCCCGGCCCCCACGGCGCGCCGCGGCGGCTTCCTCGGCCTGCGCCACTGGGGCCGGGACGCCCGCGGCAGCGGCACCTGGCGGCGCGGCCTGGTGATCGCCGCGCTGGCCGTGCTCACCGCCGCGCTGCTCGCCTTCCACGCCGAGGTACCCAACAGCGTCGGCAACCTCGGCAGCCTGCTGGAGACCTTCCTGCCCTGGCTGGGCCTGGCCGTCCCGGTGCTGCTGGTGCCCGCGCTGCTGCGCCGCTCCGCCACCGCGCTGGTCGCCCTGCTGCTGCCCCTGGTGCTCTGGGTCAACCTGTTCGGCGGCCTGCTGTCGGACAAGAGCGGCGGCAAGGGCGACTGGACGGTGGTCAGCCACAACGTCGCCGCCGCCAACACCGACGTGCCGGGCACCATCCGCACCCTGGTGGACTCCGGCGCCCAGATCGTCGCCCTGCAGGAGCTGGCCGGCCGGCAGCTGCGCTCGTACGAGACCGGGCTCGCCGCCGCCTACCCGCACCACACCGTGGAGGGCACGGTCGGGCTCTGGTCGAAGTACCCGATCGGGGACGTCTCCCCGGTGGACCTGAAGATGGGCTGGACCAGGGCCTTCCGCGCCGAGGTCACCACCCCGCAGGGCCCGCTCGCGGTGTACGTGGCGCACCTGCCCTCGGTGCGGCTGAAGGCCGAGGGCGGCTTCACCGTCAACCAGCGGGACCTCAGCGCGCAGGCGCTCGGCGACGCGATCGAGGCCGAGCCGCTGAAGAAGGTCCTGCTGCTCGGCGACCTCAACGGCACCATGAACGACCGCAGCCTGGCGCCGGTCACCTCGCAGATGCGCTCGGCCCAGGGCGCCGCCGGAGACGGCTTCGGCTTCAGCTGGCCGGCCGCCTTCCCGACGGCCCGGATCGACCAGATCATGAGCAAGGGCGGGCTGGACCCGGTGGACTCCCGCACCCTGCCCCGGGACGGCAGCGACCACCTCGGGGTGGCCGCCAGCTACCGCTACCAGCCCGTCCGCTAGCCGCGCCGCCAGCGGTTGGTGATCGGCAGGCGGCGGTCCCGGCCGAAGTTCTTGGCCGAGATCTTCGGGCCCGGCGGGTACTGGCGCCGCTTGTACTCGGCGGTGTCGACGAGCCGGACCACCCGGTCCACCAGGGCCGGGTCGAAGCCGGCCGCGACGATCGCGTCCCGGCCCTCGTCGCCCTCGATGTAGCGGGTCAGCACGCTGTCCAGCACGTCGTAGTCGGGCAGCGAGTCGGTGTCCACCTGGTCCGGCCGCAGCTCGGCGGACGGCGGCTTGGTGATGGTGTGCTCCGGGATCGGGGGCACCTCGCCGCGCCGCTCGGCCTCCTCGTTGCGCCAGCGTGCCAGCCGGAAGACCAGTGACTTGTAGACGTCCTTGATGGGCCCGTAGGCGCCCACCGAGTCTCCGTACAGGGTCGAGTAGCCGACCGCCAGCTCGCTCTTGTTGCCGGGCGCGAGCACGAGGTGCCCCTCCTGGTTGGAGATCGCCATCAGCAGGGTGCCGCGCAGCCGGGACTGGAGGTTCTCCTCGGCCAGGCCGGTCAGTTCGGTCGCCCCCAGGTAGGCGTCGAACATCGGGGCGATGGAGACGGTCCGCAGCGACAGCCCGGTGCGGCGGGCCAGTTCGGCCGCGTCGTCCCGGGAGTGCTGGGAGGAGTAGCGGCTGGGCATGGAGACGCAGTGCACGTTCCGCGCGCCCACCGCGTCCACCGCGATCGCGGCCACCAGCGCCGAGTCGATGCCGCCGGAGAGGCCGAGCAGCACCGACCGGAAGCCGTTCTTGGTCACGTACGCCCGGGTGCCGGAGACCAGCGCGGCCCAGATCTCGGCCTCGTCCGAGATCCGCGGCGCCACCCCGGCGGTGAGCCGCACCGCGGGCGCGGCCTGCGGCTCGCCGCCCAGCTCGGTGAGGACCAGGTGCAGGCCGTCGCTCAGCAGCAGCCCGTCGGTGTCGTCGCTCGCGGCGGCCGGCAGATCGAGGTCCAGCACCACCAGGTGCTCCTCGAACTGCGGTGCGCGGGCCAGGACTTCGCCGTCCGTGCCGACCACGATCGAGTCGCCGTCGAAGACCAGCTCGTCCTGGCCGCCGACCATGTTGACGTACGCCAGGGTGCAGCCGGCCTCGGCCGCCCGGCGCCGCACCAGCTCCAGCCGCTGGTCGTCCTTGTTCCGCTCGTACGGGGAACCGTTGACCACCAGCAGCAGCCCGGCGCCGGCCTCGCGGGCGGCGGTGACCCGCCCGCCGTCCTGCCAGATGTCCTCGCAGATGGCCAGGGCGACGTCCACCCCGCGCACCCGCAGCACCGGCAGCTGGTCGCCCGGGACGAACCAGCGGAACTCGTCGAACACGCCGTAGTTGGGCAGGTGGTGCTTGGCGAAGCGGGTCACCACCTCGCCCCGGTGCAGCACCGCGGCGCAGTTCTGCGGGGAGCCGGCCGGGCGGTTGAAACGCGGCGAGGCGTGCTCCGAACGCCCGAGGTAGCCGACCACCACCGGGACCTCGCCCAGCCCGTCCGCCGCCAGCCGGTCGGCCAGCCCGACCAGCGCGGCGCGGGAGGCCTCGACGAAGGATCCGCGCAGGGCGAGGTCCTCCACCGGGTACCCGGTGAGGGCCATCTCGGGGAAGGCGACCAGCTGCGCGCCGGCCTCCACGGCCAGCCTGGTCCAGCGCACCACCTCGTCGCCGTTGCGGTCGAGGTCACCGACCCAGGGGTCGATCTGGCTCAGGGCGAGACGGAGATTGGGCATGCCCCGAGTGTAATCGTCTAACTGACGCTATGTCCTGGGTGGGGAGTGACGGCGGGGGTCGGCGCTGCCGGGTCGGGCGGAGATCGGCCATGATGGGGGCAGCCGCTTTACGAGGTCTTTGCGGGGGCCTCCGAGGCGTAACACGAGCGTAAAGAGCAGAGGTGAGACTGTCCCCATGGGCAAGCAGCAACAGTTCGTGCTTCGGACGCTCGAAGAGCGTGACATCCGGTTCGTCCGGCTGTGGTTCACCGACGTGCTCGGGTTCCTGAAGTCGGTCGCGGTGGCCCCGGCCGAGCTGGAACAGGCCTTCGAGGAGGGCATCGGCTTCGACGGCTCGGCGATCGAGGGATTCGCCCGGGTGTACGAGTCCGACATGATCGCCAAGCCCGACCCGACCACCTTCCAGATCCTGCCGTGGCGCTCCGAGACCCCGGGCACCGCCCGGATGTTCTGCGACATCCTGATGCCCGACGGCTCGCCGTCCTTCGCCGACCCCCGGTTCGTGCTCAAGCGCACCCTGGAGAAGGCCTCCGAGCAGGGCTTCACCTTCTACACCCACCCGGAGATCGAGTTCTTCCTGCTGAAGAACCTGCCCGGCGACGGCACCCCGCCGATCCCCGCCGACCAGTCCGGCTACTTCGACCACACCCCGCGCGGGGTGGGCCACGACTTCCGCCGCCAGGCGATCACCATGCTGGAGTCGATGGGCATCTCGGTCGAGTTCTCGCACCACGAGGGCGCCCCCGGCCAGCAGGAGATCGACCTGCGCTACGCCGACGCGCTGTCCACCGCCGACAACATCATGACCTTCCGACTGGTCATGAAGGAGGTCGCGCTGGAGCAGGGCGTACACGCGAGCTTCATGCCCAAGCCGTTCTCCGAGCACCCCGGCAGCGGCATGCACACCCACGTCTCGCTGTTCGAGGGCGACCGCAACGCCTTCCACGAGTCCGGCGCCGAGTACCAGCTGTCCAAGGTCGGCCGCTCCTTCATCGCCGGCCTGCTGAAGCACGCCGCCGAGACCGCCGCCGTCACCAACCAGTGGGTGAACTCGTACAAGCGGATCTGGGGCGGCTCCCAGCGCACCGCCGGAGCCGGCGGCGAGGCGCCGTCCTACATCTGCTGGGGCCACAACAACCGCTCGGCGCTGATCCGGGTCCCGATGTACAAGCCGGGCAAGCAGGGCTCCACCCGGATCGAGGTCCGCTCGCTGGACACCGGCTGCAACCCCTACCTCGCCTACGCCGTCACCCTCGCGGCCGGCCTGAAGGGCATCGAGGAGGGCTACGAACTCCCGCCCGGTGCCGACGACGACGTGTGGGCGCTCACCGACTCCGAGCGGCGCGCCCTCGGCATCCAACCGATGCCGCAGAACCTCGGCGAGGCCATCGACCTGATGCAGCGCAGCGAGCTCGTCGCCGAGACCCTCGGCGAGCACGTGTTCGACTTCTTCCTGCGCAACAAGAAGCACGAGTGGGAGGAGTACCGCTCCGAGGTCACCCCCTTCGAGCTGCGGAAGAACCTCCAGGTGCTCTGACGGTTCGTCGGCCGGTCCGGGCCGCTCGGGCGGTGTACCCCACGCACGCTAATCCGCTGGGCCAATGAGGTTACTCTGCAGCGGTGCGCGCCATGGCGGGGTGACGCGGAGGCGTAAGCAGAAGATCCGTTCTGCGGATCATCCTGGAGTGTCATGCGTACTCGAATCACCGCCCTGGCCCTGTCCGGACTGACCTCGGCCGCCCTCGTGTTGGGTGCCGGCTCCGCGGCCTACGCCTCGCCCGTCGCCGACCACCACACAGCCGCCGTACCGGCGGAGGCCCAGGGTGAATGGGTCGACGGGCTCCTCCGTGCGGCGGCGGAGGGCAGCGGTAGAGCCACCCATACCTGGAACTTCGACAGCCGTGGTGCCGTCCCGTCCGAACTGGTGGCCCGTCAGTCCTCGCGGACGGAGGGCACCAAGACAGTGACGGCGACGGCCGAAGCGCCCGCGGCCAAGGCCCCGGCCAAGGCCCCGGCCGCGGCTCCGGCCAAGGCCCCGGCGGCGGCCCCGGCGGCGGCTCCGGCCGCGGCCCCGGCGGTGGCTCCGGCCCAGGCCCAGGCCCAGGCCCCGGCCGTCGCCCCGGCCGCGGCTCCGGCGGCGGCTCCGGCCGCGGCGGCGGCTCCGGCCCAGGCCCAGGCCCAGGCCCCGGCCGTCACCGCCGCCGAGCCGGGCGGGGAGGAGCCGCCGGCCGCGGAAGGAACCGAGCCGGGCGAGGAGGACGGCGAGCGCGGTCGGAACACGGCCCTGCCGTCGACGTTCGGGTACCTCGACCGACTGGGCGAGCTGGACCGACTGTCGGGCCTCACCGGCAAGCACTGCCACCACCACCACGCCTGCCACTGCAACCCCTGTGACCACGGTGGGGGCGAGGGCCCCGGCGACCACGGTGGGGGCCACGGTGGTGGCGGCAACCAGTCCGAGAGCCAGAGCCAGAGCCAGAACCAGAACCAGAACCAGTCACAGTCCCAGAACGGCCAACAGAGCCAGGACCAGAACGTCAACGTGACGGTCGTCGTCCAGAACACCGTCGTCAACACCGTTGACAACAACGCGAACAACAGCGCCACCGCCAGCGCGAACAACTCCTCGCAGAACACGGCGAGCAACAGTCAGTCGGCCTCGCAGACCAACAACATCTCCAATGTGAACAAGGCCAAGTACAGCGAGGGGCCGGGGCACGGGCCGAGCCACCCGAGCCACCCGAGCCACCCGGGCCACGAAGGCCATGAGGGGCACGAGGGCCACGGAGGTCACGAGGGCCACCACGGCGGCCACGAGGAGGAGCACGGCTGGCACCACTGGGAGCTGGCGGAGACGGGGAGCGACACCTCGCCGGCCCTGTTCGGCCTCTCGGCGGCGCTCATCGCGGCGGGTGCGGTGGCCATGCGCGCCGGCCGGCGCTCCGACCGGAGTGCCCGGTGACCGACCGACGGATCTGACCGGCTGGCGGACGGGCGGTGCGCGTGGCGCACCGCCCGTCCGTCGCATGTCCACCGGACCGGCTCAGCGCAGCTCGGCGGGCGGCGTGCGGTCCGGGTCCATCGGCTCCTCCCGGACGAGGCTGCCCCAGACGGCCATCCGGTACAGCGAGGTGTAGACCGGCGTGCAGGTCGTCAGGGTGATGTAGCGGCCCGGCCCGCCGTACGGCGAGCCGACGGGGACCGGGGCGATGACACCGGTGTCGTCCTTGGCGGTCTCGGGCAGCGTGGCGTCGACGCGGTAGACGTACCAGCGGTCCCTGGTCTCCACGACCAGCGGGTCGCCCGGCCGCAGCCGGTCCAGGTCGTGGAACCTGGCGCCGTGGCCGTCGCGGTGGGCGGCCAGGGCGAAGTTGCCCGAAGCCTCCCACGGCATGGCCGAGCGGTACGGCGCCGTGTAGGCTCCGGCGACCCCGTCCGCGAGGGTCTCCCCGTCGGTACCGACCTTGATCAGCACCTGGTAGCCGGCGCCCAGGGCCGGGACGTGGAGGAAGCCGACGGCGTCGCCCTGGCCGAGCGGCGGTGCGGCGTCGGTCGGCGGGGCGGCCGGGGCAGGGGCCGACCAGGACTGGCGCAGCCGGGCGGCGGAGAGGTCCGCGTGACGGTCGGCCGTGAGGTTCGTCCACCACAGCGAGTGGACGACCAGCAGGGCGAGCAGCACGCCGAGGGTGAACAGCAGGTCGCCGAGCGCGCCGATCGCGAGCCGCAGGGGGTGTCGGCGCGGGGCTCTCCGCTCGGCCGGGTGCTCGGTCGCCATGGGGTCGTCCCTTCGGGCGGGAGTGCGGGGGGAGGGGGCGGGCGGGGCCGCGCCGGGCACCGCCCCGGCGGGCGTCCCGGCCGGCCATGCGTACTCCACCGCGCCGTCGAGCCGGCGGGCAAGCCGACACGCCACGCCGCGCCCCGGGGGCGCGCCGCCCGGCCCGCCGGCGCTCGGGCGGACCGGGCCCGTGGCATGCCCGGCGGGGCGGCCCACAGGCGCGTAACCTGCTTGGGCGGACGGATGGAGGGGTCGATGGCGGTGGAGGAACAACGGGCCGGGAGCCGGGTCAGCCGGCCGGAGAACCGGCTGGTCCGGCGCGGGTTCACCGACCCGGCGCGGGCGGTGCGGCTGCTGGAGGGCCCCGGGCTGGAGGGCCTGGCCGACGACCCCGTGCTGCTGGACGCGCTCGGCGCCACCGCCGACCCCGACCTCGCGCTGCTCGGCCTGGCCCGGCTGCTGGAGGCCGCCGACGAGGCCGACCGGCACACCCTGCGCGACACCCTCACCACCTCCAAGCCGCTGCGCGACCGGCTGCTCGGCGTGCTCGGCGTCTCCACCGCGCTCGGCGACCACCTGGCCCGGCACCCGCACGACTGGCACGTGCTGGTCACCTTCGAGCTGCGCGACATGCACCCCGGCCCGGAGGACTTCCGCCGCGCCCTCGCCGAAGGCGTCCGCGCCGACCTGTCCCTCGGCCCCGCGAACGCGCTGCGCGTCGCCTACCGCCGCTGCCTGCTCGCCATCGCCGCCCGCGACCTCACCGGCACCACCGACCTCGCGCAGGCCGCCGCCGAACTCGCCGACCTGGCCGGCGCCACCCTCCAGACGGCCCTGGACCTCGCCGCCGAGCAGGACCCGGAGGCCGCCGCGGCCTGCCGGCTCGCGGTCATCGGCATGGGCAAGTGCGGCGGCCGCGAACTCAACTACGTCTCCGACGTGGACGTCATCTTCGTCGCCGAACCGCGCGAGGGCGTCGAGGAGCACGACGCGGTCAAGGCCGCCACCCGGCTGGCCGCCGCCCTCACCCGGCTCTGCTCGGACACCACCGGGGAGGGCACCATCTGGCCGGTGGACGCCAATCTGCGCCCCGAGGGCCGTAACGGCCCGCTGGTGCGCACCCTGGCCAGCCACCTCGCCTACTACCAGCGCTGGGCCAAGACCTGGGAGTTCCAGGCGCTGCTCAAGGCCCGCCCGGTCGCCGGGGACGCCGAGCTCGGCGCCGCGTACGTCGAGGCGCTCGCCCCGATGGTCTGGCAGGCCGCCGCCCGGGAGAACTTCGTCGCCGACGTCCAGCAGATGCGCCGCCGGGTCGTCGACTCCATCCCGGCCACCGAACTGGACCGCCAGCTCAAGCTCGGCCCGGGCGGGCTGCGCGACGTCGAGTTCTCCGTACAGCTGCTCCAGCTCGTGCACGGCCGCACCGACCCGGCGCTGCGCAGCGGCAACACCCTGGAGGCGCTGGCCGCGCTCTCCCGCGGCGGGTACGTGGGCCGGGCGGACGCCGCCTCGCTGGACACCGCGTACCGCTTCCTGCGCTCGCTGGAGCACCGCATCCAGCTGTACCGGCTGCGCCGCACCCATCTGATGCCCACCGCCGAGGAGGACCTGCGCCGCCTCGCCCGCTCGCTCGCCGCGCTGATCAACGACGACACCCGCGCCGACCCGGTGGCCGCCCTGCAACGCGAGTGGAAGCGGCACGCGGTGGAGGTCCGGCGGCTGCACGAGAAGCTGTTCTACCGGCCGCTGCTCGACGCCGTCGCCGAACTGCCGCCGGGAGCCACCGGGTTGACCCCGGAAGCGGCCCGGGCCCGGCTGGAGGCGCTGGGCTACGCGGACCCGGCGGCCGCGCTGCGCCACCTCAGCGCGCTCGCCTCTGGGGTGAGCCGCAAGGCCGCGATCCAGCGCACCCTGCTGCCGGTGCTGCTCGGCTGGTTCGCCGAGTCCGCCGACCCGGACGCCGGGCTGCTCAACTTCCGGCAGGTCTCCGACGCGCTCGGCCGCACCCCCTGGTACCTGCGGCTGCTGCGCGACGAGAGCGCCGCCGCCGAACAGCTGGCCCGGGTGCTGTCGGCCGGCCGGCTCGCGCCCGACCTGCTGCTGCGCGCCCCCGAGGCGGTGGCCATGCTGGGTGACCCGCAGGGCCTGGAACCGCGCGGCCGGGCGGCGCTGCAGTCGGAGGTGCTGGCCGCCGTCGGCCGGGCCGGCTCCACCCGGGCCGCGGTGGCCGCCGCCCGTTCGGTGCGCCGCCGGGAGCTGTTCCGTACCGCCGCCGCGGACGTGCTCGGCCGGCTCGGGGACGACCCCGCCGAGGCGCTGGACACCGCGGGGGAGGCGCTCACCGCGCTCAACGCCGCCACCCTGGGCGGCGCGCTGCGCGCCTGCGTCGCCGGATGGGAGGCCGAGCACGGGGACCTGCCGACCCGGATCTCGGTGATCGCCATGGGCCGCTTCGGCGGCCACGAGCTGGGCTACGGCTCGGACGCGGACGTGCTCTTCGTCCACGAGCCGCTGCTCGGCTCGCTGGAGGAGGAGGCCGCCCGGGCCGCCCAGGCGGTCTGCCACGAGCTGCGTTCCCAGCTGGGCGCGCCCTCCACCGAGCCGCCGCTGCTGGTCGACGCCGACCTGCGGCCGGAGGGCCGCAGCGGACCGCTGGTGCGCACCCTCGCCTCGTACGCGGCGTACTACCGGCGCTGGTCGCACGCCTGGGAGAGCCAGGCGCTGTTGCGGGCCGAGCCGGTGGCCGGGGACGAGGAGCTGGGCACGCGGTTCCGGCAGCTGATCGACCCGCTGCGCTACCCGGGCGGCGGGGTGCCGGAGCGCGACGTGATGGAGATCCGCCGGATCAAGGCGCGGATCGAGGCCGAGCGGCTGCCGCGCGGGGCCGACCCGACCACCCACACCAAGATCGGCCGGGGTGGGCTGGCGGACGTCGAGTGGACGGTGCAGCTGCTGCAGCTCCGGCACGGGCACGAGCTGCCGGGCCTGCGCACCACCCGGACCAGGGCGGCCCTGGCGGCCGCCGTGGCGGGCGGGCTGGTCGAGCCGGAGGACGCCGAGGTGCTGGACGCGGCCTGGGTGCTGGCCTCCCGGGTGCGGGCGGCGGTGATGCTGGTGCGCGGGCGGCCGGGGGACAGCTTCCCGGGGGAGGCCAGGGAGCTGGCCGGGGTGGCCCGCTACCTCGGGTACGGCTCCGGGCACAGCGGCGAACTGCTGGACGACTACCGGCGGACCACCCGTCGGGCCCGGGCGGTGGTGGACCGGCTGTTCTACGGCGTCGGCTGACGGGTCGACCGGCGGGCGCGACCGAGGGACGAGCGCCGGCGGGTACGCGGAAGGGGCCCCTGTTCAGGGGCCCCTTCCGGGAGGTCCTGGGGACGGGCCTAGCGGCGGGCGCTGCTGACCGCGGGCTCGCTCCACTGCTCGGGGACGGTGATCGGCTGCTCGGCCACCGCCTCCCGGGCGGGCACCTTGGGCAGTCGGTACACCCACTCGTGGTACATCCAGCGGGCGGCGAGGAAGCCCACCGCCAGGCAGAGTACGCCGCCGACGGCGTCCATCCAGAAGTGGTTGGCGGTGGAGACGATGACCACCAGGGTGGCGGCCGGGTAGAGCAGGCCGAGCACCCTGACCCACGTCCGGCGGGCCAGGAAGAAGATCGCCAGACCGCACCACATCGACCAGCCGATGTGCATGGAGGGCATCGCCGCGTACTGGTTGGAGACGTGTGCGGCGGGCCCGGAGGCCATCGAGCCCCAGGTGCCGTGGACCTTCACGGTGTCGATGAAGCCGCCGTCGGTCATCAGCCGGGGCGGGGCCAGCGGGAAGAAGTAGAAGCCGACCAGGGCGATGCCGGTGGTGACGAACAGCACCGAGCGGGCCGCGACGTAGCGCCCGGGGTGGCTGCGGTAGAGCCAGACCAGCACGCCGATCGTGATCACGAAGTGCAGCGTCGCGTAGTAGTAGTTCATCCCGGTGATGAGCCACCCGACGCTGTCCACGGCGTGGTTGATCGAGTGCTCGACGGCGATGCCCAGGTGGTGCTCCAGGTCCCAGATCCAGCTGGCGTGCTTCTGGGCTATCGCTTCCTGTTCGGGAACCGCGTTGCGCACGATCGAGTAGATCCAGTAGCTGATCCCGATCAGCGCCAGCTCGAACCAGATCCGCGGCCTGGCCGGTGAGCGGCGCTGGGCGCTGATGTGCGCGCGCAGGGCTGCGGGACGGGACTGGGCGGCACGGGTGGCTCCATCGGGCAGGCGGCCGGGGACGGCCTTCGCTGCTTCGGAACCGCCACCGCTCGCCGCGTCGGCGCGCCCGGCGCCGCCTCGCTGGATCTCGGTCGGTTCCCCCATGGACGGCAAGTCTGCCAGACCGCTCGTAGCCGTCTGCTCATCCTCTGGAAGTGGATTCTTCACCGGCTGTCCCCCTTGAGGGCTACGGGCCGGCTCCCACCGGGGTAGGGGGTGTTCGGGGGTTGGGTGCATACCGGTGGGACGGACATACGTCCCATTGTCACGCTCGTCGCTCCAGGGGAGTAACCGGGGTGGTCGGAGACGGTCACCCACCTGGAACTTCCCGCTACGAAACGGTTTCTGCATCTTGCTGAAACATATTGCAGGCCGCTAGCTTCCTGGGAAATCGATCGACCCTTCCCCTAAGGGAGCCCTCAGTGGCCGATGCCCCGCTCCGCCCCCGACGGAGCACTGCCCGACGAACCACCGGCCGTCGCAGACCGCCCGGCCGCACGGCCGTCCTGCTGGCCGCCGCACTGACCGCCGCCACCCTCGGCAGTGCCCCCGCGGCCCTCGCCGCCGCCCCGCCGGCCCCGCCCTCGGACGCCGCGCTGGCGGCCACCGCCGGGCGGCACGACCTCAGCCGCGAGCAGTTCTACTTCGTCCTGCCCGACCGCTTCGCCAACGGCGACGCCGCCAACGACACCGGCGGCATCACCGGAGGGCGACTGGAGAACGGCTTCGACCCCGCCGACAAGGGCTTCTACCACGGCGGCGACCTGGCCGGGCTGATCCAGCGGCTCGACTACATCCAGAACCTCGGCACCACCGCGATCTGGATGGCCCCGATCTTCAAGAACAAGCCGGTGCAGGGCAGCGGGGCCGACGCCTCGGCCGGGTACCACGGCTACTGGATCACCGACTTCACCCAGGTCGACCCGCACTTCGGCACCAACGAGCAGCTCAAGGAGCTGATCGCCAAGGCGCACGCCCGCGGCATCAAGGTCTTCTTCGACGTCATCACCAACCACACCGCCGACGTCATCGACTACGCCGAGAAGCAGTACGGCTACCGTTCCGCCGGCGCCTACCCGACGCTCGACGCGGACGGGAACCCGGTGGACGAGACCGCCGTCGCCGATGCCGGCTCGCCCTGGCCGAAGACCACCGGGGACTCCTTCCCCTACACCCCGGTCTTCCGCACCCCGGCCGACGCCACGGCCAAGACCCCGTCCTGGCTCAACGACCCGGCGCTCTACCACAACCGGGGCGACTCCACCTTCGTCGGCGAGTCCGCCACCGAGGGCGACTTCAGCGGCCTGGACGACCTCGACACCCAGAACCCCAAGGTGGTGAAGGGCTTCGAGAAGGTCTACCAGCAGTGGGTCAAGGACGCCGGCGTGGACGGCTTCCGGATCGACACCGTCAAGCACGTCAACATGGCGTTCTGGCAGCAGTGGGCCCCCGCGCTCAAGGACTTCGCCGCCAAGCAGGGCAACAAGAAGTTCTTCATGTTCGGCGAGGTCTACTCCGGGGACCCGGCGGTCACCTCGCCGTACGTCACCAAGGGCAGGCTCCAGGCCACCCTGGACTTCCCGTTCCAGGGCGCGGCCCGCTCCTACGTCTCGCAGGGCGGCTCGGCGCGCAACCTCGCCGACGTCTACGCCCAGGACTACCGCTACACCAGCGCCGACACCGACGCGTACGAGCTGCCGACCTTCCTCGGCAACCACGACATGGGCCGCTTCGGCTCCTTCCTGCTCGCCGACAACCCGGGTGCCGACGAGGCGACCCTGCTGAAGAAGGACCGGCTCGCCAACGAGCTGCAGTTCCTCACCCGCGGCCAGCCCGTCGTCTACTACGGCGACGAGCAGGGCTTCACCGGCGCGGGCGGCGACAAGGACGCCCGGCAGGACATGTTCGCCTCGCGCACCGACTCCTACAACGCCGACCGGGTGCTCGGCGGCCCCGCCGGCCCGGCCGACCGGTACGGGCAGGGCGGCGAGCTCTACCAGGGCGTCGCCGGGCTGGCCAAGCTGCGCCGGGACAACCCGGCGCTGGCCGACGGCGCCCAGATCGAGCGGTACGCCGCCGACGGCGCGGGCGTGTACGCCTTCTCCCGGATCGACGCCGGGCAGCAGGTCGAGTACCTGGTGGCGGTCAACAACGCCACCGAGGCGAAGACCGTCACCCTGGACACCTTCTCCGCGGGGATGGGCTTCGACCGGATCCACCCGTCCGCGGGGGAACGGATCACCAGCGGCGCCGACCGCAAGGTGACGGTCACCGTGCCGGCGCTCTCCTCCGTGGTGTTCAAGGCGGGCGGGAAGCTCGCGGCCGTCGGTTCGGCGCCGCAGCTCTCGGTGCAGCCGCCGGCCGACGGCTCGACCGGGCTGGTCACCGTCGGCGCCACGACGGACAAGGGCTTCAACCGGGTCAGCTTCGCCGCGCAGATCGGCAACGGGCCCTGGCAGACCCTGGGCACCGCCGACACCGGAAAGTACGCGGTGACCCAGGACCTCGGCGCCGTCGCCCCCGGCACGGTGGTGCGCTACAAGGCCGTCGTGCAGGACTCCAGCGGCCACCTGCGGTCCGCCACCGCGAGCTTCACCACCGGCGCCCCCGCGCCCAAGCCGGTGCCCACCGCCGGCTCCCGCCCGTACGCCGTCGTCCACTACAACCGGCCGGACGGCGACTACGACGGCTGGAACCTCTACGCCTGGGGCGGCCTCGCCGACGGCGAGTCCACCCAGTGGCCGGCCGGGCACGCCTTCACCGGGCGGGACGCGTACGGCGCCTTCGCGTACGTGCGGCTGAAGCCCGGCGCCTCGGACGTCGGGTTCATCGTGGAGAAGGACGGCGTCAAGGACGTCGACGCCGACCGGCACCTCGACGTCGGCAGCACCGGCGAGGTGTGGCTCCGGCAGGGCGACCCGGCCGTGCGCACCGCCGACCCCGGGCCGCCGAACAGCCAGCCCGCGAACACCGCCGTCATCCACTACAACCGGGCCGACGGCGACTACGACGGCTGGGGCCTGCACGACTGGACCGGCGCCGCCGCCCCCACCGACTGGGGCAAGCCGCTGGCGCCGGCGCGCCGCGACGCCTTCGGCGCCGTCTTCGAGGTGCCGCTGGCCCCCGGGGCGACCAGCCTCAGCTACATCCTGCACAAGGGCAACGACAAGGACCTGCCCGCCGACCAGTCGCTGGACTTCGCCGTCAACGGCAAGGAGGTCTGGATCCTGGGCGGCCGCGAGGGCTACCTGCTGCCGCAGAACCCGGCCGCCTCCTCGCAGGTCGACCTCGCCGCCGCCAAGGCCCAGTGGATCGACGCGCGGACCGTCGTCGTCCCGGCGAACTACGGCTCGGGCGACGACGCCCTGGCCGGCGGCACCAGCGCCCAGCTGGTGTACGACCCCGAGGGCGGCATCCGGGCCGACCGGGGCGCGCTGACCAAGCCCGGCAAGTGGCTGCGGCTCACCCCGGTCAAGGGCGGGCTGACCGACGCGCAGAAGGCGAAGTACCCGCACCTGACGGGCTACCGGGCCTTCACCGTGGACCCGAGGGACACCGCCCGCGTCCCGGCCGCGCTGCGCGCCCAGCTGCTGTTCACCGAACACCTGCCCAGCGGCGCGGTGTCGGCCGCCACCGGCGTGCAGATCCCGGGCGTGCTGGACGACCTGTACGCCGGGAAGACCGGCAAGGTCGACTTCGGGCCGGCCCACTACAACGGCAAGGTGGCGCTGTCGCTGTGGGCGCCGACCGCGCAGGAGGTCTCCGTCCAGGTCTACGACAGCGCCACCGGGGGCACCCCGAAGACGCTGCCGCTGAAGCTGGACGACGAGACCGGGGTGTGGGAAGTCGTCCGTGACAAGCGCGAGTTGGACGGCAAGTGCTACCTGTACCAGGTGAAGGTCTGGGCGCCCTCGGTGCAGCAGGTCGTCGTCAACACCGTCACCGACCCGTACTCGGTGGCGCTGTCCACCGACTCGAAGCGCAGCCTGGTCGCCGACCTCGACGCCAGGGAGCTCAAGCCGAAGGGCTGGGACGACCACGCCCGCCCGCAGGCCGTCCCGCCCGCGCAGCAGCAGATCCAGGAACTGCACGTCCGGGACTTCTCGGTCGAGGACTCCACCGTCCCGGCCGCCGAGCGCGGCACCTACCTGGCGTTCACCGAGTCGGACTCGGCCGGGATGCGGCACCTCCGGGAGCTCGCCAAGGCCGGGGTGACCACGGTGCACCTGCTGCCGACCTTCGACATCGCCACCGTCCGGGAGAACCGGACGGACCAGAAGCTGCCCGCCTGCGACCTCAAGTCCCTTGCGGCGGACGGCCCCAAGCAGCAGGAGTGCGTGGCGGCCGTGGCCGCCGACGACGCGTACAACTGGGGCTACGACCCGCTGCACTACAACGTGCCCGAGGGCTCCTACGCCACTGACCCCAACGGGGTGGCCCGGACGGTGCAGTTCCGGCAGATGGTGCAGGCGATGCACGCGGCCGGGCTGCGGGTGGTGCTCGACGTGGTCTACAACCACACCGCCGCCAGCGGCCAGGCCGAGCACTCGGTGCTGGACCGGGTGGTGCCCGGCTACTACCAGCGGCTGGACGCCAACGGCAAGGTGACGACGGACAGCTGCTGCTCCGACACCGCGCCCGAGCACGCCATGATGAACCGGCTGGTGGTCGACTCGGTGACGCTGTGGGCCCGCGAGTACAAGGTGGACGGCTTCCGCTTCGACCTGATGGGCCTGGACCCGAAGTCCACCATGCTGGACGTGCAGGCCGCGCTGCGGAAGATGACGCCGGACTCGGACGGCGTGGACGGCCGGAACGTCCTGCTCTACGGCGAGGGCTGGAACTTCGGCGTGGTCGCCAACGACGCCCGGTTCGTGCAGGCCACCCAGGTCAACATGGCCGGCACCGGCATCGCCACCTTCGACGACCGGATCCGGGACGCCGCCCGCGGCGGCAACTTCATGCTGAACTCCGCCCAGCAGCAGGGCTTCGCCTCGGGCCTGTACACCGACCCGAACGGCTCGGCCGCGAACGGCACCCCGGAGGAGCAGAAGGCCCGGCTGCTGCACCAGATGGACCAGCTGAAGGTCGGGCTGACCGGCAACCTGGCCGGCTACTCCTTCACCGACAGCTCGGGCAAGCCCGTCACCGGTGCCCAGGTCGACTACAACGGTGCCCCGACCGGGTACGCGGCCAAGCCCGGCGAGGCGGTGGAGTACGTGGACGCCCACGACAACACCGATCTCTTCGACGCGCTCGCGTACAAGCTGCCGACCGGCACCGCGCCCGCCGACCGGGCCCGGATGCAGGCGCTCGGGCTCTCGCTGACCGCGCTCACCCAGGGCGCGGGCTTCGCCCAGGCCGGCAGCGACCTGCTGCGCTCCAAGTCGCTCGACTCCAACTCCTACGACTCGGGGGACTGGTTCAACGCGATCCACTGGGACCCCGCCGACGGCAACGGCTGGGGCCGCGGCCTGCCGATGGCGAAGGACAACCAGGAGCAGTGGGCGGCGGCCCGATCCCTGCTGGCCGACCCGGAGCTGACCGTCGGCGCGGCCGACATCCGGGCGACCTCCGCGCAGTACCAGGAGTTCCTGCGGATCAAGCAGTCCTCGCCGCTGTTCTCGCTGCCGACCCTGGCCGCCGTCCAGCAGCGGCTCTCCTACCCGCTCTCCGGCACCGCGGGTGAGACGCCCGGGGTGATCACCCTGCACCTGGACGGCACCGGGCTGCCGGGGGCGGAGAAGGGCATCACGGTGGTCTTCAACGCCACGCCCGCGGCGCAGGCGCAGACCGTGCCGGCGCTGCGGGGCACCGGTCAGGCGCTGCACCCCGTCCAGGCGGGCGGGGCGGACCGGGTGGTGCAGCGGTCCGGCTTCGACGCCGCGACCGGGACCTTCACCGTGCCGGGCCGCACCGTGGCGGTGTTCGTCCAGCGCTGACGGTCCGACACCGGTCGGTCCGACACCGGTCCGTCCGGTGAGGGTGCGCCCGGTGCGGGTTCGTCCGACACCGGTTCGTACACCTCTGCAACTCCCGGGCCCCGTACCACCGTTCTGGTGGTGCGGGGCCCGGCTGCGTGTGGGGGAGGGCCGGTTCCGTTCCGGGCGCACTCTGGCCGGAAACCGTCGATGGCACGGCCGGAACTGTGACGTGCCGGGTCTGCCGGGCGCTGTCGGCCACCCGCCGCCGGGGGAAGCGGACCTGAGTGCTGGTCACCGACATCCGGCAGTGATCGAACTTTGTTCGGGGCATGAAAACCGTGTTCACGAGTTCGTCGCGGGGTAACACAACTGACGAACCGGCCTGCATACGGTTTCGGTAATGAATCGGCCAATCCGTGGCATGCATCTGTCATTAACGGCTCGTTTGCTGCCACGATTCCCCCGGCTGTAGACGAGGGGGCCCCACCCCCCGGTGCAGCCGTTCCAGTTCAGGTGCAGCGCGTCCCGACCCTGCAACGAGTTGTGAGCACCGCATCCCGCACTCCCGTCGCACCCGGCGGGGGCCCCCACTGCGCCGCAACCGCGGCCCAGGTTTTCTCTCCACCGTGCGCGACCCAGCGCCGGTCGGAAAAGGAGTCCGCATGTCCCGTTACGCTCACGCCCGGAAGGCGGCGGTTGTCATGGCCGCCTCCACCGCGCTGCTGGTCACCGGGTTCCCGGTGATCGCCCAGGCGGCCACCCCGGACGCGCCGGCCGCCGTCGCGGCCCAGCAGGCCGGCCGCGCCCAGCTGATCTCCGTCGCGAACCAGCAGACCGCCACCCTCGCCCAGAGCCTGGGCCTGAGCGGCGAGGAGAAGCTGGTCACCAAGGACGTCATCCAGGACGCGGACGGCACTCGCCACCTGCGGTACGAGCGCACCCTCAACGGACTGCCCGTCCTGGGTGGGGACCTGGTGGTGCACCAGGCGCCCACCGGTGCGACCAAGAGCGTGGACCGGGCCAGCACCGCCTCGCTGAGCGGTGTCAGCACCACGCCGAAGCTGGCCGCGCCGGCCGCGCAGAGCGCCGCGCTCGCCGCCGAGTCGGGCACCGCGGTCGACACCGCGCCGCGCCTGGTGGTCTGGGCCGCCGACAACAGCCCCCGGCTGGCCTGGGAGACCGTCGTCTCCTCCACCAAGTCCGACGGCACCCCGAGCAAGATGCACGTCGTCACCGACGCCACCAGCGGCCAGGTCATCCAGCAGTGGGACGGCATCGAGACCGGCTCCGGCAAGGGCGTCTTCGTCGGCAACGTCACCATCGGTACCACCCAGTCGGGTTCGACGTACCAGATGAAGGACGCCGCCCGCGGCGGGATGTACACCACCAACCTGAACCACGGAACCTCTGGCACCGGCACGCTGTACAGCAAGTCCACCGACACCTGGGGCGACGGCACCGTCAACAACGGCGAGTCCGCCGCGGTCGACGCCCACTTCGGCGTCGCGGCCACCTGGGACTACTACAAGAACACCTTCGGCCGCAACGGCATCCGCAACGACGGTGTCGGCGCCTACAGCCGCGTCCACTACGGCAACAACTACGTGAACGCGTTCTGGGACGACTCCTGCTTCTGCATGACGTACGGCGACGGCAGCAACAACACCGCTCCGCTCACCGAACTGGACGTCGCGGGCCACGAGATGAGCCACGGCGTCACCGCGGCCACCGCCAACCTGACCTACTCCGGTGAGTCCGGCGGCCTCAACGAGGCCACCTCGGACATCTTCGGCACCATGGTCGAGTTCTCCGCCAACATCCCGACCGACAACCCCGACTACCTGATCGGTGAGTTGATCAACATCAACGGGAACGGCACCCCGCTGCGCTACATGGACAAGCCGTCCAAGGACGGCGCCTCGGCCGACTACTGGTCCTCCACCGTCGGCAACAAGGACGTCCACTACTCGTCCGGCGTCGCCAACCACTTCTTCTACCTGCTGTCCGAGGGCAGCGGCGCGAAGGTCATCAACGGCGTCAGCTACGACTCGCCGACCCAGGGCAACATCACGGTCACCGGCATCGGCCGGGACAAGGCGGCGGCCGTCTGGTACCGCGCCCTGACCACCTACATGACCTCCAGCACCAACTACGCCGCGGCGCGCACCGCGACGGAGAAGGCGGCCACCGACCTGTACGGTGCCGGCAGCGCAGAGCTGACCGCGGTCAGCACCGCCTGGGCGGGCGTCAACGTCGGCACGGCGCCCTCCGGCGGCGTGACCGTCACCAACCCGGGCAACCAGTCCACCGCCGTGGGCGGCGCGGTCAACCTCCAGATCAGCGCCACCGGCGGCACCGCCCCGCTGACCTACACCGCGACCGGCCTGCCCACCGGCCTGTCGATCTCCTCCTCCGGCGCGATCACCGGTACCGCCTCCACCGCGGGCACCTACAACGTGACCGTCACCGCGAAGGACTCGGCCGGCAAGACCGGCAGCACCAGCTTCACCTGGACCGTCTCGACCGGTGGCGGTGGCTGCACCCCGGCGCAGCTGCTGGGCAACACGGGCTTCGAGACCGGTACGGCCACCCCGTGGACGGCGTCCAGCGGCGTGATCGACAGCAGCACCTCCCAGGCGGCCCACAGCGGCTCCTGGAAGGCGTGGCTGAACGGCTACGGCTCCACCCACTCGGACTCGCTGTCGCAGACGGTGACCATCCCGGCGGGCTGCAAGGCGACGCTGAGCTTCTGGCTGCACATCGACACCGCCGAGTCGGGCAGCACCGCGTACGACAAGCTGACCGTGTCGGTCAACGGCACCACGCTGAAGACCTACTCCAACGTGGACGCCGCGGCGGGCTACCAGCAGCGCACCTTCGACCTGTCGTCCTACGCGGGCCAGACGGTCACGGTGAAGTTCGCCGGGACCGAGGACGCCTCGCTCCAGACCAGCTTCGTGATCGACGACACCTCCGTCCAGACCGGCTGAGCCCGGACCGGCTCCTGACGGGCCGGTGAACCAGGACAGGTGAGGGGCCCGGTGGCTACGGCTGCCGGGCCCTTGTCGTGCCGGGGTGTCGTCGGACCGGGGTCCTGTCGTGCCGGGGGCCCTTGTCGTGCGGGGTTCGTCGGACCAGGGGCCCCGTCGTGCCGGGGTCTTGACGGTCCCTCCGGGCGCCTCTAGGTTCAGCGCTGCAAGTTTCCGGCAAGTTACAGAAAACCCCTGCAGACTTCGCCCCCTTCGGCTGCCCCACCCCAGCCACCCTCAGGAGACGACGTGGTCACCACCGCCCCCGCCCGCCGGCCCGCCCGCGCGGCCGGTGCGCTCGCCGCCTCGGCGGCGCTCGCGCTCTCGCTCGGCACCGCCCTCGGCGCCCCCGCCGCCCAGGCCGCCCCGCCCGCCGGCAACGGCAAGGACGTCACCGCCACCCTCTTCGAGTGGCGCTTCGACTCCGTGGCCCAGGCCTGCACCTCCACCCTCGGACCCAAGGGCTACGGCTTCGTCGAGGTCTCCCCGCCGCAGGAGCACATCCAGGGCGCGCAGTGGTGGACCTCCTACCAGCCGGTCAGCTACAAGATCGCCGGGCGGCTCGGCGACCGCACGTCCTTCAAGAACATGGTCGCCACCTGCCACGCGGCCGGCGTCAAGGTGATCGCCGACGCGGTGGTCAACCACATGTCGGCGGGCTCCGGCACGGGCACCGGCGGCACCGCGTACACCAAGTACAACTACCCGGGCACGTACCAGAACCAGGACTTCCACACCTGCCGCCAGCCGATCACCGACTACCAGGACCGCGGCAACGTCCAGAACTGCGAGCTGGAGGGCCTCTCCGACCTCGACACCGCCAGCACGTACGTCCAGACCACCATCGCGCACTACCTGGACGACCTGGCCTCGCTCGGGGTCGACGGCTACCGGATCGACGCCGCCAAGCACATCGCCGCCGCCGACCTCGCCGCGATCAAGGCCAAGATGGCCAACCCCAAGGCCTACTGGGTCCAGGAGGTCATCTACGGCGCCGGCGAGCCGGTCCAGCCCACCGAGTACACCGGCACCGGCGACGTGGACGAGTTCCGGGTCGGCATGGACCTCAAGCGGATGTTCACCGCCGACAAGCTCGCCAACCTCAGCGGCTGGGGCGCCTCCTGGGGCTACCTGCCGAGCGGCCAGGCGCGCGGCTTCGTCGACAACTGGGACACCGAGCGCAACGGCTCCACCCTCAACTACACCTACGGCAACACCTACACGCTGGCCAACGTCTTCCTGCTGGCCTCGCCGTACGGCGCCCCCAACGTCTACTCCGGCTACTCCTTCACCAACAAGGACGACGGCCCGCCGAACGGCGGCACCGTCAACGCCTGCTACCAGGACGGCTGGAACTGCACCCACGCCTGGCGGCAGGTCGCCAACATGGTCGGCTTCCGCAACGCGGTGGCGGGCACCGGGGTGACCGACTGGTGGTCCAACGGCAACAACGCGATCGCCTTCGGCCGCGGCAACAGGGGCTACGTGGCGATCAACCACGAGAGCGGCGCGATCACCCGGACCTTCCAGACCGGGCTGCCGGCCGGCACCTACTGCGACGTCCAGCACGGCGACCCGCAGGCGGGCGGCGGCTGCACCGGGCCGACGTACCAGGTGGGCGCCAACGGGCAGTTCACCGCGACGGTCGGCGCGGGCGACGCGGTCGCGCTGTACGTCCAGCCCGGCGCGAGCGTCTCCGCCGCCTCGTTCAACGTCAACGCGACCACCTCGCCCGGGCAGAACATCTATGTGGTCGGCGACGCGGCGGCGCTCGGCGCCTGGGACCCGGCGAAGGCGCTGCCGCTTTCCTCGGCCGGCTACCCGGTCTGGTCGCTGGCGCTGTCGCTGCCGGCCGGCACGTCCTTCCAGTACAAGTACGTCCGCAAGGACGCGAGCGGCGCGGTGACCTGGGAGTCCGGCGCCAACCGGACGGCGACGGTGCCCTCGGGCGGGACGGTCACGCTGAACGACACCTGGCGGCCGTGAGGCCCGGCCTCCGGGGCGCCCCGGATCCCCGCCGGCCGTTCCGGCGGGGATCCCCTCGCCGCCGCCGCTCCCGGGGCGGGTGGCGGCGACGACGGGCGGGGGCGACGGAGCCGTCCGTCACCCCCGCCCGATGTACGGCATGGCCGTCGCCATCACGGTGGCGAACTGCACGTTGGCCTCCAGCGGCAGCCCGGCCATGTGCCGTACGGTGCGCGCCACGTCGGCGACGTCCATGGTCGGCTCGGGGGCGATCCGGCCGTCCGCCTGCCGCGCGCCCGAGCCCGTCGCGGCGGTCATGTCGGTCGCCGCGTTGCCGATGTCGATCTGACCGCAGGCGATCCGGTACGGGCGGCCGTCCAGCGACAGCGACTTGGTCAGACCGGTGACGGCGTGCTTGGTCGCGGTGTAGGCGATCGAGTGCGGGCGCGGGACGTGCGCGGAGATCGAGCCGTTGTTGATGATCCGGCCGCCCTGCGGGTCCTGTGCCCTCATCTGCCGGAACGCGGCCCGGGCGCAGAGGAAGGCGCCGGTCAGGTTGAGGTCGACCACCGCCCGCCAGTCCTCGACCGCCAGCTCCTCCACCGGGACGGCCGGGCCGAAGGCGCCGGCGTTGTTGAACAGCAGGTCCACCCGGCCGTGGCGCCCGGCGGCCGCGGCGAACAGCGCGTCCACCGCGGCCGGGTCGGTGACGTCGGTCGGCACCACGTCGGCCGGGGCGGCGCAGAGCCCGGCGGTCTCCCGCAGCGGCCCGGGCCGCCGGCCGGCCAGCACCGTCCGCCAGCCGGCAGCGGCCAGTTCGACGGCCACGGCCCGGCCGACGCCGCTCCCGGCTCCGGTGACGACGGCGATCCGCGGGTTCGCGGCACCCTTCATGGCACCCTCCTCGATGGCAGTTCCCGGTCGGTCCCGGGGCCTCGCTCGCCGGCGTGCCCCGGGCCCGTGTCGGGCGTGTCCTGTGGATCTTCGCGGACCGCAGGGCTGTCCGTCACCGGGCAAAACCCTCGAAATCCGGACGGCCCGGCGGGGGCCGGACGGGCCACCCCCGCCGTCCGGCCCCCGCCGGTCGGGGGGACCGGTGAGGGTCTTTACCCGATCGCGAACAAACATTGGATTTCCGGTGGCGACCTCGCAACCGGGCCGCCCCGGCCTACGTCATAAGATCGCAGGAAGGCGCACCCCCGCGAGGGGCGGCGCGCCATCGCTCCGGGGGACGTGCCATCGCTGTGCCCCCGGGTCTGTCCGGCCCCACCGGGGGGCCGCCGCCCGGCCAGACGGACCGGGCGCGACATCGGTCGGAGAGTCCTCACCGTGCTTAGGCAGTCGTCCCGTTCCCGCGCCGTCCTGTCCGGCGCCGCCGTGCTCGCCCTGGCCGCCTCGCTCGCGGCCTGCGGGAGTTCCGGCGGTGGGAAGGGGGGCGGCGCCGCGGCGAACGCCACCCCGGCCGGCGGCAGCAGCTCGGCCGGCAGCCCGAGCGCCGCCGGCACCGGCCCGGCCACGACCGGCAGCGCGGCCCCGACCGCCGCCGGCAAGGTGCTGATGCCCACCGGGCCCGCCGCCGCTCTCAACAAGGTCCGGGACACCTCCGCCGGCCCGATCATGATGACCAAGGTGACCGGCGCGAAGTCCGGCGTCACCGGGCAGGTCTGGGTCTGGCTGCCGCCCGAGTACAACGACCCCAAGTTCGCCAAGACCGGCTTCCCCGTGCTCACCCTGTTCGCCGGCGGCCAGAGCAACGGCTACAACACCTGGACCGACAACCAGCTGCCGATCCAGGAGGAGAACGAGCGCCTGGTCAAGGAGGGCAAGTCCCACCCGTTCATCATGGTCATGCCGGTGCAGAACTTCAACGGCGACGAGAAGAACGCGCTGGACTGCTCCGACATACCGGGCCAGCCCAAGATGGGCACCTGGATGGCCGAGGACATCCCGGACTTCGTCCGCGCCAACTTCCGCACCGTGAAGGGCCGTGACGGCTGGGGCGTGATGGGCGCCTCCACCGGCGGCTTCTGCAGCGCCAAGCTCGCCCTCCAGTACCCGCAGGTCTACAAGGCCGCGGTGCCGATCGACGGCTACTTCATCCCGGACTCGGGGCTGTGGAAGGGCCACGACGCCGAGCGCGCGGCCAACAACCCGGACGTGCTGGTCGCCCAGGGCAAGGCCGATGTGAGCATGCTGGTCACCGCGGGCGGCGCCAACCCGTACGAGACCAAGGTGGTCAAGAGCTGGGTGGCCAAGGCGGTCGCGCCGGTGAAGATCGAGTACTACGAGCAGCCCGGTGGCAAGCACCTGACCTCGGACTTCAAGAAGATGATCCCGGACACCCTGGTCTGGCTCACCGCCCACCTGGCGCCGCCGGAGTCCGACTGAGGCCCCGGCTCCCACCCGTTCGCACCTGCCGCCGCCGGTGCCGGGGCGCATTCGGCGCTCCCGGTGCCGGCGGTCCTGCTTTCCGGTGGACTCCCCGTCTCCCACTTTCCCGCTGTCCCCCGCTGTTTTCCGTCGGGGCCGAGGCTCGTCCACAGGCCCGTGACCTGCGCGTCAATCGGACATTGATTCGCTTCTGATCGACTGCCAGCACCTTGGCTGGGGCGGTCCTCCACCGGCCGCCACCACCCGCCGTGCCCCAAGCCGTGAAGAGAGTGCCATGCCGATCCACCTGGTGCCCCAGCCCGTCCCCACCGTGCCCGCGCAGGGCCAGTCCGGAGCCGTCCCCCTGGGTGCGGACGCGTACGGACGGGCCGCCGACGCGGAACCGGCCACCCTGCGGTTCGCCGGGCTGCGCCTGGTGCATGCCGCACTGCGCCGGGACCTCGCCCGGCTGCCCAACGCGCTGCGACTGCTCCAGCCCGACGAGGACGACAAGGGCGAGGCGCTGCTGCGGCACTGGAACTTCGTCACCGCGATGCTCACCTGCCACCACGAGCAGCAGGACACCCGGCTCTGGCCGATCGTGCGCCGCTTCGCGCCCGAGCTGCGACTGCTGCTCAACTGGCTGGAGGACGACCACCACAACCTGGACCACTCCTTCACCCGGGTCACCACGCTGGTGCGGATAGCCAGCCGGGACACCGGCAGCGCCTGGCCGGTCGCGTACGCGATGGAGGACCTGGCCGCCCGGCTGGAGACCCACCTGCGGATCGAGGAGCGGCAACTGCTGCCCCGGATGGAGCGGGTGGTCGCCGAGGGCTCCCGACTCGGCGGGCTGGGCGAGCTGCTGGACCTGCTGCGCCTGGCCGACGGCCCGGGCGTCGCGGACGCGCTGGTCTGGTTGCTGGAGGGTGTGGAGCCCGTGCTGGTCGAGCGGCTGCTGGCCGAGTGCGACGACGACGTGGCCCGCAGCTGGCCGCACTGGCACGCGACCTACCAGCGCTGCACCTCGCCGCTGTGGGGGCCGGCGGACGGTCCGGTCGGCAGCGTCGTGGGGGTCAGCGGCGTCGCGGCGGTCGGCGGCGTCGGAAGTGTCGGGAGCGTCGGGAGCATCGGCCTGGGGAGCGTCACCGACTGACCCGGGGAACTTTCGCCGGCCGTTGATCTACGCGCGTGGCACGAGCCTCCAGCACAGGCCTCCGGCATGTGCCAGAAGGCGTCGGGAATCGGGTGAAACCTCAACTCCCCACGTCCCCTAGGGGATTCGCCCCATCGCCCTCGGGGTCCAGGCGCCCCGGACGCTCCGGGCCGTGCCAGGGAAGGCGTCACGCCGGCGGTCGATGGCAGGCCGCGCCCGCCGCCCTACGGTCGACGGCATGACCACAGCTCGCAGCACCCCCGACCCGCACCACCCCCGCTCCCGGACAGGCTTCCGGGCCCACTTCGGGACTCGGTCCCGCTCCCGGCGCGGCCCCGTGTTCCTCGCCGCCGGCGCCGTCCTGGTGCTCGGCGCCGGACTGACCGCCTGCGAGGGCGGCGTGGCCCTCTGCCTGGACGACCACAAGTGCACCGTCGGCATCAAGACCGACAAGGCCGAGGGCACCAAGACCGTCAAGGTCTTCGGCGGCGACAACCCGATGGAGATGACCGTCGGCCACGTCACCGACGACTCGGCCGAGGTGACCATCGGCGACCGGAAGAAGACCGCCGCCATGGACTCCGAGACCTCCGTCAACAGCGTCAGGATCACCCTGCGCAAGGCGAACAAGGCCGACCACTACGCCGAGTTGCACGTCGAGCGGGACTGACCCCGGCCTCGACCGCAGGCTCTCGACACCGGCGAAGCGCTCCCCGGCGCCTACTCCGGCAGGCGGTTGAGCCACTCCAGCGGGGCGACCCGGATCGCCGTGTGCGGCGAGCCGTCCCACTCCACCGGAAGCCCGACTGCCTCCAGCGCGGCGACCACCGCCCGCCCGACCTCCAGCGTCCGGCACTCCGAGGCCGCGGTGCTCTCCTCCTCGGCGCGGAAGCCGCCGTAACGCAGCATCAGCCCCCGCCCGGCGGCCGCCGCCTCGGTGTCCTGCTGGTGGAAGAAGACGAAGCCGACCGAGTCCGCCGCGGCCTCGCCGCCGATCTCCGCGTAGCCGCAGCCCGCGCAGCAGGTGAAGTCCATCGCCGCGACGATGCCCTGGTCCTCCAGCGCGTCGAAGGCGTCCGCCAGTCGGTCCACCTCGGTGGTCTCCGGCCAGGCCGCCTGCTCGGCCAGCCGCTCGGTCCACAGCGGGGCGACGATCCGCTCCGCCTCCTCCTGCGTCAGCCCCTGGTCGTCGAGGTCATCGACCAGGGACTCGGCTATCTCGTCCGGCTCCTGGAAGCCGCACCGGATCAACTCGCGGGCCCGCTCCTGGGCGTCGCGCAGCACGTCGGGGGTGAGAACCGTCTCCTCGGTCATGTCCGCATCCTCGCACCCGCCACTGACAATCCGAGGGCGGCCGGCGCGGTCGCCCTGCTACCGTCCGCCGGTGACTTCTCTGCTGCAACCGCCGCTGATCACCCGGCTGCTGGCCGCCGAGCGCGTCCTGGTCGCCGGAGCCGGCGGAGGCTTCGACGTGTACGCCGGGCTGCCGATCGCCCTCGCCCTGCGGGCCGCCGGCAAGGAGGTACACCTGGCCAACCTCTCCTTCACCCACCTCTACGGCCTGCCCCGCGACGTCTGGGCGGAGCCCGACGTGGCCCGGATCGGACCGGACACCGCCGCTCCCGAGGGCTACTTCCCGGAGCGCACCCTGGCCCGCTGGCTGAACCGGCACGGGATGCCCGACACCGTGTGGGCCTTCCCGACGGTGGGCGTGCAGCCACTGCGCGAGGCCTACCGTGCGCTGGTCGGCCGCCTCGGTGCGGACGCGATCCTGCTGGTGGACGGCGGCACCGACATCCTGATGCGCGGCGACGAGGTCGGACTCGGCACCCCGGAGGAGGACATGGCGAGCCTGGGCGCCGTGGCCGGCCTGACCGAGGTGCCCGAGCGGCTGGTCGCCTGCCTCGGCTTCGGCATCGACGCCTACCACGGGGTCAACCACTCCCTGGTGCTGGAGAACCTCGCCGCGATCGACCGGGCCGGCGGCTACCTCGGCGCCTTCTCCATTCCGCGCGACAGCCGGGAGGGGGCGCTCTACCTGGACGCCGTCGAGCACGCCCGGGCCGCCTTCCCGGAGCACCCCAGCATCGTCAACGGCTCGGTGGCGGCCGCGCTGCGCGGCGAGTTCGGGGACGTCCGCTTCACCGACCGGACCAAGGGCGAGCAGCTCTTCGTCAATCCGCTGATGACGCTCTACTTCGGCGTCACGGTCGAGGCGCTGGCCGCCGAGCACCGGTACCTGGACCGGCTGGAGCGCACCGTGGTGACCCGCCAGATCGCCACCGTCATCGCGGAGTTCCAGGACGAGCTGCCCCGGCAGCGGCCGCCCCGGCAGTTCCCGCACTGACGCGGGGGCGGCGGGGCCCGTCCGGAGCACGGGTCGGCGGGCCGGTCAGAACGCGGCGAGCCGGAACTCCAGGTTCCCGAACCGGACCTGGTCGCCCGGGCGGACCCGTACGCCACCCGCTATCCGGCGCCCGTTCACGTGGGTGCCGTTGGTCGAGCCGAGGTCGTACAGCACCCAGCCGCCCTGCTCGTGCCGCAGCTCCGCGTGGTTTCTGGACACCGAGGCGTCGTGCAGCCGCAGCCCCGAGCCCGGGAGCCGGCCGATCGTCAACTGCCCTGCCCCGGCCTGGGGCAGGCTCAGCCCGGGCAGCCGCTCGGTGCGCCAGGCCCGGCCCATCCGGTCGCCGAAGGCGGACATCCGCCCGACCGTGCGCAGCACGAAGCGCTCGACCGGTCCGCCGGTCGGCAGCCCGGCCACCGCCGCGTCCAACTCGCCGCGGCTGGTGGCCTGCAGGACGATGTCCATCCGGCCGAGGAAGGTGTCGTGCGAGAGCCGCCCGCTGCCCGCGCCGTCCCGCAGCACCCCGAGTGCCTGCTCCCGCTCGGCGTCGGAGGGGCGGACCGCGCCGGTCGGCCCGCCCGCGCCGGTGGGGAGTTCAGGAGGCGTCATGGCCGAATTCTCGGCGCGGCCGACTCCGGCTGTCCAGATCGCGCGGTGCCCGGGCGCGGGGTTCGTACGTCACGGCAGTCCAGACGCCCTTTCCCGCCGGGCGGTTCCGCGCGCTCGGGGCGTGCGGCCGGCTCCGCTCCCGGTGCCGTACGGCCGGTTCCCGGGTGCCGTGCCGTGCCGGCCGGTTCGGGGCGGCCGTACGGGCCGTCAGCCCTTGCGGGCGGCGGCCAGGATCTTCTCGGTGGTGTGCAGGAAACGGGAGGTGACCGCGCCCCGGTAGGCCTTGCCGAACATGTCCTTGGTGACCCACTTGCCGTCCTGGAGGTGGATCACGACGTACGCGGCTCCCGGATCGGCGCCGAGCACCTCGACGTCGCCCTTCGGCGAGCGGTGGGGGAGGGCGAGGTCGGCCGGCAGCGGCTCGGAGAGGAAGGCGACGACCAGCCGGACGTCCGGCGTCACCTCGACGCCCCGGAACGGCTCGGCGGCGAGCAGGCCGGCCACCTCGTCCACCGTCCGCAGCAGCACCGGCACCGGGTACCCGAGCGCCTCCTCCAGGTGCGCCTCGATCCGTCCGGTCAGCGCCGCGCGGTCCTGCTCGTCGGTGGTGAAGAAGACGTTGCCGCTCTGGATGTAGGAGCGGACGCCGCCCAGCCCGAGCTCGGAGAAGAGCGCCCGCAGCCGCTCCATCCGCACCGTCCGTCCGGCGACGTTGATGGCGCGCAGGAAGGCGATGTACGTGGTTGTGGTGGTCACCCCGCCAGTCTGGCACCGGCCACCGACAACGGTCCGGCGCCCCCGGTCCGTCCGCTCCTGCCCGCTCTCTCCCCGCGCGCCCGTCCGGGCGGTCCGCGGACGGCGGCCGTCGGTGCCGGGTGCCAGACTGGCGCCATGGCTACCTGGCAGGATTTCGAGCACGAGGCTCCCGATCTGGCGCCGCTGGTCCGGGCCCGGTTCGAGGCGAACAAGCACCACGTCCTGGCGACGCTGCGCAAGGACGGATCGCCCCGGGTGAGCGGAACGGAGGTCGACTTCGTCGGCGCCGACCTGTGGATCGGGTCGATGTACGGCGCGGTCAAGGCGCGTGACCTCCGGCGCGACGCCCGTTTCGCGCTGCACGCGCACCCGGGGGAGGAGACCATGGCCGGCGGGGACTCCAAGGTGTCCGGCCGAGCGGTGGAGGTCGCCGACGAGACCGAACTCGCCGCCTTCGCCGCCGATCTGCCCGAGCCGCCGCCCACCCCGTTCCACGCGTTCCGGCTGGAGCTCGACCAGGTGGTGCACACCACCGTGGAGGGCGACCACCTGCTCGTCCACAACTGGCACCCGGGCCGGCCGGTGGAGCGGATCCAGCGCCACTGACCGGCGCCGGTCCGCCGGCAACCGCCCTACGGCAGGACGGACTTGAGGGCCTCGGGGGTGCGGGCCACGACGGCGTGACCGTCGTCCGCGGTGATGATCGGGCGCTGGATCAGGATCGGGTGCTCGGCCATCGCCGCGATCCAGCGGTCCCGCTCACCCGCTTCCCGGGGCCAGTCCTTCATCCCCAGGTCCTTGGCGGCCTGCTCGTCGGTGCGGGTGATGTCCCACGGCTCCAGGCCCAGGCGCTCCAGCACCCGCACCAGCTCGGCCGCGGTCGGCGGCTCCTCCAGGTAGCGCCGCACGGTGTACTCGACCCCGGCGCGGTCCAGCTCGCCGAGCGCGGTCCGACACTTGCCGCATCGCGGGTTGATCCAGATCTCCATGCCGGCCACCCTATCGAGCCGCCCGCGCCCGGCCCGTCCCGCCGCGCACGCCGCCCGCGTCCGGCCCGTCCCGCCCGCGTCCGGCGGCCGCGGCGCACCCCACCCGTCGTGCACGATCCGAGCCGTGCGGGAACTTCACTGCGTCCACCGGAGGTTGACCATGCGGGAAGCCTGATCTCGTGGAGGGGAGCACCGGATGGACGGCGCGGCGATCATCGAGCAGCTGATGACCACGGAGGGCACGGCCGACCCGTACCCGCTGTACGCCAAGGCCCGCGAGCTGGGGCCGGTGGCCCCGATCGGGAACGGCATGTTCATGGTGAGCGGCTACGCCGCGGCCAACAAGGTGCTGCGCATGCCCGCCTTCGGCGTTGCGACCGCCGAGATGCTGGCCGGCCTCACCCCCGGCTACACGGAGCACTCCTCGCTGGTCCTGTTCGGCCGCTCGATCCTCCAGCGCAACGCCCCCGACCAGCCCCGGGTCCGCTCGCTGATCGCCTCGGTGTTCACCGCCCGCAGGGTCGCCGCGCTGCGCCCGGCCGTGGAGGCGGCGGTCGACCGGCTGCTGGACGAGATGGCCGAGCAGGGCGCCGACGGCTCGCCGGTGGACTTCATGGACGCCTTCGCCTTCCGGCTGCCGGTCGGGGTGATCTGCGAGCTGCTCGGCGTGCCCGAGCAGGACCGCTACCGCTTCCGCGGCCTCGCCTCCGACCTGACCGTCGCCCTGGAGTTCGTCCAGGACCTGGACGAGCTGACCGACGCCGACAAGGCCGCCGACGAGCTGACCCGCTACTTCACCGAGCTGGCCGCCGAGCGCCTGGCCCGTCCGCAGGACGACCTGGTCACCGACCTGGCCAGGGTAGCGGCCGCCGACGACGAGCGGCTCTCCGCCGAGGAACTGCTGGCCAACCTGGTGCTGCTGCTGGTGGCAGGCTTCGAGACCACCACCAACCTGCTCGGCAACGGCCTGAACCTGCTGTTCCACCACCCCGAGGTGGTCGCCGGGCTGCGCAGCGGCGGGATCACCCCGGCCGGCTTCACCGACGAGGTGCTGCGCTTCGACGCGCCGGTCCAGGTCACCGGCCGGGTCGCGCTGGGCGAGGGCCTGGCCATCGAGGGCATGCCGATCCCGCCCGGCCACGGGGTGACCCTGCTGATCGGCTCGGCCCACCACGACCCGGCCCGGTACGAGCGCCCCGAAGTGTTCGACCCGACCCGCACCGACAGCCAGCCGCTCAGCTTCGGTGGCGGCGCCCACTTCTGCCTGGGCTCCCAGCTGGCCCGGCTGGAGGCCGAGGTCGCGGTGCCCGCGCTGCTCGACCGCTTCCCCCGGCTCGCCCCCGGCGGCGTCCCCACCCGGCGCGACCGCCTGGTGCTGCGCGGCTTCGAGACCCTGCCGGTGACCGTCCGCTGAGGGGCCGCCGAGGGTTCGCCGACCAGCGGCCGCCGGGCCGGGGAATGAGCTCCTCCGGCCCCGGCGGGCGGGACGTTCGGCCGTTCGTGGCGCTGCCGTTCGTGGGAGATCATGGGGGATGAAAGCGGCTAATCCGGACCGATCACCCGGAACGGCCACCTGCCAGGAGGTCCCCACCGTGCCCACAGCACTCCGCCCGCCGCGCCCCGCGGCGCCGCAGCCCGAGGTGCCGCGGTGGGTGCCCTGGTTGCCGGCGATCCTGCTGGTGCTGGACCTGATCGCCGAGGCCGTCGTCCCGCAGGCCGTCGCCGCCGGCTTCCTGCTGACCGCGCTGCCCGTGGTGGCCGCGTTCAGCTACGGTCCGGTGCTGACCGCCGTCACCACGGTCGGCTCGCTGGCGCTCCAGCTCCTCCTGGCGCTGCGCATGGACCACATCTCCGAGCAGCACCACGTCTGGGTCTATATCACCACCCTGATCTCCGGCGTCATGGGCACCGCGCTGTCCTGGCAGCGCACCCGGCAGAACCGCAACCTGATCCAGGCCCGCACGGTCGCCGAGACCCTGCAGCGCACCGTGCTGCGCCCGGTGCCCGAGCGGACCGGCGGGCTGCGGCTGTCCGGCCTCTACCGCCCGGCCCAGGCCGACGTGCTGGTCGGCGGCGACCTGTACGAGGTGTGCGACACCCGCTTCGGCGTACGGGTGCTGCTCGGCGACGTCCGCGGCAAGGGCCTGGGCGCCGTCCGTACTGTCGCCGACGTCCTCGGCGCGTTCCGGGCGGCCGCGTACGACACCCCCGGGCTGGTCGAACTGGCCGACCAGCTGGACCGCGCGGTGCTGCGCGACGCCGCCGACCGCGGCGACGACGAGCTGTTCGTCACCGCCGTCCTGCTCCAGTACCGGCCCGGCTCGGACTGCGTGGAGATCGTCAACCGCGGCCACACCAGGCCGCTGCTCCTCGGCGGAGGCGGCATATCCCCGGTGTCCTGCGCCGACGAGCTCCCGCTCGGCCTCGGCCACCTCGGCCCCGCCGACGAGCGCAGCAAGGCGATCGCCGTCGCGCTGCCGCCTGGCCACACCGTCCTGCTCTACACCGACGGCGTCAGCGAGGCCCGCGACACCACCGGCGCCTTCTATCCGCTGGCCCCCCGCCTCGCCGCCCTCGGCAGCACCGCCCCCGACCGGGTGGTCTCCTTCCTGGCCCAGGACGTCCACCGCTACGCCGGCCTCCTCGCCGACGACCTCGCCGTCCTCGCCCTCACCCCGGACGCCCCGTAGGCGAGGCCTCTCCCCGTTCCTCCCGCCGTTCCGCTCCCCGTCACCCGGACGGGTCCGCCGGGATGCCCCCGGGCGCGGGAGTGCGCAGGCTGCTGGCAACCACCGGGCCCGGCCGGGCCCCGAGGGCGCGGCACGGGAGGACGAGATCGACGGGACACGGACGGCGGACACCGGCGGGGGAGCCGGCGCGCGGCTGCTGGCGCGCGTCGCCCTGCTGGCGGCGGCGGGGGCAGTCGGCATGCTGCTGTTCGCACTGGGGGAGGGCGGACTGCTGGTGGTCGCCGCGGGGCTGCTCGGACTGGTCGTCTGGGCCGCCGGCATCTGGTGGTTCCTGGCCTACCGGGGAGCGGTCCGGGTGTTCGGGCTGCTCGTCGCGATCGCGGCACCGGTCGCGGTGCTGGTGCTCTTCGCCCACCACCGGCTGTGGCTGACCGCCCTGGCCCTCGTCCTGTGCTGGGGAGTCGCGCTGGCCCTCGCCCGCGCGGCACTGCGCAGGGCCGCTCCGGAACCGCCGATGCAGGCGGTTGCCGCGCCCCGGCCGCAGCGGCCGGTCCTGATCATGAACCCGAAGTCCGGCGGCGGGAAGGTCGGCCGCTTCGGACTGGTCGAGCGGGCGGAGGAACTCGGCGCCCGGGTGGTCCTGTTCGACCGCACCGCCCCCACCGATCCCGCCGCGCTCGCCCGTACGGCCGTGGCCGAGGGCGCGGACCTGCTCGGCGTTGCGGGCGGCGACGGCAGCCTGGCGCCGGTCGCGGCCGTCGCCGCCGAGCACGACCTGCCGTTCCTGGTGCTCCCCGCCGGCACCCGCAACCACTTCGCCCTGGACCTCGGCCTCGACCGCACGGACCCGTCCCGCGCCCTGGACGCGCTGACCGACGGCGAGGAACTGCGGGTCGACCTCGGCGAGGTCTCGGGCCGGGCCTTCGTCAACACCGTCTCCTTCGGGGTGTACGCCGACATCGTGCAGCGCCCCGAGTACCGGGAGGACAAGATCGGAACGGTGCTGGCGCTGCTGCCCCAGCTGCTGGTCGGCGAGGGCGTGCCGCGCATCGACGTCCGGGCCGACGCCACCGTGCTCACCGGCGAGCAGGCGGTGCTGGTCAGCAACAACCCGTACGGCTCGACCGAGGGCCTCGGCATCGGCGACCGCCGCCCCCGGCTCGACGGCGGCGAACTCGGCGTGCTCGGCATCCGGGTGGAGGGCGCGGCCGAGGCCGCGGACGTGGTCGTGCGCGGCGGCCGCTCCACCGGGCTGAGAGCGCTGACCGCCCGGCGGGTCGAGGCGACCGCGGACGGGGACGAGATCCCGGTGGCGGTCGACGGCGAGGCGCTGCGGATGCCCGTACCGGTCGTGTGCACCCTGCGTCCGCGGGTGCTGCGGGTCCTGGTGCCGCGCGACCGCCCTGGCGTCCCCGCCTCCGCGCCACCCGTGAACTGGCACCGGCTGGCCGACCTCGCGCTCGGCCGCGGCCTCCCCGGCACCCACGGCCACTCCGATCCGACCATCGAGGGGCCGACCCGTGACTGATCCGAAGCACCACGCCGCCCCGCCCGCCCCGCAGGCCGTGCTCACCGACCTGCGGACGCTCGACGGAGCCGTCTACGCGGCCGTCGCCGGCGCCCCCACCCCGGCCCTGGACTCCGCGCTGCGCCGCCTCTCCCGGGCCGCCGACCACTCGAAGATCTCGCTGGCCGTCGCCGCGCTCCTCGCCCTTGTCCCCGGCCGCCCGCGGCAGGCCGCGGTGGCCGGGGTCGGCGCGGTGGCGCTGGCCTCGGTGACGGCGAACCTGGTCGGCAAGCAGCTGGTCCGCCGCCCCCGGCCCGACCGGGAGCAGGCCAAGGTGGTGGTCGGCCGGCAGGTGCCGATGCCCGAGTCGGCCTCCTTCCCGTCCGGTCACATGGCTTCGGCGACGGCCTTCGCCACCGCGGTCGGCGTGCTGCTGCCGCCGATGGCGGTCCCGCTCGGCGCGGTGGCGGCCGCGGTCGGCTACTCCCGGGTCCACACCGGCGTGCACTACCCGGGCGACGTCGCGGCGGGCGCGCTGCTCGGCTTCGCCGCCGCCGTGGCCTCCCTGGCCGTCGTCCGGTCCCTGCCGCCGAGCCTCCCGGCGTGAGCCGTCGGCGCCCCCGTCCGACCTCCGCCCCGCCCCGTGGGCAATCCGGCCGTACCGGGCACGGGAACGTCTGTGCGCTATCTTCTGCCGTGACCATTTTCCCCCGGCAACGATCAGGTTCCTCGGGCCGCCGCGAGTCCGCGAAGGGCAGCCGGCTCGCCGTCCTGGACGGACTGCGCATCCTGGCCGCGCTGATGGTGGTCTTCCACCACTACGTCGGCTACGGCGGAGGCGGCTCGGCCACGGACAGTGCCTGGGGCCAGCCGGTGGAGCAGGTGTTCCACCGCGCCTCCTTCCTCGGCGCCTATCTGTGGACCGGCGTCTGCCTGTTCTTCGTGATCAGCGGCTTCGTGATCTGCATGAGCAGCTGGGGCCGCCCGGTGGGCGACTTCGTCCGTTCCCGGGTCATCCGGCTCTACCCCGCGTACTGGTTCGCCGTCCTGCTCACCACCGCGGTCGTCACGATGTGGCCGCTCGTTCGCCAGCCGCTTCCCCCGGAGCAGGTGCTCGCCAATCTGACGATGTTCCAGGAGGGCCTGGGCATCAAGCACGTCGACGCCGTCTACTGGACGCTCTGGATCGAGCTGCGCTTCTACCTGCTCTTCGCCATCGTGGTCTGGCGGGGCGTGACCTACCGGCGGATCGTGGCCTTCTGCTCGATCTGGACGGTCGCCGGCATCGTCTCGGAGAGCACCAAGTCGCCGGTCCTGGAGTTCTTCGCGATGTCGCAGGTCTCCTCGTTCTTCGTCGCCGGCCTCGCGCTCTACCTGGTCCACCGGTACGGTCCCAACCTGATGCTCTTCGGCATCGTCGGGATCAGCTGGATCGTCTCGGTCCTCTACACTCTCCAGCACCAGGTGAACGTGAGCCGCTTCCTCGGCCGCGTCGACCTGCCGACCTGGCCCGCCGTCCTGCTGACCAGCCTCTCCTACCTCGTCATGATCGGGGTCGCCCTGGGCTGGGGCTCCCGGATCCGGTGGCGCTGGCTGACCTTCGCCGGAGCCCTCACCTACCCCCTCTACCTCCTCCACGAGACCATGGGCTGGACCGCCCTGCGCGCCCTCTACGACCACGGCACCAAGCCCTGGACGGCGGTCGCCATCGTCACCGCCGGCATGCTCGTCGCCTCCTGGCTGGCCCACCGGCTCATCGAGAGGCCCCTGGCACCCCGCCTCAAGGCCGGCATGACGAAGAGCATCGACCAACTCCGCGCCGCCGAACCCCTCCCGCAGCCCGCCACCCGGCCCCGCGGAATCCCGGAGACCGTCACCACCCCCTGGGCCACCGCCTTCACCCCCCGGGACGCCCACCCCCCACAGCAGCCCGCCCCCGACTCCCGCTGACCTCGTCCCACCCGCGCCGACGGCCACAGCACGCACCGGGCGGCCGGCCCGACCTCCGTCGGACCGGCCGCCCGGTACACCTGTCAGCCCCGCGGCTCCTTACAGGTCGTAGTACAGCTCGAACTCGTGCGGGTGGGGGCGCAGCGCGATCGGGGCGATCTCGTTGGTGCGCTTGTAGTCGATCCAGGTCTCGATGAGGTCCGGGGTGAAGACGTTGCCGGCGAGGAGGTACTCGTGGTCGGCTTCGAGGGCCTCCAGGACGGCGGGGAGGGAGGAGGGCACCTGGGGGACGTTGGCGTGCTCCTCGGGGGCCAGCTCGTAGAGGTCCTTGTCGACCGGCTCCAGGGGCTCGATCTTGTTGCGGATGCCGTCGAGGCCGGCCATCAGCATGGCGGCGAAGGCCAGGTAGGGGTTGGAGGCAGGGTCGGGGGCGCGGAACTCGATGCGCTTGGCCTTGGCGTTGGAGCCGGTGATCGGGATGCGGATCGCGGCGGAGCGGTTGCGCTGGGAGTAGACCAGGTTGACCGGCGCCTCGAAGCCGGGCACCAGGCGGTGGTAGGAGTTCACCGAGGGGTTGGTGAAGGCCAGCAGCGAGGGGGCGTGCCGCAGCAGGCCGCCGATGTAGTAGCGGGCGGTGTCGGAGAGCCCGGCGTAGCCCTGCTCGTCGTAGAAGAGCGGGGTGCCCTCGCTCCACAGGGACTGGTGGACGTGCATGCCCGAGCCGTTGTCGCCGAAGATCGGCTTCGGCATGAAGGTGGCGGTCTTGCCGTTCCGCCAGGCGACGTTCTTGATGATGTACTTGAACAGCATCAGGTCGTCGGCGGCGTGCAGCAGGGTGTTGAACCTGTAGTTGATCTCGGCCTGGCCGGCGGTGCCGACCTCGTGGTGCTGGCGCTCGACCTCCAGCCCGGCCTTGGCGAGTTCCAGCGACATCTCGGCGCGAAGGTCGGCGAAGTGGTCGACCGGCGGGACGGGGAAGTACCCGCCCTTGTACTTGACCTTGTAGCCGCGCACGTCGCCCTCGGCGGCGCCGCTGTTCCAGGCGCCGGCCTCCGAGTCGATGTGGTAGAAGGACGCGTTGGCGCTGGTCTCGAAGCGGACCGAGTCGAAGACGTAGAACTCGGCCTCGGGCCCGAAGTAGGCGGTGTTGGCGATGCCGGAGGAGGCGAGGTAGGCCTCGGCCTTCCTGGCGACGTTGCGCGGGTCGCGGCTGTACGCCTCGCCGGTGACCGGGTCCTGGATGAAGAAGTTGATGTTGAGGTGCTTCTCGGCCCGGAAGGGGTCGAGGCGGGCCGTGGCGAGGTCCGGGACCAGGGCCATGTCGGACTCGTGGATGGCCTGGAAGCCGCGGATCGACGAGCCGTCGAACATCAGGATCTCGGACGGGTCGAAGGTCGCCGCAGGTACGGAGAAGTGCTGCAAGACGCCCGGCAGGTCGCAGAATCGGACGTCGACGAACTTCACGTCGTTGTCCTGGATGAACTGCTTCACTTCGGCGGCGTTGTTGAACATCCATCCTCCTCGGCGTGCGAATTGGGCTCACCATAGGAATGGGCCGTTTCCATTCGGTGACCCGCTCGTTTCCTAGATGTTAACCACGGTCGCCGGGCGCATGGCAAAGGCATACGGGACGGTACAAATCACCCCTCCCAGCTGGGCGCCACTCCGTAAGTGGTCTGGACCACTCGGAAACTGCCTGGAAAGCTTCCGGAACGACGATTCACCCGGTCGGGGGTGATGCCCGGCGGGGAGGGGAGCCGGTGGCGGAGCGGGCCGTCAGCCCGGTTAGTGTGGATTCGTGGACACCAGAGAAGCGTTGGGATCGTGGATCGACGGCCCCCGGGCGGCCGCCGAGAAGATGGGCGCCGACTTCGGCTACCGCGGCGAACGCCTCGGGCTGCCCAAGGAGGGCTCCGGCTCGATCGCCGGCCCCGGCCGCCGGATCGGGGCCCTGTTCGTGGACGGCTGGCTGGTCTCCCTGATCGCGTACGGGCTGCTCGCCCGCGGCGACCAGGCCGAGGCCAACCTGTGGACCAGTCCGCTGTACTTCCTGGTCGTGTCGCTGCTGCTGTCCACCACCGGCACGACTGTCGGCAAGCGGCTGTTCGGCCTCCGGGTGGTCCGCCTGGACGGCCGCCGCGCGACCATCCCGCAGGTCCTGCTGCGCACCCTGCTGCTCTGCCTGGTGGTGCCGCCGCTGGTCTGGGACCGCGACACCCGCGGCCTGCACGACAAGGCGGTCGGCACCGTCGAGGTCCGGATCTAGCGCCCGGCGCCGTCCGGGCCGCCACACGGCACGCCGTACGAACGCCGGAACGGCCCCGCCGCGGAGCTTCCGCGGCGGGGCCGTTCTCGTGTCGTCAGGGGAGAGGGAGGGTCAGCGGACCTGGCCGCCCTTGGGCATCCGGGCGCCCTTCGGCATCGGGCCCTTGGGGATCGGCGCCTTGGAGAGCAGGTCGCCCAGCGCGCGCAGGCGGTCGTTGGTCTCGGTGACCTGGGCGGCGGTGATGGCACGGGGCAGGCGCATCAGGTGGATCTGGAGCTTCTTCAGCGGGATCTCGCCCTCGCCGTTGCCCACCACGATGTCGTGCACCGGTACGTCGCCGACCACGCGGGCCATCTTCTTCTTCTCGGAGATCAGCAGCTGGCGGACCCGGTTCGGGTTGCCCTCGCCGATCAGCGCGATGCCGGCCCGGCCCACGGCGCGGTAGACCGCGTCCTGGTTGCGGGTGACCGCGACCGGGGTGGTGTTGGAGCTCCAGCCGCGCCGGATGTTGTTCAGCACCGCGGCGACGGCGCCCGGCTGCCCCTCCATCTGACCGAACGCGGCGCGCTCGGCCCGGCGTCCGAAGACGATCGCCATGGCCAGCACGGCCACGATGAAGCCCAGGATGCCCAGGTAGACGGGATGCTCGATCGCGAAGCCGATGGCGAGGAACACGCCGAAGGTCAGCAGGCCGACGCCGGCGATGATCAGGCCGATCTTGGTGTCGACCTTCTTGGTCATGGTGTACGCCAGACGGATCTGCTTCAGCCGCCCGGGGTTCTCGGATGTTTCCCTCGCCATAACGCTCATGGTACGTGGCACGGGTGCGGGATATCCAAGCCCGGGTACCCGTTCGCCCCAACCGTGACCCGCGCGCCCACACGCCGTCGCGCAGAGCGACGCCGGGGTGGGGACGGCGGTCCCGGCGGTGCCGGAGCGTTACTGCCGAACGGGTCGTTTCGGCACCGTCGTCGTCGCCGCGTGGTCGTGCCGGCGGTCCGCCGCGTGCCGGCGGTCCTCGCACACCGCCGCCCACGCGTTGCGGCGCGCGTGCCGCTGGCCGGGGGCCAGCAGGACGCTCTCGGCGAACCGCAGCGCCACCCTCACCGACCGGATCCGCATCCGCATGCCGAACAGCTCCTCCCGTGGCTGAGAAGAATCGAACGCCCACCAGGCGTCCAGCGTCCCCACCCTGTGTTACCAGTCCGTGACCAGTCCGTCAAAGCGTGGTGAAGGCGAAAGGGCGGAGCCGAAGCTCCGCCCTTCCCATGGCTCGAACCGGTCGGTGGACCGCGAGGCCGGCGTCAGCGCGCGGTTGACCGGCGTCAGCGTGCGGTCAGACCGCGGCCTGCTCGCGCCGCTCCAGCGCCTGCCGGTACAGCCGGCCGGCCCGGTACGAGGACCGCACCAGCGGGCCCGACATGACGCCCGCGAAGCCCAGCTCCTCGGCCTCCTCCTGGAGCTCGACGAACTCCTGCGGCTTCACCCAGCGCTCGACCGGGTGGTGGCGCAGCGAGGGGCGCAGGTACTGGGTGATGGTGATCAGCTCGCAGCCGGCGCCGACCAGGTCGGCCAGCGCCTGGCTGACCTCCTCGCGGGTCTCGCCCATGCCCAGGATCAGGTTGGACTTGGTGACCAGCCCGGCCGCGCGGGCCTGGGTGATGACGTCCAGCGAGCGCTCGTAGCGGAACGCCGGGCGGATCCGCTTGAAGATCCGCGGCACCGTCTCGACGTTGTGCGCGAGCACCTCGGGGCGGGAGGAGAAGACCTCGGCCAGCTGCTCGGGCACCGCGTTGAAGTCGGGGATGAGCAGCTCGACGCCGGTGCGGCCGGCCTCGCGGCCGGCGGTCATCGCGTGCACCTGGCGCACGGTCTCGGCGTACAGCCAGGCGCCGCCGTCCTCCAGGTCGTCGCGGGCGACGCCGGTGATGGTGGCGTAGTTGAGGTCCATGGTGACGATGGACTCGGCGACCCGGCGCGGCTCGTCGCGGTCGAACTCGGCGGGCTTGCCGGTGTCGATCTGGCAGAAGTCGCAGCGGCGGGTGCACTGGTCACCGCCGATGAGGAAGGTCGCCTCGCGGTCCTCCCAGCACTCGAAGATGTTGGGGCAGCCGGCCTCCTGGCAGACCGTGTGCAGCCCCTCCTTCTTCACCAGCGACTGGAGGGCGTTGTACTCCGGGCCCATCTTCGCGCGGGTCTTGATCCACTCGGGCTTCCGCTCGATGGGGGTCTCGCTGTTGCGGACCTCCAGGCGGAGCAGCTTCCTGCCGTCGGGCGCGACAGCGGACACGTGCGACTCCTAGAACTAGACGGGGTACCCCCAGGGTACGCCTGTGGTTGTACGGCCTTCGCCGGGCCTGCCGCCCTGCAATCGCAGGGCAACATGGCTACCGGCCGGTAGATTCCCGGTGGCCGCAGGGAATCCCGCCGGATCCCCGGCGGGGCGGAGGGTTCAGCGGCTGAGCGCCGGTTCCGGCAGCTCGGCGAGAACGGCCGCCAGGTGCCGTTCGACGACCGGCGCCGCCTCCGCGGCGCTCAGCCCGCGCTTCAGCTCGCCGCTGAGCGAGGCCACGCCCGCGTCCCGGATGCCGCACGGCACGATCTTGTCGAACCAGGTCATGTCCGGATCGCAGTTGAGCGCGAAGCCGTGCATCGTCACCCCGCGGGCGACCCGCACGCCGATCGCGGCGAGCTTGCGGTCGTCACCGCGCTGGCCGGCGTTGGAGGGCGCGTACTCGGGGCCCGCCAGCCGAGGGTCGATGCCCAGCGGCAGACCCATCCGCAGGGTCAGCTTGCCGATGTCCACCACCTGCGCCGGGTCCACCACGGCGTCAGGGATGGAATCGCCCAGCACCCAGACCCCGCTGCGGCCCTCGACCCGGGTGGAGTCGATGCCGAACTCCCCGGCGGTGCGGATCAGCGCCTCCTCCAGCCGGCGGACGTAGGCGATGACGTCGATCGGGTCGGGCAGCTTGACGATCGGGTAGCCGACCAGCTGGCCGGGGCCGTGCCAGGTGATCTCCCCGCCCCGGTTGACCTCGACGACCGGGGTGCCGTCCAGCGGCAGGTCGGCGGGGTTGGTGCGCTTGCCCATGGTGTACACCGACTGGTGCTCCAGGAGCAGGACGGTGTCGGGGATCTCGTCGGCGACCCGCAGGGCGTGCAGTCGCTGCTGCTCCTCCCAGGCCTCCTGGTAGGGCACGGTCCGCTCGCCGATGCCCATGTGAACAAAACGCACGTTCTCGCTCACCGCTACCGCTCCTTGCCAGGCGTTCGAGACCAACCTCGCCACTGTACGCCCCGCCCGCGAGGACCCCTCAGCCGCCCGCTGGCCGCCGCCGCGCCGTACCCGCTCCCCCGTTGCCCCCGCTCGGTCAACCCGCCGCGAGCAGTTGCAACCGCAGCGCGAGCTGCAGCTCGAGCGACCGCTCCGGCTGGTTCCAGTCCCGCCCGAGCAGCGCCTCGACCCGGTCCAGCCGCTGGACCACCGTGTTCACGTGGACGTGCAGCTCGTCCTTGGCCCTGGTCAGGCTGCCGCCGCAGTCGAAGTAGGCGCGCAGGGTGCGGACCAGCTCGGTGCCGCGCCGGGCGTCGTAGGCGAGCAGCGGGCCGAGCGTCGCACCGACGAAGCCGTCCACGTCGTGGCCGTCGCCGAGCAGCACACCGAGGAAGCCGAGCGCCCGGGCGGAGGCGCCCTCCCCGGCGCGGCCGAGCACCCGCAGCGCCCGCAGGCAGCGCAGGCCCTCGCCGTACGAGGCGGCCACCGCGGCCGGCCCGGCGGCCGGGCGGCCCGCGCCGACGGTGACCGGGAACCCGGCCAGCCGGGCCAGCCGCTCGGCGGCCCGCCGGGCGGTCTCCTCGGGGTCGGCGCCGCCGCCGGTCTCGACGGGCACCAGCAGCACCACCGTCTCGGCGTGCTCGGCGCTGACACCGCGGGAGCCGAAGAGGTAGCGCCGGGCCGCGCCGGCCAGCCGTCCCCGGTCGTCGTCCTTCCCGTCGGCCGGTTCCGCGACCAGCACCAGGTGCGGCCGGGCGAGGTCGACGCCGAGCCGGCGGCCGCGCGCGGTGAGCCCGGCCGGGTCGCGCTCGGGGGCGGTCAGCAGGTCGGTGAGCAGTTCGCCGCGGATCCGGTTCTCGGTCTCGGCGACCGAGCGGCGCAGCAGCAGGAGCAGCGCGGTGACCACGCTGGCCCGCTCGAACAGTCGCCGGTCGGCGTCGTCGAGGTCGGGCCGGCCGCGCAGCACCATGGTGCCGAGCGCGTCGTGCCCGGCCAGCACCGCGCAGACCCACTGCTCGCCGTGCCGTACGGACCGGCCCTCGGCGCGGGAGGCGGCGACCGCCTCCGCCAGTTCGGCGGCGGGTGCGGAGCGGCCGGCCAGCGGCTCGCCCTCGGCGTCCAGGACCGCTATCTCCCCGCCCAGCAGGGCGGCGACGGCGGCGGCGACGTCCGGCACCTCGGCGCCGCGCAGCACCAGGTCGGTGAGCCGGTCGTGCGCCTGCTCGGCGCGCTGCACGGCGGCGGAGTGGGCCCGGACCAGCTCGTTGGCGGCGTTCAGCTCGGCGAGCGCGGCACGGGTGTCGGCCAGCGACTTGGCGGTGTCCAGGGCGATCGCGGCGTGCGCGGCCAGCGAGCAGAGCAGCGCGACCTCGTCGGGGGAGAAGGCGCGCGGCGTGCGGTCGGCGGCGAACAGGACGCCGATGACCTGCCCGCCGATCAGCAGTGGTACCCCGATGATCGCCACCAGTCCCTCGTCCAGCACGCCCGCGTCGATCGTGCCGGTGTGGTGGAAGCGCTCGTCGTTGCGGTAGTCGGGGGTGGCGTACGGGCGGGCGGTCTGCGCGACCAGCCCGCCCAGGCCGTCGCCGAGGCTGAGCCGCAGGGTCTGGAACAGGACGGAGACCGAGCCGTCGGTGACCCGCATGTAGGTGTCGCCCGCCGCCTCGTCCGGCAGGGTCAGGTAGGCGGTGTCGGTGCCGAGCAGCATCCGGGCCCGGCGGACGATCGCCTGGAGTACCGAGTCCAGGTCCCGGGAGGCGGCGAGGTCTCCTGCGGTGTCGAACAGGGCGGTCAACTCGGCTTCGCGGCGCCGGTGTTGACGCAGGGTGCGGTGGACCCGCAGGGCCTGCCAGGTGGCGTCGTCGATCTCGGCGAGGACGGCGGCCGGCGCCCCGCGGCGGCGGGCGTCGGCCAGCACGTCGGCGAAGTCCTCGGTGGCGGCGCCGGAGGCGAGCAGGTCGAGCAGCCGCCGCAGCGCGGGCGCGGCGCTTTCGTGAGGGTGGTTCATGGTGCGTGCTGCCAATCGGCGTCGGTTCCGTCGGTTCCGAGAAAGCGCGATCGTATCGGCTCGGTCCTCAGGCGACGGCGGGCTTCCCGCGGTCGCCGGCACCGGCCTCCTGGCCCTCCGACCCGGCCTGGGCACCGTCTGCGGCCTCCCCGTCGACCTCCGTGAGGTCCTGGCCCCTGGTCTCCCGGCCGCAGAGCACCGCCAGGACGGTGATCGCCGCCGCGATGGCGACGTAGACGGCGATGGGGGTGGAGCTGCCGTAGTCCTTGAGCAGCGCGGTGGCGATCAGCGGCGCGGGGGCGCCGGCCGCCACCGAGGAGAACTGGGCCCCGATGGAGGCGCCCGAGTACCGCATCCGGGTCGCGAACAGCTCGGAGAAGAAGGCAGCCTGGGGCGCGTACATGGCGCTGTGGAAGACCAGGCCGACGGTGACGGCGGTGACCAGCGAGCCGAAGGACCTGGTGTCGACCATGCCGAAGAAGACGAAGGCCCAGACACCCACCCCGACCGCGCCCACCAGGTAGACCGGCTTGCGCCCGATCCGGTCGGACAGCGCGCCGAACAGCGGGATCAGCGCGAACTGGATCGCGGAGGCGATCAGGACGGCGTTCAGCGCGGTCTGCTTGGAGAAGTGGGCGTGGGTGACGGCGTAGGTGAGCACGAAGGTCGTCATCACGTAGTAGGAGATGTTCTCCGCCATCCGCGCGCCCATGGCCACCAGCACCTCCCGCCAGTGGTTGCGCAACACCTCCACCAGCGGCAGCCGTTCGGCCGTCCGCCGCTCCGCCTGCCGCTGCTGCTGGGCCGCCAGCGCCTGCTTGAACAGCGGCGACTCGTCCACCGCGAGCCGGATCCACATCCCGACCGCGACCAGCACCGCGGACAGCAGGAACGGCACCCGCCAGCCCCACGCCAGGAACGCCGCGTCCGACTGCACCGCCGTCATCAGCGACAGCACCCCGGCCGCCAGCAGGTTCCCGGCCGGCGCCCCGCCCTGCGGCCAGGACGCCCAGAACCCTCGCCGCCGCTGGTCCCCGTGCTCCGACACCAGCAGCACGGCACCGCCCCACTCGCCGCCGAGCGCGAAGCCCTGCACCAGCCGCAGTGCCGTCAGCAGCACCGGCGCCGCGACCCCGATCGAGTCGTAGGTCGGCAGCAGCCCGATCGCCGTGGTCGACCCGCCCATCAGCAGCAGGCTCACCACCAGCAGCTTCTTGCGCCCCACCCGGTCCCCGAAGTGACCGAACACCAGCGCCCCGAGCGGCCGTGCCGCGAACCCGATCGCATAGGTCAGGAAGGACAGCAGCGTCCCGGTCAGCGGATCGCTGTGCGGGAAGAACAGCTTCCCGAACACCAGCGCCGCCGCCGTTCCGTACAGGAAATAGTCGTACCACTCGATCGTCGTGCCGATCAGGCTCGCAGCCACCACTTTCGGGAGTGAGCTGCTCGCCGCCGTACCTCGCGCGGAGGTGTTCATGGCCACCACTTCCAGAACCAGGGGGAGTCGATGTCGCCACAAGGTAGGAAGCGCCCGACCCCGGGACTATGTGGGTGGTCCACACAGTCCCGGGGTCGAATGTGCCGCTCTGCCCTATGAGCGGGCGGTGGGGGCGCGGAGCGTCCCCACTCAGTGCGCCGTCCAGCCGCCGTCGACGGGGAGGCTGGCGCCGGTGATGTAGGAGGCGGAGGAGGAGCAGAGCCAGAGGGCGAGTCGGGCGACCTCGTCGGGCTCGATGAGGCGCTTCACGGCGGTGCGGTCGAGCATGATCCGCTCGACCACCTCGTCCTCGGGGATGCCGTGGGCGAGCGCCTGGGCGGCGATCTGCTTCTCCACCAGGGGGGTTCGGACGTAGCCCGGGTTGATGCAGTTGCTGGTGACGCCGTGCGGCGCGCCCTCCAGGGCGACGGTCTTGCTCAGGCCCTCCAGGGCGTGCTTCGCGGTGACGTACGCGGACTTGAAGGCGCTGGCGCGCAGGCCGTGGACGGAGGAGACGTTGACGACCCGGCCCCACCTCTGCTCGTACATGTGCGGCAGGGTGCGGCGCAGGATGCGGAACGGGGCCTCGACCATGACGCGCTGGATCAGAGTGAAGCGGTCCGGCGGGAACTCGTGCACGGGCGCGACGTGCTGGAGACCGGCGTTGTTGACGACGATGTCGGCGTCGTCCGGCAGGGCGTCCACGGCTCCGGGGTCGGCGAGGTCGGCGACGATCGCGCGGCCGCCGATCCGCTCGGCGAGTTCCTCGGCCGGGCCGGCCGCGAGGTCGACGACGTAGACCCGGGCTCCGGCCTCGGCGAAGGCCTCGGCGCAGGCCCGGCCGATGCCCGAGGCGGCCCCGGTGACCATGGCCGTGCGGCCGGCGAGCGGGCGGGCAGTAGAGGTGTCCATGGCCGAGAACGGTAGGAATCCGACGGCCTCGCTCCCATGTGGCAGACCTCCACAGCACACCGCTGGGCTGTGGTGCCGTCCGCCATGACACCGGAGCGAGGTCCGAACGGCGGATCGACCCCCGCGGAAGCCCTCGGGAAAGCCCCCGGAACGGCCGAAGGTTCGACCCCGGACGACCAAACCCATCCCGAGCCCGCTTCCCCACAATGGGCGCGCTTGCTTCACCCGTTCGGTGGATTGCTCGGTCAGATCCACCCATAGCGCCCGAATGCTCGCTACATTCACGCCGATTCCCGACAGGGGGCGCCGCCCCAGGCCGCCGAAGTGCTGGTGAAGCCCGGTGCGACGTCCGAGAGGTGTTGACAGACATGCCCCAACGGCCTGCAACCGACAGCCCGGCGTACGGACCGCTCGACCCGCTCGGCCAGCGCCGAGGGCCGGTCGGCCGGACCCTTCCGGACGCCCCCGACGCCCTGACCGCCGAGACGCTGCCCGCCGACGCCCCGGACGCCGACGACCTTCGGCTGCCGGTGCAGGCCACACCCGACCGGCACGAGAACCCGGTCGCGCCCGCCCCGGCCCGCGGCCCCGGCCACTCCGGCCCGGCCCCGCAGAACGGCCAGCTCGCGGCGCTGATCGAGGAGGCCGGCTTCTCGCACGCCGGCCTCGCCCGCCGGGTCGACCAGCTCGGTCTGGAGCACGGCCTCGACCTGCGCTACGACAAGACCTCGGTCACCCGCTGGCTGCGCGGCCAGCAGCCGCGCGGGGCCACCCCGGCGCTGATCGCCGAGGTCTTCACCCGCCGGCTCGGCCGCCGGCTCACCGCCCAGGACCTCGGCCTGGACGCCTGCGCCCCGGTCTACGCGGGCCTGGAGTTCGCCGAGACGCCGCAGGAGGCGGTGGACATCGTGGCGAGCATGTGGCGCAAGGACAACGGCCCGCAGTCCGAGCTGCGCCGGATCGCCTTCACCCCGGCCGGCCTGGTCGTCCCCAGCCGGGACTGGCTGATCGGCCGCACCGACGAGCGGGTCGCCCGGGACGGCTCCACGCTGGCCCGGCCGGACGCCGCCGGCCCGCCCGCCGGCAGCGCCACCTCCGCGGCCATCACCGGTGCCCCGGCGCCGGGCGCGCCCGGCGCGTCCCCCGGGAGCCCGGCGCGCGGCCCGGCGCCCGGCGCCCCCACCGCCCGCAGCACGGCCGGGACCACCGGCACCGCCCCGACCATCGGCCGGGTGCCGATCCAGAGCCGCCGGCCGCCGGTCGCCGTCGAGCCGCCGTACAGCGACCCGGCCCGCGAGTCCCGCCCCACCCTGAGGGTCGGCCGCGGTGACATCGCCGCCATCCGGGCCGTCGGCGACCTCTTCCGCGCGCTCGACCACGCCTACGGTGGCGGCCACGCCCGCCAGGCGCTGGTCCGCTACCTGGAGAGCGAGGCCGAGCCGATGCTGCGCGGCCGCTACGGCGAGCAGATCGGCCGGGCCCTGTTCGGCGCGGTCGCCGACCTCACCAGGCTGGCCGGCTGGACGTCCTTCGACATCGCCGCGCACGGCCTCGCCCAGCGCTACTTCGTCCAGGCGCTGCGGCTCTCCCAGGCCGCCGGGGACCGCGCACTCGGCGGGTACGTCCTGGTGACGATGAGCCAGCAGGCCGTCCACCTGGGCCACGGCCGGGAGGCCGTCCAGCTCGCCCGGGTCGCCCAGCAGGGCGTGGGCACCGCCGTGCCGCCGGTCGTCCAGTCGCTGATGCACGCCGCCGAGGCGCGCGGACACGGCCTGCTGGGCGACGTCAGGTCCTGCACCACCGCCCTGGTGCGCGCCGAGCGCTCGCTGGCCGCGGCCCGGACCGGCGACGAACTGCCCTCCTGGGCGCGGTACTTCGACGAGGCCCAGCTCTCCGACGAGTTCGCCCACTGCTACCGCGACCTCCAGCAGTGGCGGACGGCCGCGCAGCACGCCGAGAAGTCGCTGCGGCTGCGCTCGCCCGCCTACGCCCGCAGCCGGATCTTCTGCCGCCTGGTGCTGGCCACCGCCCGGCTCGGCATGGGGGACCTCGACGAGGCCTGCACCATGGCCACCGACGCGCTGCGGGCGGCCGGGGAGATGCGCTCGGCCCGCTCGCTGGAGTACGTCCGGGACTTCCACCGTCGCCTCACCCCGTACCGCGGCAGCCCGGTGGCCCGCGCCTTCGAGGAGACGGCCCGGCAGGCGGGGGTGATCTGACCGGCCGAGTGATCCGACCGGCGGAGTACCGACCGGCCGGCGGGAGCCGGTCGCCCACCGGCGGGCCGGGTGCGTGGGGACGGGCCCCACGCACCCGGCGCACGGAGGCCGGGCCCGGCCTGGTGCCTCCGCGTGGGCCAGGACGCCGGGCACGCTGTCGGTCTGTCACTCCGGCAGACCGCTGCCGTGTCCCGGCGCCGCGAGGTGCGCGGGCGGGGCGGCGGGGCCGGCAGGTGCCCCGCCCGTCAGGCCGCCGCCTCCGCCTCCGGGGCCTCGGCCGGGACGCCGAGGTCGCTCAGCACCGCCTGCGCCGCCCGCCGCCCGGAGACCAGCGCGCCCTGCACGGTGCTGGTGTCCCGGTGGTCCCCGGCGACGTACAGCCCGGCCAGCAGCCGCACCGGGCGGCGGGGGTTGTGCGGCGGCGGCATCGCGGGCAGCGCGTCCGGGACGTGCCGCACGCCGAGGAACTGCCAGCCCGACGTCGAGCCGCCGTACAGCTCGGCCAGCCGGGCCCGGACGGCCGGCTCCAGCCCGGCCGGGCCGCCCATGTCGAAGGCGCGACGCCCGAGCACGGTGGTGGCGATCAGCGCCTGACCGGCCGGGGCGTAGGACGGGTGCAGCTCGCTGAGCACCAGCGAGTGCGAGACCAGGGGCGGCTGACCGTTCGGCCGGTCGCCGTCGAGCAGCAGGACGGCCTCGCCCAGCGGGGCGGCGTCGGCCGCGTGGAAGTAGGTGGTGACGGCGTGGAAGGCCGGCAGCCGTAGCCCGGGCAGCAGTTCGGCGGCGGAGCGGGCGCCGGTGGCGACGACGACGGCCTGGGCGCCGATCCGCCCGTGCGCGACGGTCTCCACGCCGTCCGCGGCGACCGAGGTGACCCGCACCCCGGTGCGTACGGTGCCGGCGGGCAGGGCGGCGGCCAGCTGGGCCGGTACCGCCGCGATCCCGTCGGCGGGCAGACACAGGCGCCCGCGCGCGTACGAGCGCAGCACCAGGTCGGCGACCCGGCTGCTGGTGCCGAGGGCCGGATCGGAGAGCAGGGCGCTGAGCAGCGGGCGCAGGAAGCCGTCCACGGTGCGCTGGGCGAGGCCGTGGCCGGCCAGTGCGCGGGCGGCGGTGGTCTCCGGCCGGGCCTGGAGGCGGCCGACCGGGGTGGCGGCGAGCCGGCCGAGCCGGCCGGCCAGCCGGGCCTTGTCCAGCGGGCTGCCGAGCGGGGCCCGGGCGGCGGCCTGGCGGGCGACGGTGAGCTGGGGATCCCCGGCGCGGTAGCGGCGTCCGGCGCTGTGCACCAGTACGCCGGGCGCGAGCGGGCGCAGGTCGAGGTGGTCGAGGTCGAGCGTGCGGCGCAGCTCCGGGAAGGCGGTGTTCAGCAGGTGACTGCCGTCGTCGAGCCGGAAGCCGTCCTGCTCGCGGGTGGCCATCCGGCCGCCGATCCGGTCGGTGGTCTCCAGGACCTGAACGGTGAGGCCGTGGCCGGTGAGCGCGCGGGCGGCGGCCAGGCCCGCGAGTCCGGCGCCGACCACGACGACGTCCGGGTCGGACGGCCGGCGGGCGCGGCGGGTGAAGTCGTACGTGGGCACTGGGGTGCTCCCTCCCTGGTCCCGGGGCTCCGGCCGACGCAGGCAGCGGGGTGCCGGGACACGGTCCGTGGAGGGTGATGCCCCGTCAGTGTGAGTGTCAGACAGTCACACTCGACCGGATCCGAGGGGCGGGGAGGGTAGTGCGGCACCGGGCGGGGCGCGGTCACGGACAGTGCGCCGTGGCGGCCGGGTTCGGGGGTCGGCGGGCGCGTACGGTCACCGGGGGCGTGCGACGCGCCCACCGTGTGCTCCCGTGCGCCCCCTCCTCGGGCCCCCTCGGAATCCGCCCGGCATATGCCGCTGGCCAGGGCGGATGCCGTAGTCGGAGTACGCACGGGTCCGCGCGACCCGCACGCGCGCAGACCCGCCCAGCGCGCGCAGCCACCCCGCGCGCCCCGCCCTCCGGCACCGGCGCCCACCGCCCGAGCACCCACCCCGTCCGCCGCCCGCCGCGCGATGCCCGACCTGTCCGCCGTCCCCGGCGCCCGACCCCTCCGCCCTCCCCGGCGCCCGCCCGCTCCGCCGTCCCCGGCGCCCGCCCGTCACAACGCCGCGAGCACCGCCGAGTACACCTCCGGGTGGGTGAAGCGGAAGCCCGCGTCCAGCAGCCGCCGCGGCACCACCCGGTGGCTGCCGACCACCTCGACCGCCAGCTCGCCCAGCACCGCCTTGAGCACCGCCTCCGGCACCGGGAACGGCGTCGGCCGCCGCAGCGCCCGGCCGAGCGCGGCCGTCAGCTCGGCGTTGGTCGCCGGGTTGGGCGCGGTGAGGTTGAAGGCGCCGGAGAGGTCGTCGTGGTCGATCAGGAACCGCAGCGCGGCCACCTCGTCGTGCAGCGAGATGAAGCTCCAGTACTGCCGCCCGTTGCCGAGCCGCCCGCCGAGGCCCAGCTTGAACAGCGGGAACAGCCGTGCGCCGGCCCCGCCGGCCGAGGAGAGCACCATCCCGGTGCGGGGGTGGACGACCCTGATCCCGGCCCGCTCGGCCGGCCTGGCGGCGTCCTCCCACTCCCGGCAGACCTCGGCCAGGAAGTCGTCGCCGGCGGGGGAGTCCTCGTCGATCACCCGGTCGCCGGTCTGCCCGTACCAGCCGACCGCGGAGGCGCTCACCAGGACCTGCGGCGGCTCCTTGAGCGCGGCCAGGGCGACGGCCAGCGTCTCGGTGCCGTACACCCGGCTCTCCCGGATCTCCCGCTTGTAGGAGTCCGACCAGCGGCGGTCGCCGACCCCGGCGCCGGCCAGGTGCACCACGGCCTGGACCCCGTCCAGGCCGCCCCGCTGGACCTCGCCGCCCAGCGGGTTCCAGCCGATCGCCGTGCTGCCGTCCGGCCGTGGGCCGGTCTTCGAACGGTGCCGGACCAGCCGGACCACCTCGTGGCCGTCCGCCAGCAGGGAGCGGACGAGCGCCGAACCGATCAAACCCGTGGAACCCGTGACAGCGATGCGCATGCACCCATCCTCGCAGTTCCCGGCGTCTCCGACTGCCCGTCACACCCCGCGCGCACCTGACTTAGCATGGCGCGCATGCCTGACGACGATCTGATCATCCGTACGGCGCGGAGCGAGGACGAGCGCGAGCTCGCCGTCCTCAACCACGCGGCCTGGTCCTTCCTGTCCGACGTTTCCCCGCAACCGGCCGTCGAAGACCCGATCTTCGACGAGCGGCACGCCCCCGAGCACTACCTGCTGGCCGTGCTGGACGGCCGGATCGTCGGCTACGTCCGCCAGGTCCCGCCCACCCCGCTGGCGAGCAACCGGCACGTACGGCAGATCCAGGGCCTCGCCGTCGACGACACCGTCCGCGGCCGGGGCGTCGGCCGCCGGCTGGTCGAAGCGGCCTGCGCGGCGGCCCGGGCGGAGGGCGCCCGCAAGATGACCCTGCGCGTGCTCGGCTGGAACGCCCCGGCCCGCCGCCTCTACGAGAGCTGCGGCTTCGTCGTCGAGGGCTCGCTGGCCGAGGAGTTCCTGATCGACGGCCGGTTCGTGGACGACGTCTGGATGGCCCGCGGCCTGACCGACTGAGCCGCCAGAAGGCCTGCCCGGGCCTCGCCGTGGCCCTGCCCCGGACTCGCCGGCACCCTGCCCTGGGCCCCGCCCGGGCAGGCGGCCGACCGCTCGAACAGGCTTGCCGCGAAAGGCGGTTCACCGCCCGCGAGTGGTGCGGAGTCGTGACGGTTCCGCCCTGTCCGGACCGCCGCCGCGCCGGGTACCGTACGGCCGTGAGCAACTCGACGCCTCCCGGGTGGTACCCGGTCCCGGGTGCGGACGGCGCCCCCGGTCACGAGCGCTGGTGGGACGGCAACGCCTGGACCAGCGAGGTCCGACCGCTCAGGGGCGGCGTCGCGGGCGGGCTCGCCGACGCCCCCACCCAGACCTCGCCGCCCTCCGACCGGCAGCCGCCCGGCCACGGCCACCCGGGCGGCCAGGCGGCACCGGCCTACGGCTACCCGGGCCAGGACGCCTACCAGGCCCAGGCCCAGCCCCCGCTCGGTTACCCGGCCCCGGCCCAGGGCGGCTACCAGGCCCCGGCCGACGGCTACCCGCCCCAGGCCGGCTACCCGCCCCAGGACCCCGGCTACGGCTACCCGGGCCCGGGCTACCCGCCGCCGAAGACCAGGTGGAGGACCGGCCCGGTCATCGGCATCGCGGTCGCCGTGCTGGCCGTGGTCGGGATCGTCGCCGGGGTCGCGCTCAGCGGCGGCGGCGACCCGAAGGCGGACCCGGCCCCGACCGTCACCGTGACCGAGAGCGGCAGCCCCTCACCGAGCCCCAGCCCGACCGTACCCACCGGCAGCCCCGTCGCGCCCAAGCCCCTGCCGGCGGTCAAGAACACCGTCCCCGACCCCCAGCACGCGATCACCGTGCCGGTCTTCGACGGCTGGGACGTGTCCGCCAACCCGCCGCACTCGACGGTCTACCTCGGCACCGGCCGTTACACCTGCCCGGACGGCAGCTCCTGCATCCGCGGCCAGTTCTCGGTCGAGAAGGACACCGTCCAGGGCGCCACGCCGAAGGCGGCCGCCGACGCCCAGATGCCCGTCTACGCCGCGCAGATCTTCTCCGGGGTCAGCTCGCACACCGACGCCGGCTCCGGGTACGTCAGCGTGGCCGGGGTGCTCGGCTACGCCACCCGCTGGCACATCCGCACCACGGACGGCACCCAGGGCTACGTCCTGGTGGCCGCCCTCCCGGCCAAGGGCGGCGGCTACGTGGTCATGGAGGGCGGCGTGGACGACAACCCGGCGGCGCCGGAGTTCGCGGCGCTGGACCGGATCCTCCGGGGCATCAAGCAGGACGGCACCGCCGGCAGCAGCGTCTGAGGGCCGACACCTAGTCCCCGTACCGCTCCCAGAGCTTGGGGAAGCGCTTCGCCATGACGTCCGGGTCGTCGAAGTCCAGCGCCGTCCCGGACGGCCGCGCCGGCTGCCGCCCGCCCACCTCGGGCAGCGGCAGACCGGTCAGCTGCTCGTACGCCTCGTCGGCGGCGTAGCCGAGGTCCTCGGCCTCGCCGTCCTCCTCCTCGTCGAACTCGGGCAGCAGGTCCGCCAGGTCGTCCGGCTCGGCCAGCCCGCCCTCGAAGACCTCCCGGCCCTGGCCGATCAGCCAGGACCGGAAGTAGTCGAAGGTGTCGTCGGAGGCGCCGTCGAGCAGCAGGTAGGCCGCGCCCCACAGGTCGTGGCGGTAGGCCCGGTGGAACCGCGCCTGGAACAGCCGGGCGAAGTCGATCACGTCGTCCGGGGTCAGCTGGAGGAGCCGTTCCACCAGGAGGTCGGCCTGCTCGTCTGGGTCGCCCTCGGCGGCGTCCCGGGTCTCGTCGATGATCTGCCAGAAGTCCGTCTCGTCCATCACGGCTCCAGCATCCCCGTTCGGCCGCGTCCGCGCATGCCGCGACTCGGCGCGCGTTCGGGACTCGGTCCGTCAGGGGCCGGGAACGGCGGAACCCCGCGCCGTCCGGGGACGACGCGGGGTTCCGTACGCGGGTTTCCGCGGGGACCTGGTGGGGTCAGAGGCCGAGCTCGACCTCGAACTCGCCGGCCTCGAGGATCTCCTTGACCGCGACCAGGTAGCGGGCGGCGTCGGCGCCGTCCACCAGGCGGTGGTCGTAGGAGAGCGACAGGTAGGTCATGTCGCGGATGCCGATGGCGGTCCCGCCGTCGGCCTCGATGACCACCGGGCGCTTGACGGTGGCGCCGATGCCCAGGATGGCGACCTGGTTCGGCGGCACGATCACGGTGTCGAACAGCGCACCGCGCGAGCCGGTGTTGCTGATGGTGAAGGTGGCGCCGGACAGCTCGTCCGGGGTGATCTTGCTGTCGCGGACCTTGGCGGCCAGCTCGGCGGTCTTCTTCGAGATGCCGGCGATGTTGAGGTCGCCCGCGCCCTTGATGACCGGGGTCATCAGGCCCTTCTCGGAGTCCACCGCGATACCGATGTTCTCGGTGTCGAAGTAGGTGACCGTGCCCTCGGCGTCGTTGATCCGGGCGTTGACGACCGCGTGGACCTTCAGCGCCTGGGCGGCGGCCTTGACGAAGAACGGCATCGGGGAGAGCTTGACGCCCTCGCGGGCCAGGAAGCCCTCCTTGGCCTTGGCGCGCAGCGACATGATCCTGGTGACGTCCACCTCGACCACGCTGGTCAGCTGGGCCTGCTCGTGCAGCGCCTTCATCATGTTGTCGCCGATGACCTTGCGCATGCGGGTCATCTTGACGGTCTGACCGCGCAGGGCGGACGGCGCGGCGGCGGCCTTCGGCGCGGCGGCCGGGGCAGCGGCGACGGGGGCCGGAGCGGCCTTGGCGGCCTCCGCGGCGGCGATGACGTCCTGCTTGCGGATGCGGCCGCCGACGCCGGTGCCGGCGACGGAGGACAGCGCGACGCCGTGCTCGGCGGCGAGCTTGCGCACCAGCGGGGTGACGTAGGCGTCACCGTTGTCGGCCACCGGAGCGGCCGGAGCGGCGACCGGGGCCGGAGCGGCAACCGGGGCCGGAGCAGCAACCGGGGCCGGAGCGGCGACCGGAGCCGGAGCAGCAACCGGGGCAGCGGCGACCGGGGCCGGAGCAGCCGGGGCAGCGGCGACCGGGGCCGGAGCAGCCGGGGCAGCGGGGGCAGCGGGGGCCGGAGCGGCGGCGACGGCACCGGCGGCGCCGATCAGCGCGAGCTGGGCGCCGACCTCGGCGGTCTCGTCCTCGCCGACCAGGATCTTCACCAGGGTGCCGGCGACCGGCGACGGGATCTCGGTGTCGACCTTGTCGGTGGAGACCTCGAGCAGCGGCTCGTCGATCTCGACGGTGTCACCCTCGGCCTTCAGCCAGCGGGTGACGGTGCCCTCGGTGACCGACTCGCCCAGCGCCGGCAGCAGCACCGGGGTGGCGTCGGCGGCCGGGGCGGCGGCGGGGGCCGGGGCGGCGGCGACCGGGGCCGGAGCGGCCGGAGCCTCGGCGACCGGAGCGGCCGGAGCCGGGGCGGCGGCGGGCGCGGCCTCGGCGGCGGGGGCCGGGGCGGCGACCGGGGCGCCCGAACCGTCGTCGATGACCGCCAGCTCGGCGCCCACCTCGACGGTCTCGTCCTCGGCGACCTTGATGGAGGACAGGATGCCGGAAGCCGGGGCCGGGATCTCGGTGTCGACCTTGTCGGTCGACACCTCGAGCAGCGGCTCGTCGACCTCGACACGCTCACCCTCGGCCTTCAGCCAGCGGGTGACAGTGCCCTCGGAAACGCTCTCGCCCAGCGCGGGCAGTGTTACTGAGACCGCCATGGTTTCAGCGACTCCTATCAAGTCTTGCGTACGGGAAGTACTTGCGTACGGGAAGTACCGGGAAAGGGGGTGGGGCGTGATCAGTCGTGCGCGTGCAGCGGCTTGCCGGCCAGCGCCAGGTGCGCCTCGCCCAGGGCCTCGGACTGGGTCGGGTGCGCGTGGATGAGCTGCGCGACCTCGGCCGGCAGGGCCTCCCAGTTGTAGATCAGCTGGGCTTCGCCGACCTGCTCGCCCATGCGGGCGCCGACCATGTGGACGCCGACCACGGCGCCGTCCTTGACCTGGACGAGCTTGATCTCGCCGGCGGTCTTCAGGATCTTGCTCTTGCCGTTGCCGGCCAGGTTGTACTTGAGGGTGACGACCTTCTCCTTGCCGTACAGCTCGACGGCCTTGGCCTCGGAGATGCCGACGGAGGCGACCTCGGGGTTGGAGTAGGTCACGCGCGGGACGCCGTCGTAGTCGATCGGCATCGGCTTGAGGCCGGCCAGGCGCTCGGCCACCAGGATGCCCTCGGCGAAGCCGACGTGGGCCAGCTGCAGGGTCGGGGCGAGGTCACCGACGGCGGAGATGGTGGGCACGTTGGTGCGCATGTACTCGTCGACCAGGACGTAGCCGCGGTCCATCGCGACGCCGTTCTCCTCGTAGCCGAGGCCGGCCGAGACCGGACCGCGGCCGATGGCGACGAGCAGCAGGTCGGCGTCGATCTGCTTGCCGTTCTCGGTGGAGACGCGGACACCGGTCTCGGTGTACTCGACGCCCGAGAAGCGGGCCTTCAGCTCGAACTTGATGCCGCGCTTGCGGAACGCGCGCTCCAGCAGCTTGGAGGAGTTCTCGTCCTCCAGCGGGACGAGGTGCGGCAGCGCCTCGACGATGGTGACCTCGACGCCGAAGGACTTCCAGACCGAGGCGAACTCGACGCCGATCACGCCGCCGCCGAGGATGACGGCCGACTTCGGGATGCGGTCGAGCTTGAGGGCGTGGTCCGAGGAGATCACGCGGTTGCCGTCGATCTCCAGGCCCGGGATCGAGCGCGGCACGGAACCGGTGGCCAGGACGATGTGGCGGCCTTCGATGCGCTGGCCGTTGACGTCAACCGAGGTCTGCGAGGAGAGCTTGCCCTCGCCCTGGATGAAGGTGACCTTGCGGGACGCCACCAGGCCCTGGAGGCCCTTGTACAGGCCGGCGATGACGTCGTCCTTGTACTTGTGGACGCCGTTGATGTCGATGCCCTGGAAGGTGGCCAGCACACCGAACTCGGCGGCCTCCTTCGTCTCGTCCGCGATCTCCGCGGCGTGCAGGAGAGCCTTGGTCGGGATGCAGCCGCGGTGCAGGCAGGTGCCGCCCAGCTCACCCTTCTCGACCAGGGCAACGCTCAGGCCCAGCTGAGCGGCGCGGAGCGCCGCGGCGTAACCGCCGCTTCCGCCTCCGAGAATGACTACGTCGAAAACGGTGCTGGCGTCGTTCGCCACGTCACGTCCTCCATGCATGGGGTGGGTCGCCGGGCCGGTCGCGGTCCGGTGGGTCGGAAGCCTTTGTGGGGCGCCCAGTCGTGCCGGAAATACATCTTCGCACTTGTTCACGGTGGCTGATGTCCGGGCCCGAGCCAGGGGTGTCCCGCGGAGCGGTCACCGGGGCGGGAATGCCCCCGACGGAAGGGCATCATCGCAGCTCAGCGAGGTGTTGACAGCCGCCGGACGGGCGTCGTCCGCGCCGCTCGCCGCAGCTTCTTCCGCAGTGCGGAACAAAGTTTCGCCCGCAGCGAACAGGGGTGCGCCCCGGCGCCCCGACCTACTCGCAGGTAACCCGGCCGGAACTCCGGAACGTCCGGCCGGCACTCCGGACCGCCCGGCCGGAACTGCGACGGGGCCCGGCGCACGCGCGCCGGGCCCCGTCGCGGCGGGTCCTCGACCAGGAGCCCCCTCGAACGGGGTCCTGGACCGGGCCACGCCGGTTCGGCCTCGCCGGTTCAGGCCGTTCCGGATCGGGCCTCGCCAGTTCAGGTCGCTCCGGTTCGGGTCGCTCCGGATCAGGCCTTGCCGTTCGCCCTCTGCTCGGCGAAGCGGACCAGGGTGCGCACCGCGCTCGCGGTGCCGCCCTTCGGGGTGTAGCCGTACGGCGCGCCCTCGTGGAACGCCGGGCCGGCGATGTCCAGGTGCGCCCAGTCGGTGCCCTCGGCCACGAACTCCTTCAGGAACAGGCCGGCCACCAGGCCGCCGCCCATCCGCTCGCCCATGTTGGCCAGGTCGGCGATGGTCGACTCGGTGAAGCCCTTGCGCAGGTCGGCCGGCAGCGGCATCGGCCAGGACTGCTCGCCCGCCTCGCCGGCCAGGACGTGCAGCTCCTCGCGCAGCTCGTCGTCGTTGGCCATCACGCCGAAGGTGCGGTTGCCCAGTGCCAGCACCATGGCGCCGGTCAGGGTGGCCACGTCGATGATGACGTCCGGGTTCTCCTCGCCGGCCCGCACGATCGCGTCGGCCAGCACCAGGCGGCCCTCGGCGTCCGTGTTCAGGACCTCGACGGTCTTGCCGCCGTACATCTTCAGCACGTCGCCCGGGCGGGTGGCGGAGCCGGACGGCATGTTCTCGGCCAGGGCCAGCCAGGCGGTCACGTTGACGACCAGGCCCAGGCGCTTGGCGGCCACCACGGCGGCGAACACGGCGGCGGCGCCGGCCATGTCGCACTTCATGGTCTCGTTGTGGCCGGCCGGCTTCAGCGAGATGCCGCCCGAGTCGTAGGTGATGCCCTTGCCGACGAAGGCGAGGGTGGCCTTGGCCTTCGGGTGGGTGTAGGCCACCTTCACCAGGCGGGGCGGGTTCTCCGAGCCGCCGCCGACGCCCAGCAGGCCGCCGAAGCCGCCCTTGGTCAGCGCCTTCTCGTCCAGCACCTCGACCTTGAGGCCGTGCTCCTTGCCGGCCGCCTGGGCGATCGCGGCGAAGCTCTTCGGGTTCAGGTCGTTCGGCGCGGTGTTGACCAGGTCGCGTGCCCGGTTCATCTCCTCGCCGATCGCGGCGGCGCGCTCCACGGCGGCCTTGGCGTCCTTGCTGCCCTTGCGGACGGTCAGCAGGACCAGCTCGCCGACCGGCTCCTTGCCGTTGCCGTCGCCCTTGTACGCGCCGAAGGCGTACGAGCCGAGCAGACCGCCCAGCGCGACCGCCTCGACCTCCTCGGCGGACTCGGCCGGCAGGGCCAGCGCGGCCTTCTTGGCACCGGCCAGGGTGCGGGCGGCGACACCGGCGGCGCGGCGCAGCGTCTCCAGCTCGTAGGCGCCCTCGGCGGCCTCGCCCAGGCCGACCGCGAGCACGAGCGCGGCCTTCAGGCCGGCGGGGGAGGGGACCTTGACGGCCTCGCCCTCGGCGCCGGTCGCGCCCAGGGTGCTGAGGACCTCGGTCAGCTTGCCCTCGAACGCCTCGTTGACGGCCTCGGCGCCGGGGGCCAGCACGATGCCCTTGGGGCCCTTCGCGACACCGACCACCAGGGCGTCCGCGCGCAGCGAGGCGGCGGAGGAGGTGCTCACAGACAATGCAGTCACGTAATGCGTCCTGTTCTTTCGCGGTCCACGGCCGGCCACGGCGAGGCTGCCGCACCGGCGCAGCCCGCCCACGGAGGCCGTCCGCCGGCGGGCCTCCGCGGGTCCGGGCCCCCTGGTGCGCGCGGCCGTCCGCGCGGCCGCGCACACCAGAGGCCCCGGCTCCTCGGTGCGCGCCGGGCGGGCAGGACCTGCCACGGTGCAGGGCTGCGGTGCTCCACGCATGGTAGTCCGCATGCTGGGATCACGCGCCGCCCGGTATCAGCCGAGCAAAGCCAGGGCGAACAGCGAGGCGGTCGCGGCGGTTTCGGCCATCGCGCCGAGCACGTCGCCGGTGATCCCGCCGAACCGCCGCACACACCGGCCGAGCAGCAGTCGGGCACAGCCGGTGCCGAGCACAACGGCCAGTGGGAGAAAGAGAGTTGACCGTCCGTCGAGCAGTCCCGCGGCGGCCAGGGCGAGCGCCGCGGCGGCCGTTGCGGCGGCGGCCCCGGCGGGCGGCACGGTGCCCGCCACCATCGCCCCCAGCCCGCCGGGCCGGGCGGCCGGCACCGACCGCACGCAGCCCCAGGAGAGCGCGCACCGGGCGGCCGTCGCCGAGGCGAGCACCGCGAGCGCGCCGCGCAGCGGCGAGTGGCCGAACTGCCCGGCCAGCGCGGCGACCTGGGCGAGCAGCACGAGGACCAGGGTCAGTACGCCGAACGGACCGATGTCGGACTGCTTCATGATGCGCAGCGCGTCCTCGGCCGGCTTCCCGCTGCCCAGCCCGTCGGCGACGTCCGCCAGACCGTCGAGGTGCAGCCCGCGGGTCAGTCCGGCGAGCACCCCCACCGCGGTCACCGCGCCGAGCAGCCCGCCCGCCCGCCAGGCCACCAGCGCCCCGGCCGCGGCCGCCAGGGCCCCCAGCACCAGCCCGACCAGCGGGGCCGTCAGCATCGCCCGGGCCGCCGCGGTCCGGTCCCACCGCTCCACCCGCACCCGCAGGACGGACAGCGTCCCGAACCCGAACCTCAGGCCGTCGGCCCAGCCGGCCCGATCGCCGCCGTTCGCCATGAATCGCGTTCCTCTCACAAACAAGCAAGAACGCCCCTGGCCAGGGGCGTTCTTGTGGGGTGTCAGGCAGTCAGCCGGGCCGCTACAGCTTCCGCAGCAGGTCCGCCGCCGAGGGCAGCTTGGGCTGCTCCCTCGGCGCGCTCGGCGCGGCCGGTACGAACGGCTTCGGCGCCTCGTCGGCGAGCAGGTCGCCCGCGGCCTGGAGCAGCGGCAGCGCCAGCAGCGCGCCGACGCCCTCGCCCATGGTGATGCCCTGGTCCTGCAGCGGCGTCAGGGTCAGCCGGTCGTACGCCTTCGCCTGGGCCGGCTCGCCGCTGGACTGCCCGGCCCGCCACCACTCCGGCGCCCGGAAGGCGATCCGCTGCGCGACCAGCGCGCAGGCCGCCGAGACCACGCCGTCCAGCACCACCGGCAGCCGTCGGACGGCCGCCTGGAGCAGGAAGCCGGTGATCGCCGCGAAGTCGGCCCCGCCGGTGGCGCCGAGCAGCGCCAGCTGGTCGCCGAGCACCGGCCGGGCCCGCCGCAGCGAGTCCCTGATGGCGGCGCACTTGACCATCCACACGCGGTCGTCGATGCCGGAGCCGCGCCCGGTCACCGCCGCCGCGTCCGTCCCACAGAGCGCGCCGACCAGTACGCCGGCCACCGTGGTGGCGCCGACCCCGAGGTCGCCGAGCAGCACCAGGTCGGTGCCGGCGTCGGCCTCCTCGTCGGCGACGGCCATGCCGGCCCGGAACGCCCGGACGGTCTCCTGCGCGGTGAGCGCGTCCTCGACGTCGATCCGCCCGGAGCCGCGCCGGATCCGGTGGGCGACCACCTCGTCCGGGAACTCGTGCGGGTCGGCGTCCACCGCGACGTCGACGACCCGCACCTGGGCGCCGTAGCGCGCGGCCAGCCGGGACACCGGCGCGCTGCCGTCGAGCACGGCCCGCACCCGGGCCGCGGTGCCGCCCTCGGCGGGCATCCGGGAGACCCCGAGCGCCGCCACGCCGTGGTCGGCGGCGAACAGCAGCACCTTGGGGGCGGAGACCGGCAGCACCGGCGAGCGCCCCTGTACGGAGGCCAGCCAGCTGCCCAGCTCCTCCAGCCGGCCGAGCCCGCCGCGCGGCCGGTCGGCCGCCTGCCAGCGTTCCTCGGCGGTCCGCCGGGCGCTCTCGTCGGGGCGCTCGACGAGAGAGGAGAACGTATCGAGATCCACGGTCGTGTCCATCGTCCGGAAGGCTACACGCCGAAGGTGTTCAGTTTGAGGCTGGCTTGACGTCCGGCTTGATGGTGAGCGCCTGTCCGGCCACCACCAGCAGGACGCGCTCCGAGGCGTCCGCCACGGCCATGTTGAGCCGGCCCAGGGTGTCGCGGAAGCGGCGGCCCGCGGGGGTGGCCGGGACGACGCCCATGCCGACCTCGTTGCTCACCGCGACGGCCGTCCGTCCGGTGGCGGCCCAGGCCCGGGCCAGCGCGTCGCAGCGGCGCCGCACGGCGGCCTCGCCGCCGTCCGCCCAGACCGCGTCGTCCCAGGCGCCGCACTCGTCCATCACGGCGGTCAGCCACAGGGCGAGGCAGTCGATCAGCACCGGTGCCGGGTCGGCCGGGTCGGCGAGCACGGCCTCCAGGTCGCAGGTCTCGGCGGTGCGCCAGCTCCCCGGCCGGCGCTCCCGGTGCAGCGCGACCCGCTGGGCCCACTCGGCGTCGCCGTCCCGGGTGCCGCCGGTGGCCACGTACAGGACGTCCGGGTGGTCGGCCAGCAGCTGTTCGGCGCGGGTGGACTTGCCGGAGCGGGCGCCGCCGAGCAGCAGCGTGCGGGGCAGCGGGGGACGGGTGGGCTCGGGTGGGGTCGCCATGCCGCCATCCTGCCCGAGAGGTATACGGCGGGTCGGGTCGGGCAGGCTATGGTGCGCAGCACACAGGCAGCGTCAGTGGGAGGAGCCGGGCATGGTCTGGACGTGGCGGTACGAGAAGGCGGACGGCAGCGCGGTGACGCCCGGCGGCGGCCAGGAGGAGTTCGCCGGCCAGGGGGACGCCGAGACCTGGATCGGGGAGACCTGGAAGCAGCTCGCCGAGGAGGGCGTGGACACCGCGGTCCTGCTGGAGGACGGCAACAAGGTCTACGCGATGAGCCTGCACGAGGGCTGAGCCCGGGGCCGGGCGCGCGGGGCTACTTCGCCCCGATCACGTGCAGGAGCGCGGCGACCTGCCGGTACGGGTCGGTGCGGCCGGCCCGGTCCTCGGCTTCCAGGAGCTGGGCCAGCTGCCGCCCGTCCACCGGCGGGGCCGCGTCGTCCGCGGCGTTGTCGGTGAAGACCCGCACGCCGTACCAGTGCCGCAGCGGCACCGACACCTCGGAGAGGGTGACGGTGAGGTCGGAGAGCCGGTCGGCCCGTGCGGCCAGTCCGACCCGGTTGTAGTACCGGTCGCTCTCGAAGGCGTGCAGGGCGGCCCGCCAGTCCCCGGCGGCGGCCGGCCGCAGGGCGAGCGAGTCGCGGTTGCGGACGAGCAGCGAGAGCAGTCCCCCGGGCGCCAGCAGCCGGGCCAGCGAGGCGATCATCGGGTCCGGGTCGGGCAGGTACATCAGCACGCCGTGGCAGAGCACCACGTCGAAGCTGCGCGGGCCGAACCAACGTCCGCACTGGTGGCCGTCGCCGCTGAGCAGCTGCATCCGGCCGCGGACCTCCGGCGGCTCCTCGGCGAGCGCCGCCTGGGCGACGCCGAGCGCGACCGGGTCGGAGTCGATCCCGGTGACGTAGTGGCCGGCCCGGGCCAGCCGCAGCGCCTGGGTGCCCTGGCCGCAGCCGATGTCGAGGACGCGCTGCGCGCTGCGGCCGGACAGCTGTTCGGCGAGCTGGCGGGCGACGAGCTCCTGGCGGACGAAGTTGCGCAGTCCGCCGGGCCGGGTCGGCCAGGCGGCGGTGCCGCCCGCGAAGGATCCGCTGCGCGAGGGCAGCCGGCGCTCCTGCGCGATCCGGTCGTGGCCGCCCTCGCCCTGCCCCGGAAGCGTGCGCCCCTGTCCGGGCACCGCGTAGAGGCCGGGCCCCTCCCAGGAGGGCGGGGCCCAGCCGGAGTCGACCGGTTCGGCGGTCAGGGCTTCTCCCCGCGCCGCACCTGCGGCTTGGGCAGGCGCAGCCGGCGCATCTGGAGGGTGCGCATGATGCCGTACGCGACGGCGCCGCGGGTGTTCTGCCCGGCGAAGCGCTCGGCCAGCTGCTTGCGCAGGCCGAGGCCGAGGCGGACGAAGTCCAGGACGACGAACACGAAGAACAGCAGGAACAGCAGCGTGGAGAGCAGTTGGAGGGTCGGCACCTTGACGATGCTGAGCACCAGGATGACCACGGCGGCCGGGAGGAAGAACTCGGCGAGCGACCAGCGGGAGTCCACGTAGTCGCGCGCGAACTTGCGCACCGGACCCTTGTCACGGGCCGGCAGGTGGCGCTCGTCGCCGTTCATCAGGGCCTGGCGCTGCTTCTCGCGCTCGGCGCGCATCCGCTCGCGCCCCTGGCGGGCGGCCTCCTTGCGGTCCTTGGGCACGGTCACCCGGGTACGCCGGTTGGCCTCGGCCTCACTGCGCTTGGGGGTGGGGCGGCCCTTCTTGGCCTGCGGGTCGCGGGCCTGGGTCGTCTCGTCCTGCTTCTCCAGCACGGTGGCGGAGGCGGCGGCATCATCTGAACGGCGTCGGAACACACCACCAGCGTACGGGGTGCCGGGCGGCTTCCACGGGTGACCTCGGACCCAAACGCATATCGATACCGCAGGGACGGCGGCCGGGCCGCGTTTCCGGGGGCCTTCCCGTAGGGGATCAGTCGGATGGACGATGGGAGGTATGAGGGGCGGATCCACCCGGGGGAGGAGGAAACGCCTCCGGTCGCTGTAGCAGTCTTGTTGCAGGCAGGTGCACTGCGGCGACGGGCTCGCTGCACATACACTCGTCGTGTCTGGTAACGAGATAGAGACCGCAGGCCGGAGAAGGGGGCACCCGAGGCCCATGAGCGACGGAATCATGAAGCGTATGGGGCTGATCTTCCGCTCCAAGGCGAACAAGGCCTTGGATCGGGCGGAGGATCCGCGTGAGACGCTCGACTACTCGTACCAGAAGCAGCTCGAGTTGCTGCAGAAGGTACGGCGCGGTGTCGCGGACGTCGCGACCTCGCGCAAGCGGCTCGAGCTCCAGCTGACCCAGCTCCAGCAGCAGTCGGCCAAGTACGAGGACCAGGGCCGCAAGGCGCTGTCGCTCGGCCGCGAGGACCTCGCCCGCGAGGCGCTGACCCGCAAGGCCAACATGCAGTCGCAGATCACCGACCTGGAGACGCAGTACCAGCAGCTCCAGGCCGAGGAGGAGAAGCTCACGCTCGCCTCCCAGCGACTTCAGGCCAAGGTGGACGCCTTCCGCACCAAGAAGGAGACCATCAAGGCGACGTACACGGCCGCGCAGGCGCAGACCCGCATCGCCGAGTCCTTCTCCGGCATCTCGGAGGAGATGGGCGACGTCGGCCTGGCGATCCAGCGTGCCGAGGACAAGACCGCCCAGATGCAGGCCCGCGCCGGCGCCATCGACGAGCTGCTCGCCTCCGGCGCGCTCGACGACGCGAGCGGTCTCGGCCGCAAGGACGACATCGAGGCCGAGCTGGAGCGCGTGGCCGGCGGTTCCGACGTCGAGCTGGAGCTGGCCCGGATGAAGGCCGAGCTGTCCGGCCCGTCCTCGGCCGGTCCCGCCGCGATCGAGCAGGGCAAGCAGCCGGGTGCCCAGCCGCAGCCGCAGCAGGACACTCCGCGCATCAATTACAACAAGTGATCTGAGCTCGACCCCACGAACCAGGGAGACGCACGGCATGATCATGAGGGTCATGGGTGAAGGGCAGTACGAGGTGGGCGAGGACCACCTGAACCTGCTCAACGAGCTCGACGCGGAGCTTGTCACCGCAGTGGAGTCGGGGGACGAGACGCTCTTCCGCCAGGCCTACGGCAAGCTCATCGACGCGGTGAAGCAGTTCGGCACCCCGGTGCCGCTGGATTCCCTGGAGCCGTCCGAGCTGATCCTGCCGAGTGCCGACGCGACGATCGACGAGGTCCGCGAACTGCTCATGGCCGACGGCGAGGGCGTGATCCCGGGCTTCCCCGAGTAGCGCCTGCGGCTGCTGCCAGACGAAAGGGCGGGCCCCCTCCGATGGGAGGGGGCCCGCCCTTCGTGCGTACGGCCGGGGGTTCCCGGGCCCGGGCCCGGGAACTGCGGACTACGGCAGGGCCAGCATCCGGTCCAGCGCCGCCTTGGCGTACTTCTCGGTCTCCGGGTCGACGGTGATCACGTTCGGCACCCGGCCCTCGACCAGCGACTCCAGCGCCCAGACCAGGTGCGGCAGGTCGATCCGGTTCATGGTCGAGCAGAAGCAGACCGCGCGGTCCAGGAAGACGATCTCCTTGTCCGGGTGCGCCTTGGCCAGGCGGCGGACCAGGTTCAGCTCGGTGCCGATGGCCCACTTGGAGCCGGGTTCGGCGGCGTCCAGCGCCTTGATGATGTACTCGGTCGAGCCCACCATGTCGGCGGCCGCGACGACCTCGTGCTTGCACTCGGGGTGCACCAGGACGGTCACGCCGGGGATCCGCTCGCGGACGTCGTTCACCGAGTCCAGGCTGAACCGGCCGTGCACCGAGCAGTGGCCGCGCCAGAGGATCATCTTCGCGTTCCGCAGCTGCTCGGCGGTCAGGCCGCCGTTCGGCCGGTGCGGGTTGTAGACCACGCAGTCGTCCAGCGAGAAGCCCATGTCCCGCACCACGGTGTTGCGGCCGAGGTGCTGGTCGGGCAGGAACAGCACCTTCTGGCCCTGCTCGAAGGCCCACTCCAGGGCGCGCTTGGCGTTGGAGGAGGTGCAGATGAGGCCGCCGTGCCGACCGGTGAAGGCCTTGATGTCGGCGGAGGAGTTCATGTACGAGACCGGGACGGTCACGTCGGCTATGCCGGCGTCGGTCAGCACGTCCCAGCACTCGGCGACCTGCTCGGCGGTGGCCATGTCGGCCATCGAGCAGCCGGCGGCGAGGTCCGGCAGGACGACCTGCTGCCGGTCGCTGGTGAGGATGTCCGCGGACTCGGCCATGAAGTGCACGCCGCAGAAGACGATGTACTCGGCCTCGGGGCGGGCCGCCGCGTCGCGGGCGAGTTTGAAGGAGTCGCCGGTGACGTCGGCGAACTCGATCACCTCGTCGCGCTGGTAGTGGTGGCCGAGGATGAACACGCGGTCGCCGAGCGCGGCCTTGGCCGCGCGGGCGCGCTCGACGAGGTTCGGGTCGGAGGCCGGGGGGAGGTCACCGGGGCATTCGACGCCGCGCTCGCTGTTCGGGTCGGCCTCGCGGCCGAGCAGCAGCAGAGCGAGCGGGGTCGGGGTGGGGTCGACGCCGTGGGTCTCGGTGATGGTGGTGGTCACGGGCGGGTGCCCTTCTGTGCGGCCGAGCTAGCGGTGGGGCCTTTTCGTCTAACTGACGCTATCTATTCTAACCGCTTAGCGTCAGAGTGACGATGGCCATCCTGTCGATGTGACGAGAACCGCTCGTCGAAACGGATGCTTCCGTCGGTGGCCGAATCGATATTTCGAAGCCCGCGGGTATGGCTGAGCCCATGAAAGCAATTGCGATCAACCGCTACGGCGGCCCCGAGGTGGTCGAGTACATCGACCTGCCCGACCCCAAGGTCGGCCCCGACTCCGTGCTGGTCGAGGTCCGGGCGGCCGGGGTGAACCCGGTGGACTGGAAGGTCAGGGACGGCGCCCTGGACGGCATCCTCGACGCGCACTTCCCGCTGGTCATGGGCTGGGACGTGGCCGGCGTGGTCCGCGCGGTCGGCGGTGCGGTCACCGAGTTCGCCCCGGGCGACGAGGTGTTCGGCTACGTCCGCAAGGACGCCGTCGAGCACGGCACCTACGCCGAGCTGGTCTCCGCGCCCGTCCGCACCCTGGCCCGCAAGCCGGCCGCGCTGGACTGGGCGCAGTCCGGCGGCCTGCCGCTGGCCGGGCTCACCGCCCTCCAGAGCCTGCGGGCACTGCGCCTGGCCGAGGGGGAGACCGTCCTCGTGCACGCCGCCGCCGGCGGGGTCGGCCATCTGGCGGTGCAGCTGGCCAGGGCCGCCGGCGCCCGGGTGATCGGCACCGCGGCCGAGCGCAACCACGACTTCCTGCGCGGCCTCGGCGCCGATCCGGTGGCCCACGGCGAGGGCCTGGCCGACCGGGTCCGCGCGCTCGCCCCCGACGGGGTGGACGCGGCGCTCGACCTGGTGGGCCACGGCGCCGTCGGGGTCTCGGCCGAGCTGGTGGCGGACCCGGGCCGGATCGCCTCGGTCGCCGACTTCGGGGTCAAGGCGGTCGGCGGCCGGTACGTCTGGGTCCGCCCGGACGCCGGCGGCCTCGCCGAGCTGGCCGCGCTCGCCGACGACGGGCGGCTGACCGTCACCGTCGCCTCCACCTTCCCGCTGGCCCAGGCCGCCTCCGCCCAGGCGCTCAGCGCCGAGGGCCGCACCCGGGGGAAGATCGTGCTGCTCGTCCCGTGACGGCTTCCCGACGTCCCGTGACGGCCTCCCGCCCGTCATCCGGCGGCGGTGAACTCGTCCAGGTCATCCGCCAGAATGGTGACGAACCGTTTCGGTATTGGCAGTCCGCCGCCCGGAGCGACCCCGCCGCCCCCCGTACGACCCGTGGAGCCCCGTACCCATGACCAGCAGCCGAGCGCACGAGGTGGTCGGGGCCGACCTGGACGAGACCGACCGGCTCCTGCTCGCCCGGCTCGGCAGCGACGGCCGCGCCTCGTACGCCGAGATCGGCCTGCAGGTGAACCTCTCCGCCACCGCCGTGCGCCGGCGGATCGACCGGCTGCGGGCGCGCGGCGTGGTGCGGGGCTTCACCGTGGTGCTCGACCCGTCCGTGCTGGGCTGGCAGACCGAGGCCTTCGTCGAGGTCTACTGCCGCGAGCGCACCGCCCCCGAGGAGATCCTCGCCAGCCTGCGGCAGTTCCCCGAGGTGGTCGCCGCCTGGACGGTCACCGGCGACCCGGACGCCCTGGTCCACCTGCGGGCCGCCGACACGCGCCACCTGGAAGCCGTCATCGAGCGCATCCGGCGCGAGCCCGGCGTGCAGCGCAGCCGCTCCTCGGTGGTCCTCTCCCAGCTCATCGGGTAGCGCCAGCCGGCCGTACGCAGGAATCCTGCGCGGACCCGCCCGAAGACGCCCGAAACCTGCCTGACCAGCCGCGTTCCGACGCGCGGCGGGGCGTTCGCGCTGCCTACTCTGATCACGTCCGGTCGTCGCGGTGAAGCCTCCCGCCGCCCGGGCGCCCCCCGACACCCCACGCCGAGAGGGACAGCCGTGTCCGCAGCACCCGACCGCATGCACCGGCCCGACAACGACCTGGTCGACCTGGTTTTCGACTACATGCGGGAGCGGCTGCAGTACGACCCCGTCCCGCTCGACCACCCCGGTGACGGCGAGCACCTGCGCGCCCAGCTGGCCGGCCTGCTCAACCAGCACGGCAACAACCCGGTCGACGTGCTCAAGCTGTACGACCACGAGCTGTCCCGGGCGGTCATCTCCGCCGACAGCCCGCGCTACCTGTCCTTCATCCCGTGCGCCCCGACCAAGGCCGCGCTGCTGTTCGACATGGTCGTCTCCTGCGCCTCCCTGCAGGGCATCTCCTGGCTGGAGGCGGCCGGCGCGATCGCCGCCGAGAACCAGGTGCTGCGCCTGATCGCCGACCGGGCGGGCCTGCCCCAGTCGGCCGGCGGCACCTTCGTCTCCGGCGGCTCGGCCGGCAACCTCTCCGCCCTGGTCGTCGCCCGCGACACCGCCCGCCGCCGGCTGGGCGTCGGCCCGGAGGCCCGGCTGCGGATCGCCGTCGCCGACCAGGTGCACTCCTCGGTCAAGAACACCTTCAACATCATCGGCGTCGAGGCCTTCAAGGTCCCGACCGTCGACCGGCGGTTCACCGGCGAGGCGCTGCGCGCCGCGCTGGCCGCCGACCCCGACCCCGAGACGGTGATCGCCGTCGTCGGCACCGCCGGCACCACCAACGAGGGCATCGTCGACGACCTCAAGGGCCTGGCCGAGGTCGCCCGCGAGCGCGACCTCTGGTTCCACGTGGACGGCGCCTACGGCGGTGCCGGCCTGTTCGCCCCCTCGGTGCGCGAGCGCTACGACGGCATCGAGCACGCCGACTCCTTCGTGGTCGACCCGCACAAGTGGCTGTTCGCCCCCTTCGACTGCGCCGCGCTGATCTACCGCAACCCGCAGCTCGCCCGCGCCGTGCACACCCAGGACGCCTCCTACCTGGACGTCCTGCACACCGAGGGCGACGAGTGGAACCCCACCGACTACGCCTACCACCTGACCCGGCGTGCCCGCGGCCTGCCGCTCTGGTTCTCGCTGGCCGTGCACGGCGTCCAGGCCTACACCGACGCCATCGAGGCCGGACTCACGCTGGCCCGGGAGACCGCCCAGCTGATCCGCGAGACCGAGCACCTGGAGCTGCTGTTCGACCCGCAGCTCTCGGCGGTCTGCTTCAAGCGCGTGGGCTGGACCAACGACGACTACTACCGCTGGTCGCAGCAGCTGCTCGCGGACCAGATCGGCTTCGTCACCCCCACCGGCTGGGACGGCGAGACGGTCGCCCGCTTCGCCTTCCTGCACCCCGGCACCACCATGGAGATGGTCCGGGAGATCCTGGACACCATGGTCTGAGCCCCCTGACGTCCACGGCCCCGCCGGCACTCCGGCGGGGCCGTACGCGTGCCTACAGGAACGCCCCGCTCGGCAGGTACGGCGTCGGCGGCCGCATCCCGCGCACCCCGACGAAGCCGCCGGCCCGCGGCGTCAGCCCCACCTCCAACCCGACGTCCAGCGCCCACTCCTGCTCCGCGGTCAGGTGCTCCACCCGTGCCTCGACGCCGTCCGGCACCCGGGCCAGCGCCTCGCGCAGCAGCCGGGCGGCGATCCGCTTGCTGGTGGCCGCGAGCAGCCGCACCACGCCGCCGTCCCGGTAGCAGTAGCCGCTGCCGGCCAGCGTGTCGGCGATCAGCAGCTCCTCGAAGTGGCCCAGCATCAGCTCGTGGTCCGGCCCGTGCGCGGACCCGCGCAGCCGCCGGTCCACCGAGTCCAGCAGGTGCAGGTGGGTCGCGTTGCCGCGGTGCACCGGGATGTCCCCGGGGTCGAGCAGCCCGTCCCGGTCCACCCGTCCGGCCAGCCGCATCGCCGGGTGCAGGGTGAACCCGGCCAGCCGGTAGCGGCGGGCCGCCGCCGGGGAGTCCGCGGCGCAGACCATTCCGCGCAGGCAGCCCCGGGAGTGCGCCGCCGCCCGCTCCAGCAGCAGCCGCCCGACGCCCTTGCCCTGGGCGGACGGCCGGACGGCGAACAGGGAGGGCGCCCACAGGCCCTCCCGACGGATCGACAGCACCGCCCCGACCGGCTCGCTGCCGCTCTCGGCCAGCCAGCAGCCCCCGGGATCGGTGCGCGCCAGGTGTCTGGTCCCGGCCAGCCGCAGGGGCGTCGGCCCCGGTGCCGCCCCGGCCGGGGAGGTGTCGACGAACGCGGCGTCGGCGAGTTCCCGGACGGCCTCCGCGTCCGCGGCGGTGTCCCTGACCGGGCGAATGATCATGAGGACCATCCTGGCGTCCGGCGGCCCGCCGCGGGGCCGGTTCACCCGGATCCACGACCTCGGGACCGCGCGACGGTGACCCGCCGTCCGGGGGTGTGCGAGCATGGGGAGCGTAGGGGACGCGGGTGGCACACCCGGCCCACGGATATCCAGCCGCGAACAGGCCGCACAATTCATCGCCCACCCGGGAAATGAAACCGGACGGCGGTTGGTTGGCACTGGCGGCAGACCGTCGTCAAGACCGGGAGAAAGCAGATGACCGTCCAGGACGAGACCACCGTCGAGAGTGGCATCCTCCTCACCGATGCCGCCGCGGCCAAGGTCAAGGCCCTGCTGGAGCAGGAAGGCCGCGAGGACCTCGCGCTGCGCGTCGCCGTCCAGCCCGGCGGCTGCTCCGGCCTGCGTTACCAGCTGTTCTTCGACGAGCGCTCGCTCGACGGCGACGTGATCAAGGACTTCAACGGTGTCAAGGTCGTCACCGACCGGATGAGCGCCCCGTACCTGGGCGGCGCCACCGTCGACTTCGTCGACACCATCGAGAAGCAGGGCTTCACCATCGACAACCCGAACGCCACCGGCTCCTGCGCCTGCGGCGACTCGTTCAGCTAAGCCCGCTGCGGAAGGCGGCCCCGGGGTCACCCCGGGGCCGCCTTCTCGTTCCTCCGGCCGCGGCGCGGCTACCGTCCGGCGACGTCCGGGCTCACCGGGTCAGGCCCGATGTGCGGGTCGCCCTCCAGCGGCACCTCCTGGCCGCTGGTCCGGTCCACCACGGTCCGCCCCGCCAGCGGCGAGCGCAGGTCGGCCGACACCGACTGTCGCTTGGCCAGGGCGTTGCACACCTGACCCGGCTGGACGGTCGGCGGTCCCGGCACGACCAGCACGTCCACCCGGCCCGGCTGCGACTCGTCCGCCTTCAGCGCGTACGTGGTGCAGACCCCGCCGAAGAAGTAGACGGTCAGCTTGGTGGTGCCGTCCACCCGGTAGCCGACCGGCGGGCGCACCGGCGAGCCCGCCCCGTTCGGGTTCGGCTCGCCCACCGCGATCCCGTTGCCCGGGGGAGTGGCCGGGGCCGGCTGCCCGGGTGCCGGCGAGGCCGCCGTGGCCGTCTGGCCGGCCGGCGGCTGAGCGGTACCGGGAGCCGGCCCGGTCGCGGCCGCCGAGGACGGGCTCGCGGAGTCCGCCGGGGCCTGCGCGGAGGCACTCGCCGAGGCGGAGGCGGCGCCCGCGCCGCTCACCGCCGAGTCCGAGGCGGACTTGTCGCCCCCGTCACAGCCGGCCACCGTCACCACCGCCGCCAGTGCCAGAGCGGCCAGGGCCACCGCCCGCCGACCGCGCCGGGGCATCGTCTCCAGGTCCATCTGCACATCCTCCCGAGGGCTCAGCGGTGCCGCCTCCTCGCTGCTCCGCGCGGATGTGACGTGCTCCGGTCGGATCCGGTTCCGCGCCGGTCCCGACCCGTTCCGATCAACCCGGCCCGGCGGGGCTCAGAACCCGTACTCGGCCATCCCGGCGACCACCCGCCGCGCGCCGGAGGGCACCCGGAAGCCGGTCGGCGAGGGAGCGGCGGGCTCCGGGCCGGCCGCGACCTCGGGCCAGAACCGGCGCAGCCGCCGGGAGGAGTCCACCAGGGCGTCGAGCGTCTCGCCGTCCTCGGTCCGCAGGACGGGCGGGGCGCAGTGGTCGGTCGTCATCGGTATCGCTCCGATCCAGGGCCGTGGCCACGCTGCCACGGTCTTCGACGGGGCCCGCACGACGGGCCCTCCACGGCCGACCCTAGGCAGTGGCCCGGCCGCCCACCAGTGCTACCGGGAGGTAGTACACGTCGGGGGGCAACGGGTGCCACCCTGGCCTTACGGGCGGCAACTTGCGGCACTCCTGCCTGGGGGCTCCCCGGGGCCGGGTACCGTGGGTGGGTTCATCCCCGCCTGCCCGCTGGCCCAGCAGCCACCCTGAGGAGACCTTCCGTGCGTATCGCCGTCGCCGGCTCGATCGCCACCGACCACCTGATGACGTTCCCGGGTCGGTTCGCCGACCAGCTCGTCGCCGAGCAGCTGCACACCGTGTCGCTGTCCTTCCTGGTCGACGCCCTGGACATCCGCCGCGGCGGCGTCGCGCCGAACATCGCCTTCGGCATGGGGGTCCTCGGCCTGCGCCCCGTCCTGGTCGGCGCCGCCGGCGCGGACTTCGCCGAGTACCGCAGCTGGCTGGAGCGCAACGGTGTGGACTGCGACTCCGTCCACATCTCCGAGACCCGCCACACCGCGCGCTTCATGTGCACGACGGACGAGGACCACAACCAGATCGCCTCGTTCTACACCGGCGCCATGGCCGAGGCCCGCAACATCGAGCTGAAGCCGATCGCCGACCGCGTCGGCGGCTTGGACCTCGTCCTGATCGGCGCCGACGACCCGCAGGGCATGGTCCGCCACACCCAGGAGTGCCGCACCCGCGGCTACGCCTTCGCCGCCGACCCCTCCCAGCAGCTGGCCCGCCTGGAGGGCGACGACATCCGCGAGATCGTGGACGGCGCCGCGTACCTCTTCACCAACGAGTACGAGGCCGCGCTGATCGAGAGCAAGACCGGCTGGGGCGCCGAGGAACTGCTCACCCGCGTCGGCACCCGGGTCACCACCCTGGGCAGCAAGGGCGTGCGGATCGAGCGCAAGGGCGAGGCGCCGATCCTGGTCGGCTGCGCCAAGGAGGAGGCCAAGGTCGACCCGACCGGCGTCGGCGACGCCTTCCGCGCCGGCTTCCTGGCGGGTCTGTCCTGGGACCTCGACCTTGAGCGTTCCGCCCAGCTCGGCTGCATGCTCGCCACCCTGGTGATCGAGACCGTCGGCACCCAGGAGTACGAGCTGCGCCCGGCCACCTTCCTGAAGCGCTTCGAGGAGGCCTACGGCGCCGAGGCGGCCGGCGAGATCGCCGCGCGCCTGGTCAAGTAGTCCGCCCCGCTCAGGAGCGGCGCACCACGAGGTAGGCCGAGCCCCGGTCGCCGCCGTACTCGGCGGCCGGGGCCTCGCCCGCGTACTCCTGCCCGCGCATCCCGCACCAGGCCGGGATGTCCAGCCGGGCCGCGTCGTCGTCCGCCAGCACGACGACCGTGCCGCCCGGCGGCACCTCGCCGATCCGCTTCGCCAGCTCGATCACCGGCAGCGGGCAGCGCTTGCCCAAGGCGTCGATGACCGTGACTCGCCCGCTCGCCTCCGGGCGCTCGGACCCGGTGCCGACACTCGTCGCTCCGGCACTCCCTCCTTCGTCGCTCGCTTGTCGCTCCTCACTTTCGGCACCGGCGCGCCCTTCGGCTCGGGGCGGGGTGACTCGCCCGTTCGCCTCAGGAGGCTCGGCGCCGGTGAGCTCCACGGGCGCCGCCGGCGCCGGCAGGTCCAGCCCGAGCGGCGCCCGGACGCCGGCCACCAGGTCCGGCAGCACCGCGAGGAAGCGCTCCACGTCGGCCTCGGCCGTTCCGTACGGCAGCGAGACCCGCACGTTCCCCTCGGTGAGCACTCCCATCGCCGCCAGCACATGGCTGGGCGTCAACGTGGACGAGGTGCAGGAGGAGCCGGAGGAGACCGCGAAGCCCGCCCGGTCCAGCTCGGTCAGCAGCACCTCCCCGTCCACGTACATGCAGGAGAAGGTGACGATGTGCGGCAGCCGCCGCACCGGGTCGCCGACCACCTCGACCTCGGGCACCAGCCGCGGCACCCGGGTGCGGATCCGTTCGACCAGTGCGTGCAGCCGGGCGTTCTCCCGTTCGGCCTCGGCCCGTACGGCGCGCAGCGAGGCGGCCGCGGCCACGATCGCCGGGACGTTGACGTAGCCGGGCACCCGGCCGCCCTCGCGCTCGTCGGCCGGCAGCGGCGAGGCGTACCGGACGCCCTTGCGCACCGCCAGCACCCCCACCCCGGGCGGGCCGCCCCACTTGTGGGCGCTCGCCGTCAGCAGCGACCAGCCCGCCGGGACGTCCAGCCGTCCGGCGCTCTGCGCCGCGTCCACCAGCAGCGGGACGCCGGCCTCGGCGCACAGCGCGGCGACCTCGCCGACCGGCTGCACCGTCCCGACCTCGTGGTTGGCGCTCTGCACCGCGGCCAGCGCGGTGTCCGGGCGCAGCAGCGCGCCGAGCGCCCCCGGGTCGACCCGGCCGCCCCGGTCCACCGGCGCCACCGAGACCTCGCCCCCGCCCGCCAGCTGGCGCTCGGCGACGTGCAGCACGCTGGAGTGCTCCACCGCGGAGTGCACGAAGTGGCCGCCGCGCCGCCGGTTCCCGGCCAGGGCGCCCAGCAGGCCCAGTTGGACGGCCTGGGTGCCGCTCGCGGTGAAGGCGATCTCGTCGGGCCGCGCGCCCAGCACCGCGGCGACCGTCTCGCGGGCGGCGTCCAGCAGCATCCGGGCCTGCCGGCCGGAGCGGTACAGCCGGGCCGGATCGGCCCAGCCCTCGTCCAGGGCGGCGGTCAGGGCCTGCCGCGCGACGGGGTGCAGGGGGGCCGTCGAGGCCACGTCGAAATACACGGTCACATTTAACGACACACCCGGTCCGCGACCCGGTCCGACCGCGCGACTCACCCGCCGTCAGTCGATCATCCTGAATGTCCGCTTCGTCCGTGCCCGACGGGCCGTCACGGGCGTCGTCCGAGGTCATCCCCCGATCGGGCGTACGGACCTCGAATGCCTGCGATGACCTGCGACGCAGCCCCTGCCGGGCCTGATCGGGCTAGCAGGCGGCGCGTTACCGGGGGCTGCCCGTCAGGAGCGCATAAGGCTGGAGTAGGGTTTGGCCCGCATAAGCATTCAAACCGTGCCCGTGGACGGGTCGCCGGGGAGGCTCACACTCCTCCCCGGGGCGACGCGAAGGCGGGCGAGACTTCGGGAAGGCGCTACGTGAGTCCCAACGGCTCCGACCGCTCGCCGCGGCGCACGATGCGGCGGAAGCTGCCTCAGGCGCTGGCACTGGGCCTCGTCATCGCGACCGCCACCGGCTGCTCGGCCAACGACCTCCCCAGGCTTGGCCTCCCGAGCCCCGTCACCGAGGAAGGGCCCATGGTCCTCCGGATGTGGCAGGGCTCCTGGATCGCGGCGCTGGTGGTCGGCGTACTGATGTGGGGTCTGATCATCTGGAGCGTGATCTTCCACCGGCGCAAGCGCACCGGTGTGGAGATCCCCCCGCAGACCCGGTACAACGTGCCCATCGAGGCGCTCTACACCGCGGTCCCCATCATCATCGTCTCGGTCCTCTTCTACTTCGTCGCCCGCGACGAGTCGAAGCTGACGCAGGTCTCCGAGAAGCCGCAGCACTACGTCAACGTGGTCGGCTTCCAGTGGAGCTGGGCGTTCAACTACGAGAACACCGAGACCCCCGACCCGGCCAACAAGGACGCCGCGTACGAGGTCGGTACGCCCAAGGACGCTCCGACGCTCTGGCTGCCGGTCAACGAGAAGGTGCAGTTCCGCCTCACCTCGCGTGATGTCATCCATGACTTCTGGCCCGTCAACTTCATGATGAAGATGGACGTCGTGCCGGGCGTGGTGAACAAGTTCGAGGTCACGCCGACCGTCAAGGGCGAGTACATGGGCAAGTGTGCCGAGCTCTGCGGCGTCGACCACTCGCGCATGCTGTTCAACGTCAAGGTCGTCGACCGTGCCGACTACGACAAGCACCTGGCCGAGCTTCGCGCCAAGGGCCAGAACGGTGCGGTGCCCTCCGGCCTGATCACCATGGGAAGTGAAGAGAAGTGACAATCCTCAACGAGCCCGCCGCGGCCGGCGGGGGCGCCGAGGCCGTCACGGTCGGGGCGCAGCGGACCCGGAAGCCGGGTTCGACCATCATCAAGTGGATGACCACCACTGACCACAAGACGATCGGCACGCTGTACCTGGCCACGTCGTTCGCCTTCTTCCTGATCGGTGGCATCCTCGCCCTGGTCATGCGCGCCGAGCTGGCTCGTCCCGGGACCCAGATCCTGTCGAACGAGCAGTTCAACCAGGCGTTCACGATGCACGGCACGATCATGCTGCTGATGTTCGCGACGCCGCTCTTCGCCGGCTTCGCGAACTGGATCATGCCGCTCCAGATCGGCGCCCCGGACGTGGCGTTCCCGCGTCTGAACATGTTCGCGTACTGGCTGTACCTCTTCGGTTCGACCATCGCGGTGGCGGGCTTCGTCACCCCGAACGGCGCCGCCGACTTCGGTTGGTTCGCCTACTCCCCGCTGTCCGACGCCGTGCACTCGCCCGGCATCGGCGGCGACATGTGGATCATGGGTCTGGCCTTCTCCGGCTTCGGCACGATCCTCGGTGCGGTCAACTTCATCACCACGATCATCTGCATGCGCGCTCCCGGCATGACGATGTTCCGGATGTCGATCTTCGTCTGGAACGTCCTGCTGACCTCGGTGCTGGTCCTGCTGGCCTTCCCGGTGCTGGCCGCCGCGCTGTTCGCCCTGGAGGCGGACCGCAAGTTCGGTGCCCATGTCTTCGACCCGGCCAACGGCGGGGCGATGCTCTGGCAGCACCTGTTCTGGTTCTTCGGCCACCCCGAGGTGTACATCATCGCGCTGCCGTTCTTCGGCATCGTGTCCGAGATCATCCCGGTCTTCAGCCGCAAGCCGATGTTCGGCTACTCCGGCCTGATCGCGGCCACCATCGCGATCGCAGGTCTGTCCGTGACGGTGTGGGCGCACCACATGTACGTCACCGGGCAGGTACTGCTGCCGTTCTTCTCGTTCATGACCTTCCTGATCGCGGTCCCGACCGGTGTGAAGTTCTTCAACTGGGTCGGCACCATGTGGAAGGGCTCGCTGAGCTTCGAGACCCCGATGCTCTGGACGGTCGGCTTCCTGGTCACCTTCCTCTTCGGTGGTCTGACCGGTGTTCTGCTGGCCTCCCCGCCGATCGACTTCCACGTCTCGGACTCGTACTTCGTCGTCGCCCACTTCCACTACGTGGTCTTCGGCACCGTCGTCTTCGCGATGTTCGCCGGCTTCCACTTCTGGTGGCCGAAGATGACCGGCAAGATGCTGGACGAGCGCCTCGGCAAGATCACCTTCTGGACGCTGTTCGTCGGCTTCCACACCACCTTCCTGGTGCAGCACTGGCTCGGCGCGGAGGGCATGCCCCGCCGCTACGCCGACTACCTGGCCGCGGACGGCTTCACCACCCTGAACACCGTCTCGACCATCGGCTCCTTCGTGCTCGGCCTGTCGATCCTGCCGTTCCTCTACAACGTCTGGAAGACCGCCAAGTACGGCGAGAAGGTCGCCGTGGACGACCCGTGGGGCTTCGGCCGCTCGCTGGAGTGGGCGACCTCCTGCCCGCCGCCGCGGCACAACTTCCTCACCCTCCCGCGGATCCGCTCCGAATCCCCGGCCTTCGACCTCCACCACCCGGAGATCGCCGCGCTGGACTACCTGGAGAACCACGGTGAGCCGGCCAAGCACCTCGCCGGCGTGACCCCGGCGAAGTACGACGCCCCGAAGCTGGACAAGGGCAACAAGGAGGGCGACGCCTGATGAAGGAACAGGGAAAGATCTTCCTGGGCCTGTCGGTCTTCGTGCTGGCGATGGCCCTGACCTACGGTCTGTGGACCAACCACTCGGACCTCGGCATCGAGGCCGCCGGTACCACCGCGCTGTTCCTGGCCTTCGGCCTCTGCGCGTTCATCGGGTACTACCTCGCCTTCACCGCCCGCCGGGTGGACAGCGGCGCGGGTGACAACCCCGAGGCCGAGGTCGCGGACGACTCCGGCGAGCTGGGCTTCTTCGCCCCGCACAGCTGGCAGCCGCTCTCGCTGGCGCTCGGTGGCGCGCTCGCCTTCCTGGGCGTGATCTTCGGCTGGTGGCTGATGTTCTGGGCCGCCCCGATCATCATGATCGGCATCTTCGGATGGGTCTTCGAGTTCTACCGGGGCGAGAACCAGAACCAGTAGGGTTCCCGCTTTCCGGCACCAGGGCCGGTCCTCCCGCACGGGAGGACCGGCCCTGCTGCATCCTGCAGGGTGACGGGCTCACTCCGGTGGGTGAATCGGAAGTCCCCCGGATGTCGCTCCACCAGATGGCGTTCCTACGATCTGATCAATCGTGCGAACCTTCGGAGGCGGTCATGGCCGACAGGCGGGGAAGCGCAACTCTCGGCGGCATCTCGCTGGCCCTCGCGGTGCTGGCCCCCCTGGCCGCCTGCACGGCCGGGGAGGAGGAGCCCGTCGGACCGCACCGGATCGACGCGGCCCCACTGGTCCACCTCTCCGCAAAGGAGAAGGTCGACCCGTCCCAGCCGGTCACCGTGACCGCCGTCAAGGACAGCCGGCTCACCGACGTCACCGTGGTCGGCCCGGACGGCCGGGTGGTCGCCGGAAAGCTCGCCGAGGACCAGCGCAGCTGGCAGACCACCGGCCGGCTGAAGGCCGCCACCGCGTACACCGTGCGGATCTCCGCCGACGACGGCAAGGGCGGCCGCGGCGACACCACGGCGAACTTCAGGACCCTCCCCGGCCAGCGCCTGCTCACCGCCAAGCTCGGCCCGGACTCCTCCGGCAGCGGCGTCTACGGGGTGGGCCAGCCGCTCACCGTGCAGCTCTCCGAGGCCGTGAAGGACCCGCAGGCCCGCCTGGAGGTCGAGCACGTGCTGACCGTCGGCTCCCAGCCCGCCGTCACCGGCGCCTGGTACTGGGTGGACGACAAGAACCTGCACTTCCGCCCGGAGACCTACTGGCCGGCCGGGACGACCGTCTCGCTGGCCTTCGACGGCACCGGCAGCCGGATCGCCGACGGCCTCTACGGCGGTGACCGCAGCTCGCTGAAGCTGCGGATCGGCGAGCGGGTGGAGTCGGTGATCGACGCGGGGACCCACGAGCTCACCCTGAAGCGTGACGGCGAGGTGCTGCGGACCATCCCGGTCACCACCGGCAAGCCCGGCTTCGACACCCGCAACGGCATCAAGGTGGTGCTCGGCCAGGAGCGCTCGGTCCGGATGAACGGCGAGACCATCGGCATAGCGGCGGGCAGCGCGGAGTCGTACGACCTCGACGTGAAGTGGGCCACCCGGGTGACCTGGAGCGGCGAGTACGTACACGCCGCGCCCTGGTCGGTCGGCTCGCAGGGCGTCGAGAACGTCAGCCACGGCTGTACCGGCATGAGCACCGACAACGCCGAGTGGTTCTACCAGCACACCAGGGTGGGGGACCTGGTGACGGTGGTGAACAGCCGCGGCGGCCCGATGGAGCCCTTCGGCAACGGCTTCGGGGACTGGAACGTGGCCTGGACGGAGTGGGTCAAGCACAGCGCCTCCGGACAGCCCGTCAGCACCACCTCACCGGCCTCCCAGGCCCCCGCCGCGGGGATGATCCGTCCGGAGCTCTGACGGGACCGTCAGAGCTCCGGGTAGGCCAGCCGCAGCGCGGTGTCCACGGCGGCCAGGGCGTCGGCGTGGGAGACGCCCAGGCGGTGCGCGCGGGCGGCGTACTCGGCGGCGGCCTCGGCGGCCAGCCGGTGGGCGGCGTCCCCGGTGGCGGCGATCAGCGTGCCGCGCCGGCCGTGGGTCTCCACAACGCCGTCCGCCTCCAGCTCGCGGTAGGCCCGGGCGACCGTCCCGGCGGCCAGCCCCAGCTCCTCGGCCAGGGCCCGGACGGTGGGCAGCCGCAGCCCGGTCGGCAGTTCGCCGGAGCGGGCCCGCTCGGCGATCTGGGCGCGGATCTGCTCGTACGGGGGAGTGGCCGAGGCGGGGTCGACGGAGAGCTGCACGGGGGCTCCTGGTGACGCGGGCGGGTACGGGAAAGCCCGAGGGCCGCCGACCAGAAGAACTCTGGTCTGCGGCCCTCGGGGTGACTCGGTGGTGCCTACGGGATCAGTGGTGGCCGTGGCCGCTGGTGATCTCGTGGTGCTCCTCGGCGGTCGGCTTGGGGATCTGGCTGCCCTCGCCGTAGAAGCCGCGGGAGAGCTTGGCCCGGGTGCGGGTGAGGACGCCGGCCTTGCGGGCCACGCCGTTCTCGTCCGTCTGGGCCGGCAGCTCGACCGGCTGGTTCTGGTCGTGCGCGGTGAGCTTGTACAGGTCCTGCTGCGGCAGCTGGGCGTGCACCTCGATGAACTCGCCGTGCGGCAGGCGCTTGATGACGCCGGTCTCGCGGCCGTGCAGCACCTTCTCCTTGTCGCGGCGCTGGAGGCCGAGGCACCAGCGCTTGGTCACGATGAAGACCACGACCGGGACGACGAAGAAGCCGACGCGGACGAAGTAGGTCACCGAGTTGATCGACAGGTGCAGGTGGGTGGCGAACAGGTCGTTGCCACCGGCCATCAGCAGGATCAGGTAGAGGCTGATCCAGGCGGCACCCAGGGCGGTGCGGACCGGGGCGTTGCGCGGGCGGTCCAGGATGTGGTGCTCGCGCTTGTCACCGGTGATCCAGCCCTCGATGAACGGGTAGGCCGCGATCGAGACCAGGACCAGCGGGAAGATCGCCAGCGGGACCATGACACCCAGGTTGAGGGTGTGGCCGCCCCAGACGCTGATCTCCCAGCCCGGCATGACACGGATCAGACCCTCGGAGAAGCCCATGTACCAGTCGGGCTGGGCGTCCGTGGAGACCTGGTCCGGACGGTACGGGCCGTACGCCCAGATCGGGTTGATCGTGGCGATCGCCGAGACGACGGCGATGAGGCCGAACACCAGGAAGAAGAAGCCACCGGCCTTGGCCATGTAGACCGGCATCAGCGGCATGCCGACGACGTTCTTCTCGGTCTTGCCCGGGCCCGCCCACTGGGTGTGCTTGTGGTAGAAGACCAGGATCAGGTGTGCCACCAGCAGGCCGAGCATGATGCCCGGGATCAGCAGCACGTGGATGGTGAAGAACCGCGGCACGATGTCGTGGCCGGGGAACTCGCCCCCGAACAGGAACATCTGGACGTAGGTGCCGATCAGCGGGACGGCGAGGATCGCGCCTTCCATGAAGCGGATACCGGTGCCCGACAGCAGGTCGTCCGGCAGGGAGTAGCCGAAGAAGCCGTCGAACATGCCCAGGACCAGCAGCAGGAAGCCGAAGACCCAGTTGATCTCACGCGGCTTGCGGAACGCGCCGGTGAAGAACACGCGCATCATGTGGACGAGCATCGCGGCCACGAAGACCAGGGCGGCCCAGTGGTGGATCTGACGGATCAGCAGACCGCCGCGGACCTCGAAGCTGATGTCCACCGTGGAGGCGTAGGCCTCCGACATCGGGATGCCCTTGAGGGGCACGTACGAGCCCTCGTAGACGACCTCGGCCATCGAGGGCTTGAAGAACAGCGTCAGGTAGACACCGGTCAGGATGATGATGACGAACGTGTAGAGGCAGATCTCGCCCAGCATGAAGGACCAGTGGTCCGGGAAGATCTTCCGCAGGTTGGCCTTGGCGAGGGAGTAGATCCCCAGCCGGCCGTCAGTCCAGTCAGCCGCGGCTTCCCACTTGTTGGCGGGCTTCTCACGCGTGCTGGAGGGCTTGGCGGCACCGGTCGTGGTGCTGCTCGCGCTACTCATCGAGCACGCTCCCAGTAGCTCGGGCCGACGGGCTCATCGAAGTCGCCGGTGGCGACCAGGTTGCCCTTCTCGTCAGTGATGATCTTCAGCTGCGGCAGCGGGTGGCCGGCCGGGCCGAAGATGACGCGGGCGCCGTCCGCCAGGTCGAAGGTCGACTGGTGGCAGGGGCAGAGCGCGTGGTGGGTCTGCTGCTCGTACAGGCTGATCGGGCAGCCGACGTGGGTGCAGATCTTGGAGTAGGCCAGGATGCCCTCGAAGCCGAGGTCCTTGGACTTCTCGTCCTTGATGTCCTCGGGCGCGATCCGGACCAGCATCAGGGCGTCCTTGGCGATCCGCTGCTGGAAGTCCTCGTCGTGCGTGGACAGGCCCTCGGGCATGGCGAAGGTGAGCGAGCCGACGACGATGTCCTCGGGCTTCATCGGCTGCATGGTGTTCATGTTGATGAGCGCCAGCGGCTTGGTCTCGGTCGCCTCCTTCCAACCGGTCTCCTTGAGCTTCTTCTCGGGAAGCGGGCCCAGGTCACGGAGCAGGACCACGCCGGAGAGCGGGACCAGCGCCATGGAGCCGATCAGGGTGTTGCGGATCATCTTGCGGCGGCCGAAGCCGGACTCGGCGGCACCGGTCTTGAACTGCTCGATGACGTCCGCGCGGACCTCGTCGGAGGCCTCGATCGGGTGACGCTCGGACGGCATCTCGACGTCCGACATCAGGGTGCGGGCCCAGTGGACCGCGCCCGCGCCGATCATGAACAGCGCCACACCCAGGGTCAGGCCGAGCGCGAAGTTCAGCGCGCTGACGTGACCGAGCGGGAAGATGTAGACGATCTTGTCCGGGTCGATGGCCACGTACGAGGCGATGAAGCCGACGGTGGCGAGCATCGAGATCACGAACATCAGCGAGACCTGGCGCTCGGCGCGCTTGGCGGCCCGCTCGTCGATGTCGGTGCGACGGGGCTCGTGGGCCGGCAGGCCCGGGTCGGCGAACGGGCTGCCGTGGTCGGCCACCTCGCCGGCGGAGCCGTGCGGCTCCGGGAGCTTCTCTTCTGACATGTCGTGGCTCATGACTTCTTGGCCTTGGTGGTGTGGGCGGCGACCCAGATCGCGACCGCGATGAGCGTGCCGAGGCCGAAGATCCAGCCGAACAGGCCCTCGGTCACCGGACCGAGGCTGCCCAGGGTGAGACCGCCGGGGTTGGGCTCATCGTTGGTGGTGTGGCGGACGAAGGCCACGATCTGCTTCTTCTGCTCCTCGGGCATGGTGGTGTCCGGGAACGACGGCATGTTCTGCGGGCCGGTCTGCATGGCCTCGTAGATGTGCTTGGCGTCCACGCCCTCCAGCGACGGGGCGTACTTGCCCTTGGTCAGGGCACCACCCTGGCCGGCGAAGTTGTGGCACTGGGCGCAGTTGGTGCGGAACAGCTCGCCACCCTTGGAGATGTCCTCGGGGTTGGTCGAGGTGAACTGCTCCTCCGTCGGGGTCACCGGGCCGGGACCGAGGGAGGCGACGTAGGCGGCGAGCTGGTCGATCTCGGCCTGCGTGTAGATGTTCTTCTTGCGCGGGACCTGCGCGCCGGGCTGCTGGGCGGGCATGCGGCCGGTGCCGACCTGGAAGTCGACGGCGGCGGAGCCGACGCCGACCAGGCTCGGACCGTCACTGCTGCCCTGGCCGTTCAGGCCGTGGCAGGAGGAGCAGCCCACGGCGAAGAGCTTCTTGCCCTCATCGATCGCGAGCGACTGCGCGGCGACGTCGGCCTGCGCCTTGTCGGCGGGCGCGAACGCGGCGTACAGCCCCCCGGTTGCCGCCAGGGCGAGAAGTAGGACGACCAGCGCCGCCAATGGGTGGCGCCGTCGTGCGGAGAGCTTTTTCACGGAATAACCCCGGTGTCAGGATCTGGTCGACTGGTGGGTGCACCCGGCGGCCGGTCTGGCCGGCACGAGGCTGCCTGTCTAGGGCTGCGCGCGCGGTCGGTCGGTGGGAGCGTCGGCACCGGCAGAAGCGGCCCGTCGCCGGTGAGGGCGGGGGCCGCAGCCGGTGGCCAGCGACCTGATCAGCTGGTTACTTGATCAGGTAGATGGTCGCGAACAGGCCGATCCACACGACGTCGACGAAGTGCCAGTAGTACGACACGACGATCGCGGCGGTGGCCTGCTCGTGCGTGAAGCGCTTGGCTGCGTACGTCCGTCCCAGGACCAGCAGGAAGGCGATCAGACCACCCGTCACGTGCAGCCCGTGGAAGCCGGTGGTCAGGTAGAACACCGTGCCGTACGGGTCGGAGGACAGCGAGAGGCCGTCCTTCTTGACCAGCTCGGTGTACTCGAAGACCTGGCCGCCGATGAAGACCGCGCCCATGGCGAACGTGAGGATGAACCACGCCCGGAGCTTCTTCACGTCACCTCGCTCGGCGGCGAACACGCCGAGCTGGCAGGTGAGCGAGGAGAGCACCAGGATCGTGGTGTTGACCGACGAGAAGGGCACGTTGAGGGCGTGGGCCTTCTCGGTCCAGAACTCCGGCCCCTTGACGGAGCGGAGCGTGAAGTACATCGCGAAGAGGGCCGCGAAGAACATCAACTCGGAACTGAGCCAGACGATCGTTCCGACGCTGACCATGTTCGGCCGGTTGACCGATCCGTGCGCGTGCCCGGTTTCTACTGCTGTTGCTGTCGCCACGACGGACATTATGTCGGTCCCTTATTCCGTCTTCACGTCGGGGGGTGTCCCTCGGAGTGTCCGGTGCGTGCGGTATGCCCGCTTGGGGGGCGGCGCCGGGTCCGGACGGGGGCTGAGCAGCGGCGTGTCCCTTTTCTGATGGTTCCTCGGAGGGGCCCGCGACCCCGTTGCCCGGTGCGTCGTTGCACGGCCGGAGCAGCCGCAGGAGGTAGGGGACGGGACCCGGGGTCGGCCGTACGGGTGGACCGGACGGGATCGGGTGACGGACCGTCCTCCGGGTGGGTGAGCCGGGGTGCGGCCCGGTTGGCCGGGAAGCTGCACGAGGAGGACTCGGCGGGGGTGATCGGGAGTAGCATCCGGATCAGGCGAACGTGGTCCGGATCACACTTGAGGGAGCAGGGCCCATGGCGTACACGACCGATGAGATGCTCACCGTCCTCGTCTACAGCGACGACCGCAACACCCGCGAGCAGGTGCTGACGGCGCTCGGCCGCCGGCCCGCCGAGGACCTTCCGGAACTGACCTACCTGGAGTGCGCGACCACCCCCGCGGTGCTCAAGGCACTGGAGAAGGGGGGAGTGGACCTCTGCGTGCTGGACGGTGAGGCCGTTCCGGCCGGGGGGCTGGGCCTCGCGCGCCAGCTCAAGGACGAGATCTACGGCTGCCCGCCGGTGCTGGTGCTGATCGGCCGGCCGCAGGACTCCTGGCTCGCCGCCTGGAGCCGGGCCGACGCGGCCATCTCCCACCCGGTGGAGCCGGTGGCGCTGGCCGAGGCGGCGGCCACCCTGCTGCGGGCGCGACTGGCGAAGCGGACTCCGGCAGTCCGCTGAAGGCGGCCCGGCAACTGGAAAGGACAGGGGTAGAAGCGGAGGCTTCGCTCGATAGGCTGGCTCCATCCGTACGGACGTCCCCCCGTAGTGGGGAACCGACAACAGCTGGAGTCAGCCATGGTGAACGTGAACCCTGCGAACGGCGGTAGCGACCCCGCGCAGGTGGTCCGCACCTGGCCGGACCTCCTGGCGGCGCTGTTGCGGGGGGAGGACCTCGACCGCTCGTCCACCGCGTGGGCGATGGACCGGATCATGAGCGGCGAGGCGTCCCCCGTACAGGTGGCCGGGTTCATGATCGCGCTGCGGGCCAAGGGCGAGTCGGTCGAGGAGATCGGCGGCCTGGTCGACGCGATGTACGCGCACGCGGAGCCGCTGGACATCCCCGGCCCGGCGGTGGACATCGTCGGCACCGGCGGCGACCGGGCGAAGACCGTCAACATCTCCACCATGTCCGCGATCGTCGCGGCGGCCGCCGGCGCCAAGGTGGTCAAGCACGGCAACCGGTCGGCCTCCTCGAGCAGCGGCTCCTCGGACGTGCTGGAGAAGCTCGGGGTGGCGCTGGACCTCTCGGCCCGGCGGGTCGCCGAGGTGGCCGAGGAGGTCGGGCTCACCTTCTGCTTCGCGGCGAAGTTCCACCCCTCGATGAGGCACGCCGCCACCGCGCGGCGCGACCTCGGGGTGCCGACCTCCTTCAACATCCTCGGCCCGCTGACCAACCCGGCCAAGGTCACCGCGCACGCCATCGGCTGCTTCGACACCCGGCTGGCCGGACTGATCGCCGGGGTCCTGGCCGAGCGGGGTGCGACGGCGCTGGTCTTCCGCGGCGACGACGGACTGGACGAGCTGACCATCACCACCACCTCTCAGGTCTGGCTGGTGCGCGAAGGGGCGGTCACCCGGACCGCCTTCGACCCGCGGGACGTCGGCATCGAGCTGGTCGGCATCGAGGCGCTGCGCGGGGCGGACGCCTCGTACAACGCGGAGGTCGCGCGGCGGCTGCTGGCGGGGGAGCACGGGCCGGTCCGGGACGCCGTCCTGCTGAACACGGCGGCGGCGCTGGTCGCGCTCGACCTGCGCGACGCACCGCTCGCCGAGCAGTTGGCGGCCGGCATGGAGCGGGCCGCCAGGGCGATCGACTCCGGCGCGGCCCAGGACCTGCTGCGGCGTTGGTCGGAGGCCACCAGCCGGATCTGACACGGCAGTTGACGGGGCCCGCGGGAACTCCTCCCGCGGGCCCCTCACGCTGTCCGGATGCCGGACGCCCGTTTGACCGCCCGATGGGCGCGGCCTAGAGTCTTCGCCAGGTCATGAGTGACAGCGCGAAGCCCCAGCTTGCTGTCCGGCAACCCTCCGTCCGTGGCGGGGTGCCCTGGGTGAGGACCGGGTCGTCACGGCAAGCCGTCCGTGCGACAAGCGCGGACGCCGGACGAATGACACTCCCGGGGTCCCTTACCCCTTGAAGGAGTGCATCCCCATGTCCCCCGTCGCCACCGAAATCTGCGCCCCGCTCGCCGTCCTCGGCACCGACGTCCAGGTCCCGCTCGCCAGCGGTGAGAAGGTCGGCTACGCGGCACTCGACTACGCGGCCAGCTCGCCGGCGCTCCAGCGGGTGTGGGACGACGTCGCCGCCTACGCGCCGTACTACGGCAGCGTCCACCGCGGGGCCGGGTACCTCTCCCAGCTGTCCACCGACCTGTTCGAGCAGAGCCGCCGCACCGTCGGCGAGTTCCTCGACCTGCGGGAGGGCGACCAGGTGGTCTTCACCCGGGCCACCACCGACTCGCTCAACCTGCTGGCCGCCGCCGTTCCGGCCGGCACCCGGGTGTTCGCCTTCGAGACCGAGCACCACGCCTCGCTGCTGCCCTGGGCGCACGCCGGACTGGACGTCACCTACCTGCGGGCGCCGCGCTCGCGGGCCGAGGCGGTGGCCGCGCTGGACGCCGCGCTCGCCGAGGCACCCGAGGGCCCCAAGCTGCTCTGCGTCACCGGCGCCTCCAACGTGACCGGCGAGCTGTGGCCGGTCGCCGAGCTGACCGGGACCGCGCACCGGCACGGCGCCCGGGTGGTGCTGGACGCCGCCCAGCTGGCGCCGCACCACCGGGTCTCGGTGCGCGAACTGGACGTCGACTGGATCGCCTTCTCCGGCCACAAGATCTACGCGCCGTTCGGCGCCGGGGTGCTGGCCGGCCGGGCGGACTGGCTGGACGAGGCCGAGCCGTACCTGGCCGGCGGCGGGGCGACCCGGACGGTGGCCCGGGCGGCCGACGGCTCGGTGGCCGTGCAGTGGCACACCGGCCCGGCCCGGCACGAGGCCGGCTCGCCGAACGTCATCGGCGCCTACGCGATCGCCTCGGCCTGCCGGGCGCTGACCGAGGCCGGCTTCGACGCGCTGGAGGCCCGCGAGCGGCAGCTGGTCGCCCGGCTGACGGCCGGGCTGGCCGCGATCCCGCAGGTCAAGGTGCTGAACCTGTTCGGGGCCGACTCCGCACGGGTGGGCGTGCTGTCCTTCGTCGTCCGGGGCTGGAACAGCTCGCACTTCTCGGCCGCGCTGTCCGCCGAGTACGGCATCGGGGTGCGCGACGGCCTGTTCTGTGCCCACCCGCTGGTGCGCACGCTGCTCGGGGACGAGGACGTCGCGCCGTCCGAGTGCGGGGCGCCCGAGTCCTCGCTGCCGGGCGAGCGCAGCCTGAACGCGATCCGGGTGAGCTTCGGCGCCGGGACGCCGGACGAGCACGTCGACCGCTTCCTGACCGCCGTCCGGGAGCTGGTCACGGACGGTGCGGCGTGGAACTACCGCAACGAGGGCGGGCGTTGCGTCGCCGACTCTCGGCGCGAGGGCTGACCGCTACTCGTCCAGGCCGAGGGCGAAGGCGGCCTCCAGGTCGTGCTGGGAGTAGGTGCGGAAGGCGATCTGGGTCTCGGTGTGGGCCACGCCCGGGACCTTGTTGAGCCGGCCCGGGATGACCTCGGCCAGGTCGTCGTGCCGGCGCACCCGCACCATCGCCACCAGGTTGTAGCCGCCGGTCACCGAGTAGACCTCGCTGACGCCCTCGATGGCGGCGATGGACTCGGCGATCTCCGGGATGCGGTCGACACTGGTCTTGATCAGGACGATGGCGGTGATCACAGTTCGGGCTCCTTTGTGGGGTGCCGCCAGCGTATCGGGCGTCGGCGCGGTCGTCTCGGGGGGTGGCGGACCGCGGTACAGGCGTAGAGGAACCCGGCCGAGAAGCCGATCACGTGGACCAGGTAGGCCACCCCGGGGCCGGCCGAGTGCACCGACCACCATTGCAGGGCGAACCAGAGGCCGAGCACCAGCCAGGCGGGGAAGCGCAGCGGCAGGAAGAGGAGCAGCGGGACGAGGGTGGTCACCCGGGCCCGGGGGTGGAGGCGTAGATAGGCACCGAGGACGGCCGCGATCGCCCCGGAGGCCCCGATGAGCACCCGGGTGGAGTTCGGCGAGTGCGCCTCGGCGAGCGCGAAGCCGTACGTGGTCAGGCTGCCGGCGGCCAGGTAGAAGAGGACGTACCTGGCCCGGCCGAGCCGCCGTTCCACGGTGGGGCCGAAGACCTGGAGGAAGAGCAGGTTCCCCAGCAGGTGCAGCCAGCCGGCGTGCAGGAACAGCCCGGTGAGGACGGACAGGGCCGGGTGCTTGCCCGGGGTCGGGGCGGCCGGGCAGCCGGGGGCCGGGTCGGGGGCCTCGGCCAGCTGCTCGGCGGTCAGCGGCCGTCCGGCCAGCACCTCGGCCGGGACGGCGCCCCAGCGCTGCTCGTACCGCTGCTCCGAGCAGACCCGGGCCTGGCCGGTGCCGTACAGCGGGTTGAGCCCGGCGGCGGGGCCGAGCAGGAAGACCAGGGTGTTGAGGGCGATCAGGGCGTAGCTGACCACCGGGACGGGCACCGCCGGGCGGCCGGCCCGGGCGGCGGTGTGGTCGGGGACCGCGAGCGCCATGCGGCCAAGCATCCCTCCGGGCGCCGCAGGTGACACGGTGGTTTACGGCAGGTGGACTAGCCGGGGAGTTCAGGCGACCGGTGGCCGCGGTGGTTGCCCCAGGCAATAGGCTTGGGGCGGGCATTCCCGCCTCCCGCCGCCGATGCCGGGGCTCCGGGGGGAGCGCCTAGCCCACCCAGGGACCACCCGAGAGGACCCCCGATGACCGTCCCCGCCCTGACCGCCGAGACGCGCTGGCGCTGCACCCTGTGCGGCAACCTCACCCGCTTCGACGTGACCCGCACCGCGCGGGTGACCGAGTTCCTGCACTTCGACCTGGCCGGCGAGTCCGAGGTCGAGGAGACCGAGGTGCTCAGCGAGACGATCGAGTCGGTGCGCTGCCGCTGGTGCAACGCGGTGGACCAGGTCGAGCTGGTGGCCCGCCCGGGTGCCGAGGGGGAGCAGGCCCCCGCCGAGCAGGGCTGATCCCCGCCGCCGCGGCGGGCGGGTGCGCGGAGCACCCGCCCGCGCCGCACGGGACAATACAGAACAAGACGCACGGAGCGTGACGACAGGGGCGGCCGCGGCCGACCCCGCTGGACCAGGATCGGAGCCGAGGACGTGGTGGACGCAGCGAAGGAGCCCGGCGAAGCCCAGGGGCTTCAGCCCGCTGCGGCCGAGGCCCAGGCCGAGGCGGCCGGGACGGCGGACGACTCCTCCGAGCCCGCGGCGGAGCGCGTGGCCGAGAAGCTCGACCGGCCGCTGCCCGAGGGGGTGCGCCGGCGCGTGGTCGGGCTGGCCTCGGACGCGCTCGGCGGGCTGCCGCCGGCCGAGCTCCCGCAGAGCCTGCGCCAGTACGTCAAGTTCACCCCGGTGCGGCGGGCCAAGTACGCGGCCACGGCGCTGGCGGCGGCGCTGGAGGCGGAGCCGGCCTTCCGGGTGCGGATAGCCGAGCGGCTGCGCCTCGGGCAGCCGGACCTGGTGAGGGCGCTGGAGTGCGGCACCGTCCCGAGCGCCGCCGATCCGATGGACGTCGCGGCCGCCGCCTACCTGGTGCGTTCGGCGGGCTGGAGCCGGCTGGTGGCCGAGGCCGGCGAGGAGGCCGAGCGGGCCGGTGCCGAGGACGCGGCCGCGGAGGCCGCCCGGCTGGTGGAGAAGCTGCAGGCCGAGCTGGCCGAGGTACGGGCCGCCGCCCGGGCGGACCTGGACCGGCAGCGGGCCGAGTCCGACGGTGTCCGCAAGGAGGCCGAGTCGCTGCGCAAGAAGGTGCGGTCGCTGGAGAGCGACACCCGCCGGGCGCAGGCCGAGACCCGCCGGGTGAGCGGTGAGCTGGAGGCCCTGAAGGCGCAGGCCGCGGCCGAGCGCGGCGCTGCCGAGACCGAGGCGCGCAGGCTCCGGCACCGGCTCTCCGAACTGGAGACCGCGGCCGAGCAGGGCCGCCGGTCGGCCCGCGAGGGGCGCAGCGTCGAGGACATGCGGCTGCGGCTGCTGCTCGACACCGTGCTGCAGTCGGCCCAGGGTCTGCAGCGGGAGCTGGCGCTGCCGGTCTCCCAGATCCGCCCGGCGGACCTGGTGGAGGCGGTGGTGCCGGGGGCGGCCTCGCCGCACGACGTGGCCCGGCGCGGGCTGGCCGAGGACGATCCGGCGCTGCTGGACCAGCTGCTGGCGATCCCCCAGGTCCACCTGGTGGTGGACGGCTACAACGTGACCAAGGCCGGCTATCCGGCACTGCCGCTGGAGCAACAGCGGATCCGGCTGCTGGGCGGGCTGGCGATGCTGGCTCAGCGCACCCAGGCGGAGGTCACCTGCGTGTTCGACGGGCAGGACCTGGACGTCCCGGTGATCATGGCGCCACCGCGCGGGGTCCGGGTGCGGTTCAGCCGGACCGGGGAAACGGCCGACGAGCTGATCCGCCGTCTGGTGCGGGCCGAGCCGCAGGGTCGTCCGGTGGTGGTGGTGTCCACCGACCGGGAGGTCGCGGAGGGCGTGCGGAAGGCGGGCGCGCGCCCCGTGGCGTCGGTGCTGCTGTTGAACCGGCTGGCCCGGCCCTGACCTCGGCCGATTCCGTGTGATTCCTGGTCAGGGGCGGTTCCGGGGCCTTGTGAGGGGGCTGTGGAGTCAGTGTGGGGTGGCCGAGTTCATGCCATCGGGGGAGTGGCAAAACGGATAGATCTTCACTAGGGTCTGGCGTCAAACCTATTTTCGGGAATCTCATCCCATCAGGTGAGTCCGCTGGAAGAAGGAGCCGGTCCCTTGGCCTCCCACCGCCGTCCCAAGCAGCCGAGCCGCGCGCGGATCTCCGTGCTCACCGCTGCCGCTGCGACCGCGGTCGCCCTCTCCGCCCAGGTGGCCGCGCACGCCGCGCCGCAGCCGAACAAGGCGGACGTCAAGGCGCAGATCGACCAGCTCCAGGAGGAGCAGGAGCAGGCGGCGGAGAAGTACAACGGCGCCAAGGAGCGGGCCGACCAGCTGCGCAAGCAGGCCGACCAGCTGCAGGACCAGGTGGCCCGCAGCCAGGAGCAGATGACCCAGCTCCAGGGTGGCCTGGCCGAGGTGGCGGGGGATCAGTACCGCTCCGGCGGCATCGACCCGTCCGTCCAGCTGATGCTCTCCTCCGACCCGTCCGGCTACCTGGAGAAGGCCTCGACCGTCCAGCAGGCCAGCACCAGCCAGGCCGAGGCGCTCAAGGGGCTGCTGGAACAGCAGCGCCGGCTGGACCAGGAGAAGGCCGAGGCGGCCGCCGTGCTCGCCTCGCTGGACACCACCACCAAGGACCTCAATCAGGCCAAGGCGGACGTCAACACCAAGCTGAAGGCCGCCCAGGACCTGCTGAACTCGCTCAGCGCCGCCGACCGCGCCGCGCTGAAGGCCCAGCAGGCGCAGGACGACCGCGCCTCGCGCGGCAGCGAGCGGGTCGACCTCGGCAGCCTGCCGCCGGCCAGCGGCTACGCGGCCGTGGCGATGGCCAAGGCGATGAGCAAGCAGGGCTCGCCGTACGTGTGGGGCGCCACCGGCTCGACCACCTTCGACTGCTCGGGCCTGATGGTCTGGTCGTACGGGCAGGCGGGCGTCTCGCTGCCGCGCACCTCGCAGGAGCAGGGCCACTACGGCACCCGGGTGCCCTCGCTGGACCAGGCCCAGCCCGGCGACCTGGTGATCTACGGCTCCGACATGCACCACGTCGGGATGTACATCGGCAACGGCATGGTGGTCCACGCGCCGCACACCGGTGACGTGGTGAAGGTGATGAAGGCCGACGCGATGCCGATCAACACCATCCGCCGGGTCTGACGGTCCGACACGCCCGCCGGGCTCCCTCGGGGGCCTGTGAAAAGCGCCACCCTCCCTTGGGGGTGGCGTTCGGCTTTCCCGCCCTTTCGCGACCACATGCTGAGAACCGATCAGCCTTGTGTGTGCCAGTGGTCACCATCGGTCATTTTCACAAAAGAACTTGGGTAATCTTCTGCCTTTTTTCTGACAAGGATTTGAACGGATCACGGTTCAGTTACTAGGGTCATGCTCCGAACCACCGCACTGTCGATCGCCCAGCCAGGGTGGCGGCGGTGGTTACCGCCGAGTTCGCGAGGCAGCGGGGCAGGTCGAAGCGACTGCCCGACAGGGGAGCCCAGTGTTCGGGGGCGCTGCGGAGCGGAGCCGGGGAACCATGTTCCTCCGGGGTGAATCGGCGCCAGGTCGGCCGGTGGAACGGCCGTGAGGCGTCGTAGGGCATGCTTCCGGCCCGAACCCGTCAGCTCACCCGGTAGGCGGACGTAGGAAGAAGGAGTCCGCCTTCGTGGCGTCCCATCGTCGTCCCAAGCCCGCCGGTCGCGCCCGCGTCTCGATCCTGACGGGTGTCGCCGCGGCGGCCGTCGTCCTCTCCGCGCAGGGTGCCCACGCGGACCCGCAGCCGACCAAGGAACAGGTCAAGGGGCAGGTCGACCAGCTCAACGAGCAGGCCGAGGTCGCGACCGAGAACTACAACGCCGCCCAGGCCAAGCAGCAGGAGCTGGAGAAGCAGGTCTCCGGCCTGCAGGACCAGGTGGCCCGTCAGCAGGCCCAGGTCACCGAGCTCCAGGGCGGCCTCGCCGAGATCGCCGGCGAGCAGTACCGCAACGGGGGCATATCCCCGACCGTCCAGCTGATGTTCTCCTCCAGCCCGGACAACTTCCTCAGCCAGGCCGGCACGCTGAACCAGGCCGGCAGCACCCAGAAGGGGCAGCTGAAGGAGCTCCAGGAGCAGCAGCGCAAGCTCGACCAGGACCGCAACGAGGCCCAGGGCAAGCTCGCCGAGCTGGAGTCGACCACCCAGCAGCTGAAGGCCTCCAAGGACGAGGTCCAGGGCAAGCTGAAGGCGGCCCAGGACCTGCTCAACACCCTGACCGAGCAGGACCGCCAGGCGCTGCGCCAGGCCGAGGAGAAGGCCGCGGCCGACGCCAAGGCCAAGGCCGACGCCGCCCAGGCGCAGCAGCAGCAGGCCGACCGCGCCTCGCGCGACAACAGCCGCGGCAACCTGGCGACCGGCTCGACCGCCGCTCCGGTGAAGGTGGCCGCGGGCAGCTCGCGCGGTGCCGCCGCCCTCTCGTACGCCGCGTCCAAGGTCGGCAGCCCGTACGTCTGGGGCGCCACCGGCCCGGGCTCCTTCGACTGCTCCGGCCTGATGGTCTGGGCGTTCAACCAGGCCGGGGTGTCGCTGCCGCGCACCTCGCAGGCGCAGGCCGGGGCCGGCACCCGGATCGGCTCGGACATCTCCCAGGCCCAGCCCGGCGACCTGCTGATCTTCTACAGCGACGCCCACCACGTCGGCATCTACGCCGGCAACGGCCAGGTGCTGCACGCTCCCAAGCCGGGTGCGTCGGTGCGCTACGAGGCGGTCGGCAACATGCCGCTGACCTCCATCGTGCGGGTCTGATCCCCGCTCGGACGCCTCCGGGCCCGGTCTTCCCCAGGGAAGGCCGGGCCTGCGGCTTTTCCGGCGGGTCGAGCTGATGTCCGATTAGGGGTCGAATATTCGGGTTGGGAAGGGTTTGGACTCGCTTGCCCGGACTCGCTAACGTCTGCCACCGGACTCCCGCTCGACGGCCGCCCGTCCCGGTGCGGCGGCGGGGCCGCGCCGCAGGATTGGAGCCGCTGCCGCCATGCCCGTGCACCGCCGTTCCCAACTGCTCACCCGGGCGCTGGTGCTGACCGCGGCCGCCGCCACCGCGCTGGGCGTGGCCGCCGGAGGCCGCGCCCAGGCCGCGCCGGACAGCCCGGACCCGGGCGATCGTCAGGACGTCAGGACGCAGGTCGAGCAGCTGTACGACGAGGCCGAGCAGGCCTCCGAGAAGGCGAACGCGGCGCAGGAGGCCCAGCGGCGGCTCCAGGGCGAGACCACGATCCTCCAGGGCGAGATCGCCATCGCCCAGGACCAGCTCAACGAACTGCGCGGCGACCTGGCGACAGTGGCCGGGGCCGAGTACCGCGGTGGCGGAATGGCCCAGACCGCCCAGCTGTTCCTCTCGTCCGACCCGGAGGGCTACCTGGTCCGCGCCCGCACCCTGGGGCAGGCCGCCGCGCGCCAGCAGGAGACCCTGCACGAGCTGGTCACCCGGCAGCGCCGGCTCGACCAGCGCCGCACCGAGGCGGCCGGCAAGCTCGCCGAGCTGGACCAGACCCGCCGCACGCTCGCCGACACCAAGCAGCAGATCCAGCAGCGGCTCGCCGGGGCGCAGAAGCTGCTGAACGGCCTGGGCGCCGCCGAGCGGGCCCGGATGACGGCCCAGGACGCCCGGGACGCCGAGCAGCGCGCCACCCGGGGCACCGACCGGCTGGACCTCGGCACCGCCCCGCCCGCCTCCGAGCGGGGGGCGGCCGCGCTTGCCGCCGCGGTGCGGATGATCGGCTCCCCGTACGTCTACGGGGCCACCGGACCGCACGCCTTCGACTGCTCGGGTCTGATGTACTACAGCTGGCGGCAGGCCGGAGTGACCCTGCCGCGCACCTCGCAGGCCCAGGCGTACGCCGGGCAGCGGATCAGCCTGTCCGAAGCGCGACCGGGAGACCTGGTGATCTTCTACCGGGACATGCACCACGTCGGCATGTACGCCGGCGGCGGCGTGATCGTGCACGCCCCCCGCCCGGGTGCCAAGGTCCGCTACGAGAGCGTCACCGCCATGCCGGTCTCCGGGGTGGTCCGGCTCTGAACGCCCCGACGCCCGGCTCCGCCGACCCCGCAGACCCCGCCGGGATACCCCGCCCCCGCCGCGCCCTGTCCCGGCGGGGCGCGCTGCTGCTCGCGGCCGGCGGGCTGGCCCAGCTGTCGCTGCCCCCGGCCGCCCCGGCGGCGCCGCCCGCGGCGCGCTCGGCGGACCGGCACGGCGAGGTGGCCTCCGCACTGGCGGAGCGGGTCGGGGCGGCACCGCCGTGGGCCGGGCTGCCGGTGGCCGAGGCGGCGTACCGCAACGTGGTGCTCGCCGCCTCCGGCGGGCCGGAACGGCTGACCGCCGCCGCCGACCTGACGGTGCGGATCGCCGGGTACGACGAGTACCCGGTGGTGTACCCGCGCCGGATCGAGCTGGTCCCGGCCGGGGACGGCTGGCGGGTGGAGCGCGAGGAGAACGCGGGCGGACCGCCCGCGCCCTGGGACTTCGGGCCGCTGCGGTCGGCGCCGGGCGCGCACTGCCTGGTGCTCGGGCCGGTCGACGGCCCCGACCCGGCCGAGCTGGTCGCGGTGGCGGACCGGGCGGTGCCCGCCGTCACCGAGGTCTGGGGCGACGCCTGGCCGCAGCGGCTGCTGCTGGAGTGGCCCGCCACCGAGGAGCGGTTCGCCCGGCTGCTGGAGGGCGACCCGGACGGCTGGACGGGCATGGCGGCGGTCACCGTGGCCGCCCCCGGCGCGCCCTGGCACACCCCGGCGGACCGGGTGCTGGTCAACCCGGAGGCGTACGGGCGGCTCAGCGACTTCGGCCGTCAGGTGGTGATCACCCACGAGGCCACCCACGTCGCCACCAGGGCCGACACCCGGGCCTGGACCCCGCTGTGGCTCTCCGAGGGCGTCGCCGACTGGACGGCCTACCGCGACTCGGCCCGCGGCCCGCAGCAGATCGCCCCCGAGCTGGCCAGGGACGTCGCCGCCGGGAAGCAGCCCGCCGCGCTGCCCGCCGACCGGGACTTCGCCGCCGGGGCCGACGGCATCGCCCAGGCCTACGAGCAGTCCTGGCTGGCCTGCGAGCTGATCGCCCGCACCCACGGGCCGCAGCGGCTGGTCGCCTTCTACCGGGCCGTAGGAGCGGCCGACGGGCAGGGCGAGGACCGGGAGCGCCGGACGGACCGGCTGATGCGCCGCGAGCTGGGCGTCGGGCTGGCGGAGTTCACCAGGCTCTGGTTGGAGCAGGTGGCGGCGCTGAAGGGCTGACCGGCGCCGGCTCAGCGGTGCTGCCGGGCCGGGGCGCCCGGGTGGTCGATGCCGTCCAGCAGGTCCTGCTCGTAGGCGATGCCCGGGCGCACCGGATAGCCGGCGGCCGGCAGTGCGGCGGGCTCGTGGTCCAGCACCACGGTGGGCGGCAGCGGCGCCTCGCCGCGGGTGGAGCGCCAGAGCCGGACGCAGGAGAGCACGGCCGCGGCCAGCAGCAGCAGGTTGCGCGCGGCCAGTACGGCGACCGCCGCCGGTTCGCTGGCCAGGACCTGGGTGAACATGGTCGGGAACTCGACCAGGGTGAGCGGGCAGGCGAGCAGGATCAGCAGCGCCACCGGCCGCTGGCTGCTGTTGCGCACGGTCAGGCAGACCGCCGCGACGCCGACCAGCCAGACCAGGTACTGCGGGCTGATCACCCGGCTGGTCACCACGAAGATCAGCAGCGCGCACAGCGCCGCGTCGTACATGGTGGCCGCGCTGCGGCGCTTGGAGGTGTAGCGCCACAGCAGCAGCCAGGCGAAGCCCAGCAGGGTGCCGGCCATCATCACCTTGCTGATCACGCTGACCCACGGCCCGAGCATCTCCGGGGAGCCGTAGTTCATGGTGACCTTGCCGTCCCAGGCGCCGGCGAGCCGGGCGAAGTGCAGCGGCAGCGCGCCGAGCGACTCGACCTCGATGCCGCGGTCCTTCTGGAACGCCAGGAACTCGAAGGCGCCGTTCATCCCGGCCGTCAGCAGGAAGCCGATCGAGACGGCGGTGGCCCCCGCCAGCGTCCAGGAGCGGCGGGTGCGGCGGCCGGAGGGGGTGCCGATCAGGCCGAGCAGCGGCCAGATCTTGACGATGCCGCCCAGGCCCAGCAGCAGTCCGCCCACGGCCGGGCGGCGGATCAGCGCCAGCAGGCCGGCCAGGGCGACCGCGGTGACGATGACGTCGAAGCGGTTGTAGATCATCGGGCCGAGCAGCGGGACGCCCACCACCCACATCCAGGCGCCGGTCAGCGCCCGGCCCCGGCGCAGGCCGGTGCGCACCAGCAGCGCGGCCGCGGCGGCGTCGGCGATCCCGCAGATCACCCAGAACGACACCAGGTACGACCAGGGCAGCAGGCCCGGCAGCAGGATCACCAGGGCGGCGCCCGGCGGGTACTGCCAGGTCACGTCGTCGAACGGGAAGGTGCCGGTCTGGAGCACGCCGTACCAGGCGTGGTAGATCATCCAGACGTCCGCGGTGACGTCGCCGCCGGGCGCCTTCAGCACGCCCGTCGCCAGCAGTACCAGCAGGGCGCGGGTGGCGACCCCGGTGGCACCGAGCGCGGCGAGCGCCCCGAGCGGGCGGCCGAGGCGGCCGCGCGAAGAACCGGGCTCGGTGGCCGGGGCCAATTCCACTGCGCTCCCTCGTTCGTCTCGGACGTCCCCACCGGAGGCGTCGTACCGACGGACGCCCGGGCCGCGTCCTGGACGACGGCCTAGGTACTAGGACTGACCCGGGGGTCAAACGGTTGCCGTGTGCGGTTCCGTTCCCGGCGGGTCATGGTGTTGACCTATCGTACGGATCACCCAGCGGTACACCGCGCACCCCCCGACCGAGCGAGCCTGGCCTGATGCACAGAACCTTGATCGTCACCAATGACTTCCCGCCCCGCCCCGGCGGCATCCAGGCGTTCGTGCACAACATGGCCGTCCGTCAGCCCGCAGGCAGCGTGGTGGTCTACGCCTCCACCTGGCGGGACGGCAGCGAGGTGGCCCGCTTCGACGCGGAGCAGCCGTTCCCGGTGATCCGGGACCGGACGAAGGTGATGGTTCCCACACCGCGGGTCACCCGGCGGGCCGCCGAGATCCTGCGGGCGGAGAAGTGCGACTCGGTCTGGTTCGGTGCCGCCGCCCCGCTCGGGCTGATGGCGCCCACGCTGCGCCGGGCCGGGGCCGGCCGGCTGCTCGGCATGACCCACGGGCACGAGGCCGCCTGGGCCCAGCTGCCGGTCTCCCGGCAGCTGCTGCGGCGGATCGGCGCGGGTACCGACGTGCTGACGTACCTGGGCGAGTACACCCGCTCCCGGATCGCCGCCGCGGTCGGGCCGCAGGCCGCGGCCCGGATGGTCCAGCTGCCGCCGGGCGTGGACGAGACGACCTTCCACCCGGACTCCGGGGGCGCCGAGGTGCGCCGCCGGCTCGGGCTGGCGGACCGGCCGGTGGTGGTCTGCGTCTCCCGGCTGGTGCCGCGCAAGGGCCAGGACACCCTCATCGAGGCGATGCCGCAGATCCTCGCCGACGTGCCGGACGCGGTGCTGCTGATCGTCGGCGGCGGCCCGTACCGGGCGGACCTGGAGAAGCTCGCGGACGCCACCGGCGTACGGGACTCGGTGCGGTTCACCGGCTCGGTGCCGTGGGAGGAGCTGCCGGCCCACTACGGCGCCGGGGACGTCTTCGCGATGCCCTGCCGGACCCGGCGCGGGGGCCTGGACGTCGAGGGCCTGGGCATCGTCTACCTGGAGGCGTCGGCGACCGGCCTGCCGGTGGTCGCGGGGGACTCCGGCGGGGCGCCGGACGCGGTGCTGGAAGGCGAGACCGGGTACGTGGTGCCCGGCGGCTCGGCCTCGGCGGCGGCCGAGCGGATCGTGCGGCTGCTGCGCGACGAGGAGCTGCGGCGGCGGATGGGCGAGGCCGGGCGGCGCTGGGTGGAGCGCTCCTGGCGCTGGGACCTGCTGGCCGGGCGGCTGACCTCGCTGCTGGCCGGGTGACGGCGCGTACGGGCCCCACCTCCTTCCTGGAGAGGCGGGGCCCGTACGGCGCCGGCGGCTACTTCCGGTAGAGCGCCTCGACGTCGGCGGCGAAGTCCTTCAGCACGGCGTTGCGCTTGAGCTTCAGCGAGGGCGTCAGGTGGCCGCTCTCCTCGGAGAACTCGGTGTCCAGCAGGCGGAACTTCTTGACCGCCTCGGCGTGCGACACGGCCGCGTTGCCGTCGTCGACCGCGGCCTGGAGGGCGGCCAGCAGGTCCGGGTCCTCGGCGAGGTCGGCGACGGTGGCGCCGGCGGGCTTGCCGTTGAGCTCCTTCCACTTCGGGAAGAAGTCCGGGTCGACGGTGATCAGGCAGGCGACGAACGGCTTGCGGTCGCCGACCACCATGACCTCTCCGACCAGGGCGTGGCCGCGGATCCGGTCCTCGATCACGGCCGGGGCGACGTTCTTGCCGCCGGCCGTGACGATGATCTCCTTCTTGCGGCCGGTGATGGTCAGGTAGCCGTCGGAGTCCAGCGAGCCGAGGTCGCCGGTGGAGAACCAGCCGTCCTTGAAGGCGTCGGCGGTGGCCTGCGGGTTGTTCCAGTAGCCGGTGGAGACGTGCGGGCCCTTGAGGAGGACCTCGCCGTCCTCGGCGATCCGGACGGAGGAGCCGGGCACCGGCTGGCCGACCGTACCGATCTTCGGCCTGTCGTACGGGTTGAAGGCGGTGGCCGCGCAGGTCTCCGTCAGGCCGTAGCCCTCCAGGACGGTGAAGCCGATGCCGCGGTAGAAGTGGCCCAGGCGCTCGCCGAGCGGGGCGCCGCCGGAGATGGCGTGGGTGGCCCGGCCGCCGAGGGCGGCGCGCAGCTTGCTGTAGACCAGCTTGTCGAAGACCGCGTGCTTGAGCCGCAGGACCAGACCGGCGCCGCCGGCGTCCAGCGCCCGGCTGTAGGCGATCGCGGTGTCGGCGGCCTTGTCGAAGATCCTGCCCTTGCCGTCGGCCTGGGCCTTGGCGCGGGCGGTGTTGTAGACCTTCTCGAACACTCTGGGCACGCCCAGGATCAGGGTCGGCTTGAAGGCGGCCAGCTCGGCGGTGACGTCCCGGATGTCGGAGACGTGGCCGAGCTTGATCGGGGCCATCGCCGGGGCGATCTCGGCGATCCGGGCGAGCACGTGGGCCAGCGGGAGGAAGAGCAGGACGGAACTCTCGCCGGTGCGGAACAGCGGGGCCAGGCGCTCGACGATGTTGCCGCACTCGGCCAGGAAGTTGCCGTGCGTCAGCTGACAGCCCTTCGGGCGGCCGGTGGTGCCCGAGGTGTAGACGATGGTGGCGACGTCGTCGGGGCCGGCGATCCGGCGGCGCTCGTGGACCGTCGCGTCCGGGACGTCCTGCCCGGCGGCGTCCAGCGCGGCGAGTGCCCCGCCCTCGATCTGCCAGGTGTGCTTCAGCTCCGGCAGCCGGTCACGGACCTCGCCGACCACCGCGACGTGCTGGGCGGTCTCGGTGATCACGGCGACGGCGCCCGAGTCGCCGAGGATCCACTCGACCTGCTCGGGGGAGGAGGTCTCGTACACCGGCACGGTGACCGCGCCGGCCGTCCAGATCGCGAAGTCCAGCAGCGTCCACTCGTACCGGGTGCGGGACATGATGCCCACCCGGTCGCCCGGCCGCACGCCCGCGGCGATCAGGCCCTTCGCGGCGGCGTGCACCTCGGCCAGGAACTGGACCGACGTCAACTCCTGCCAGTGGCCGTCCACCTTGCGGCTGAGCACGGCGACGTCCGGGTGCTCCTCGGCGTTCCGGTGCACCGGGTCGGCGAGGTTGCCGCCGCTCGGTACCTGGTAGAGGGCCGGAAGGCTGAAGTCGAGCAAGACTGCTCCTCGTTCGCGACGCTGCGGGACGGCAGGACGTTACTGCCCGGTAGGCAGCTTCGACCAGAGGGGTCGGCCCCGGTGTTCGAAGTGTCACACCCGGCCGGGTCCGACCAGGCCGTGACCGGGTCGTTCGAATGGCACCCTACGGCAGCGCGGCCCGACCGGCCGGTAACATGCCCGCCCGCCGGGTGCCCGCCCGTGCCACGGCCGCCCGCGGAGCGAGGCCCGCGCCACCGGGCCGCGCACCGGTCGCGATAGCCTGCTCCGGGCGGACCGGGCCGAGCGCGCCCCGGCCGGACCGGCAGGCAGAGGCGACGAGGCGGAGGGCCATTCCATGGCGGAGCACACCAGGTCGAGCATCACCATCGACGCGACCCCGGCCACGGTCATGGCCGTGATCGCCGACTTCGCCGCCTACCCGGCCTGGACCGGCGAGGTCAAGGAGATCGAGGTCCTGAAGACCGGTGAGGACGGCCGCGCCGCCGAGGTCCGGCTGCTGCTCGACGCCGGCGCCATCCGCGACGAACACGTCCTCGCCTACACCTGGGACGGCGACCGCGAGGTCTCCTGGACCCTCGTCCGCAGCCAGATGCTCCGCTCGCTGGACGGCTCCTACATCCTCGCCCCGCTGGCCGGCGGCCGCACCGAGGTGACCTACCAGCTCGCCGTGGACGTCAAGATCCCGATGCTCGGCATGATCAAGCGCAAGGCCGAGAAGGTCATCATCGACCGCGCCCTGGCCGGCCTGAAGAAGCGCGTCGAGGGCACCGACGGCAAGAAGCCCGCCCAGAGCTGACACCACCGAACGGGGGGAGGACGGCATGACGGCGACACGCACCATCCTGGTCAGCGGTGACGCCGGCGCGCCCATGGTGGCCGCCGCCACCGCACTGCACGCCGCCCGGCGCGGCCACCGAACCTGGCTGCTGGCCGCCGACGACCCGCACCGAGCCCTGGACTCCGCCCTCGGTACCCGGCTGGAGCCCGAACCGCTGCTGTACGCCCCGGGCCTGACCGTCTCCCGGATCGACGAGCAGGCCGCCTTCCGCTACGCCGTCGGCGAGCTCACCGGCCGGCTCAAGCCCGCCCTCGACCTGCTCGGCGCCGAACAGCTCGACCCCGAGGAGCTCACCGCCCTCCCCGGCATCGCCCGGCTCGCCCTGCTGCGCGCCCTGCCCGCCGCCGACCAGGACGTCCTGGTGGTGCTCGCCCCGCCGCCCGCCGAACTGATCGCCACCCTCGCGCTGCCCGAGCAGCTCGCCCGCTACCTCGACCGGCTCGTCCCCGAGCAGCGCCAGGCCGCCCGGGCCCTGCGCCCGCTGCTGGCCGGGCTGGCCGGCGTCCCGATGCCCGCCGACTGGCTGTACGAGGGGCGCACCAAGGCCGCCGCGGCCCTCGCCGAGTCCCGTGCCGCGATCACCGACCCCGGCACCAGCGTCCGGCTGGTCGTCCCGGCCGACGGCCACCCGTACCGGGAGCTGCGCCGGATCAGGGCCGGGCTCGCGCTGCACGGGCACCGGCCGGACGCCGTGGTCGTGCACGGGGCGCTGCCCGAGGCCGCCGCCGCCTCACCCGACCCCTGGCTGGCCGCCCTGGCCCGCCGCCGGCAGGAGGAGCTGACCGGGCTCGCCGCCGAGACCGACGCCCCGGTGCTGATCACCGGCCTGGCCGAGGTCACCCTGGAGGACGTCGCCGACCGGCTCTACGGGGACGCGGACGGGCCCGAGCGGCTCGCGCCCGAGCCCTGGCCGGTCGAGGACCGGCTCGCCGAGGAGGGCCTGCTGGTCTGGCACCTCGACCTGCCCGGCGCCGACCGCTCCGAGCTGGACCTGGTCCGCCGGGGCGACGAACTGGTGGTCGGACTCGGCACCCACCGCCGGGTGCTCACCCTGCCGTCCGCGCTGCGCCGCTGCGCGGTGGCCGGGGCGGGGCTGCAGGAGGGGGTGCTCTCGGTGCGGTTCGCGCCCGACCCGGCGCTCTGGCCCCGGGGCTGACGGGGGGTCGGCCGGGGGCGGCGGGCGTTCGACGCGACTCTCGGCGGGCGGTCGTCGGCTTTTCGGGCCGCCCGGCCGGTCGGGTAGCGTCGGGCCGGAGGGCCGCGGGGTGCGGCCACGGCTGAGGAGGCGCCCGCGATGACCAGCACCGACGACCGCACCGAGCCCGGCGACGACCGCACCGAGCCCGGCGGCGGGCAGGACGGCGGGCCCGGCGGCCAGGGACACCCGTTCGGGCCGGAGCTGGGCCCGCTGGTGGACGAGGTGCGCCGGTTCGCCGGGGCGCTCGGCGAGAAGGCCCAGGAGGCGAGCGCCACCACCCTGATCACCCTCTCCGGGCTGGCCGACCGGCTGCGCACCCAGCAGCCGGAGGTCTACTCCCACCTCGCCGCCGCCGGCACCGGGCTCGCTGCCGCGGGCTCCGAACTGCTGGCCGCCTACCGCGCCGCCGTGGCCGGGCACGAGAGCCGCTGGACCGCCGGGCCGGGCGCGCCGACCGAGAAGATCGACCTCGACGCCGACTCCGACGCCGCCCCCGGCGCGGACCGTGGTGCCGGCCGTGGTGCCGGCTTTGACGAGGCTGACGGGCCGTCCGCCAAGCAGTGAAACCGTAACTTTCGGAGGGTGATCGCGTTGCTCTCGTACGTCACGAAGGAGGAGATTAGATACGACTTTTGAAGCTTCGCGGCCCGGTTTCCCCAGAATTGTCTTCGGATAATGTATGCGAGGCTGTATACGGGGGCCGGGTTGGGCGGTAGCGTTCCGTCCAGCGGAACGAGTGAATAGCTGAGGGACACATGGCTCTGACCATCGGCGTCGATGTCGGCGGGACCAAGATCGCGGCAGGCGTGGTCGACGACGCGGGCGCGATCCTGGCCCGGACGAGGGTGCCCACCCCGGCCGATCCGCAGTGGGCGGTCGACGCCATCGCGCAGGCGGTGCGCGAGCTCAAGGAGGAGCACCCCGGCGTCACGGCGGTGGGTGTCGGAGCCCCCGGCTTCGTCGACAGCAACCGTTCCACGGTGATCTTCGCCCCCAACATCGACTGGGAGAACGAGCCGCTGCGCGGGCGGATCGAGGAGCTCACCGGCCTGTCCACCGTCGTCGAGAACGACGCCAACTGCGCGGCCTGGGCCGAGTTCCGCTTCGGCGCGGCCGCCGACCACCGTGACATGGTGCTGATCACCGTCGGCACCGGCATCGGCGGCGGCATCGTCCTGGACAGCCGGCTGCACCGCGGCCGCTTCGGCGTGGCCGGCGAGATCGGCCACCTCAACATGGTCCCCGACGGCCTGCTCTGCGGCTGCGGCGGCAAGGGCTGCTGGGAGCAGTACGGCTCCGGCCGCGCGCTGCGCCGCTACGGCCGGGAGAAGACGGCCGCCGACCCGCAGCGCGGCCACCGGATGCTGGAGCTCAACGACGGCGTGGCCGAGACCATCCGCGGCATCCACATCACCCAGGCCGCCGAGGAGGGCGACCCGCTCGCCCTGGAGTGCTACGCCGAGCTGGCCGACTGGCTGGGCCGCGGCATGGCCGACCTCGCCGCGCTGTTCGACCCGGGCGTCTTCGTGCTCGGCGGCGGCGTCTCCGACTCCGGCCGACTGCTGCTCGACCCGGTCGCCAAGGCCTTCGAGCACTACCTGACCGGCGGGGTGCACCGTCCGCGCGCCGAGGTCGTGCTGGCCTCGATGGGCTCCGCCGCCGGCATCGTCGGCGCGGCGGACCTCGCCCGCGTCCCGTAATCACGGCCTCCCCCTTGCGCCTTCGGCCGCGGGGGAGAACTCCTCGAGCCCGCCGGCGGCGGTGCGACCGGGCCCCGACCGACCCCGGACGCACCGCCGCCGTCGCACGTCCCGGCCCGGCCGCGTACGGTCGGACCGATCCGGTGACCGCCCAGGGGAGGACCATGAGCGCCGCGACCACGAACGCCTCGACCGCGAACACCGGCCCGAGCACGGGCGCCCCCGCGGCCGAGGCCGCCGCCCGGCCCGCACCGCTGCCCCCGCCCGGCCCGGGTCGGCTGCGCCTGCTCAGCTACAACATCCGCTCGCTGCGCGACGACCGGCGGGCGCTGGCCCGGGTGATCAGGGCCTGCGAGCCGGACCTGGTCTGCGTCCAGGAGGCCCCGCGCTACTGGCGGCCCGAGGGCCAGGCCGCTTGGCTGGCCCGGAACACCGGGACGGCCGTGCTGGCCGGCGGCGGCCGCACCGCCGCCGGTCCGCTGCTGCTCGCCCGGCCCGGTGCGGTGGAACTGCTGGAGGTGCACGACCGGCTGCTGCCCAAGACCCGCGGCCTGCACGCCAGGGGCTTCGCCAGCGCGCTGCTGCGACTGCCCGGCACGGCGCCGTTCACCGTCACCAGCTGCCACCTCAGTCTGGACCAGGAGGAGCGCCACGGGCAGTTCGAGCTGCTGCTCGACCAGCTCGGCATCGCCGAACTCGGCGTCGTGGCAGGGGACTTCAACGAGCACCCGGACGGGCCGGGCTGGCGGCTGCTGGCCTCCCGGCTCCAGGACGGGTACCCGACCGCGCCCTGGGGAGGCGAGTTCACCTCCGTACCGGAGCGCCCCTATCAGCGGATCGACGCCGTCTTCGCCACGCCCGGGATCACCGTCCTCGGCTGCGGGGTGCCGCACGGGCTGCCCGGCGTCACCGAGGCGGACCTGCGGGCCGCGACCGACCACCTGCCGGTGCTCGCCGTCCTCGAACTGCCGATCGTCCCGTCGAACGGCTAGACGACCGCGCCGTGGTCCGGGTCCTCCGGCTCGTCCTCGTCCCGGTCCTTCATCCGCGCGACCAGGGTGACGAAGCCGCCGAGGAAGGCGGTGATCCCGACCCAGGCGGGCCAGCCGGAGATCTCCCGCCAGACCACCGCGTCGACCAGCAGCAGGGCGGGGCCGCCGAGCACCGCCAGCCAGGCGAACTTGGCCGTCACGTCGGCGGTCGGCAGCGGCGGGGGCTCCGGCGGGACGAAGTGGCCCTCGTCGGTCTCCTCGGCCAGCTCGAAGTCCCGAGGACCCGCGCCGCCCGCCGGCATCACCGGCCGGCCGGAGCGGGGGCGGGGTTTGGGGGCGAGGTCGGAGAGGTCGCCCTGGTCGCCGCGGCCGCCGTCCTGGTGGCCGCCCTTGAGCTCGTTCTGCGCCCGGAGGTTCTCGATCTCGGGCCAGTTCGGGTTGTTGAGGTCGACCGGGTCGTCGAACTGGGCGACCAGGGCGGCGAAGATCTCGTCCTGCTCGGCCTGGCTGCGCTCGGGCGCGCGGCGCGGACGGCGCTCGGCGGGGGCCGCGGGCTCGGTGGCGTCCTGCGCGGAGCCCTCGGTGGCGTCCTTGACGGCGTCCCGGACGGGCGGGGGCGTCGGGGCGCCGCCGTCCGCTCCGGTACGGTCCGCCGGCACGCCGCCCGGGGCGGCGGCGTTCGTCCCGCCGTCCTTGGTCGCGCCGTCCTCGCGGGGAGTCTCGTCCCCGCCGCCCGCCGTGCTGCTCTCGTGCACTTCCGGCCCTTCAGCCATGGTGGTCGTCGGATTCAACCCGGATGACGCCCGCCGCGTGCGCGGGAGCCAGCCGTCGGATGAAGTCCTGGCTGGCCGCGAATATTTCCGCCGCGTCGTGGTCCAGCGTCGCGACGTGGAAGCTGCGTTGGCACAGCCGCTCCGCCACGTCCGTCGAGGATATCCGGGCCAGCACCAGTTCGGAGTTGGCCGGCGAGACGACGTGGTCCTGCGGGCTGTGGAAGAGCAGCACCGGCTGGGTCACCTCCGGCAGCAGCCCCTGGACCTCCCGCCACAGCCGGCTCAGCGACCAGGCGGCGTGCAGCGGGGTGCGGTCGTAGCCGACCTCGGCCGCGCCCGCCCGGGCGATGTCGCCCGCGACCCCGCGCAGGCTGGGGACCAGGTGGCGCAGCACCGGCAGCAGCACACTCGCGGGGGTGTCCGAGCGCACCGACGGGTTGACCAGCACCAGGCCGGAGACGGTCGGCCCGTGCAGCGCCGCGAGCCGCAGCGCCAGCCCGCCGCCCATCGACAGCGCGCAGACGAAGACCTGCTCGCACTCCTCGGCGAGCGCCAGCAGCTCGCGCTCGACCTCCGCGTACCAGTCCTCCCAGCGGGTGACCTGCATGTCCTGCCAGCGGGTCCCGTGCCCGGGCAGCAGCGGCAGCGAGACCGTGTGGCCGGCCGCCGCCAGGTCCTCGGCCCACGGCCGCAGCGACTGCGGTGACCCGGTGAAGCCGTGGCAGAGCAGTACTCCCACCGGTCCGCCACGGTGGCGGAACGGCTCGGCACCGGGCAGCAACGGCATGGCGGACTCCTTCGCGGGCGGGTGGCGCTGGGGGAGGGACGCTGGAGGGGAGGTGCTGCGGACCCGCATCGTCCCACGCGCCGCGCCGGGTCGTACACCCCCTACGGGCGGGCCCGGGCACCGGCCCCCGGCGGGGCCGGGCGCGGCGGACGGCCGCGGGGCATTAGGATCGACCGGTCCGCATAACAGGAGGCCCGGGTTGTTCTACCGACTGATGAAGATGATCGTCGCGCCATTGCTTCGGATCTTCTTCCGGCCCTGGATCGAGGGCGAGGAGAACATCCCCGCCGAGGGTGCGGCGATCATCGCGAGCAACCACCTGTCCTTCTCGGACTCGTTCTTCTTCCCCGCGCTGATCAGGCGTCGGGTCACCTTCATCGCGAAGGCCGAGTACTTCAACACCCCGGGCCTCAAGGGCCGGCTGACCGCCGCGTTCTTCAAGGGCGTCGGCCAGCTGCCGGTGGACCGCTCGGGCGTGCGCGGCGCCGGTGAGGCCGCGATCCGCAGCGCCATCGCCGTGCTGGACCGCGGCGAGCTGTTCGGCGTCTACCCGGAGGGCACCCGTTCGCCCGACGGCAAGCTGTACCGCGGCAAGGTCGGCGGTCTGGCCCGCGTCGCGCTGGCCACCGGCGCCCCGGTGATCCCGGTCGCCATGATCGACACCGAGAAGGTGCAGCCGCCCGGCCAGGTCGTTCCCAACTTCGGTATCCGTCCCGGCATCCGGATCGGCCGCCCGCTGGACTTCTCCCGCTACCACGGCATGGAGAACGACCGCTTCATCCTCCGTTCGGTGACGGACGAGGTGATGTACGAGATCATGCGGCTGTCCGGCCAGGAGTATGTGGACATCTACGCGACCGCCGCCAAGCGGCAGATCTCCGAGGAGAAGAAGAAGGCCGACGCCGAGCGCCGGGCCGCCGCCAAGGCGGAGAAGGCGGAGGCCGCCGAGGCCGAGAAGGCGGAGAAGGCCGAGAAGGCCGCCGAGGCGGGCAGCTCGGAGAAGCCGCAGTAACCGGAGCAGGCGCCCGGGTGGCCGCGCGGCCACCCGGACGGGCCCAGGGGAGGGGCGGGGACGGATGACGGACGACGGCGGCAGAGCCGGCGCGGTCGGCGGCACGGTGGCGGCCGGCGGGATGTCCGTCGAGCTCCCGCTGTGGCGGGCGATCTCCTACTTCCGGGTGCTGGCCCTGTGCTACGCGCTGCTGCGGTACTTCAACTCGTACCTGCACTTCCTGCACCCGGTGGCCGGCTGGATATTCCTCGGCGCGCTGACCCTGTGGACCCTGGCCAGCACCCGGGCCTTCGGCAACCCGCAGCGCTGCACCTGGTACGTCCTGGGCACCGACCTCACCCTCGCCGTCACCGGCATCGTGATGAGCGGGATGACCGACTCCCCGGCCAGGATCAGCCACGGCGCGCCCACCCTGCCGACCATCTGGGCGGCCGGCACGGTGCTCGGCTTCGCCGCCAAGGGCGGCTGGCGCCCGGCGGCGGCCTCGGGCTCGGTGATCGGCGTCGCCAACATCCTCGGCCACGGCGGTCCGACCGGCGACAACATCCACAACATCGTGCTGCTGATGGTGGCCGGCTGCGCGATCGGCTACGTGATCGAGCTGGCCCGGGCCAGCGAGGCCACCCTCACCCGGGCGCTCCAGGTCGAGGCGGCCACCCGGGAGCGCGAGCGGCTCTCCCGGGACATCCACGACGGCGTGCTCCAGGTGCTCGCCCTGGTCCAGCGCCGCGCCACGGAGCCGGGCGGCGGACCGGGCCCCGGCTCGGGCCTCGCCGAGCTCGGCCGGCTGGCGGGCGAACAGGAGCGCGCGCTGCGGGCCCTGATGACGGGCGGTCCGCTGCCGGCCCAGCGCTCGCCGCTGGCCGACGCCGCCGGGCCGGCGGACCCGGACGCGCCGTGCGACCTCACCGCGCTGCTGCGCCCGTACGCGGACGAGCGGATCACCCTCTCCGCCCCCGGCACCCCGGTGCTGCTGCCCGGCCGGGCGGCGGGCGAGCTCGCGGCGGCGGTCGGCGCCGCCGTCGACAACGTGCGCAAGCACGCGGGGGAGCGGGCGCGGGCCTGGATCCTGGTCGAGGACGAGCCGGAGGCCGTCACGGTCGGCATCCGGGACGACGGCCCCGGATACGCCCCCGGGCGGCTCGGCGAGGCGGAGCGGGCCGGCCGGCTCGGCGTCTCCCAGTCCATCCGCGGCCGGCTGCTGGACCTCGGCGGCACGGCCGAGCTGTACTCGGCGCCCGGGGAGGGCGTCGAGGTCGAACTGCGCGTCCCGAGGAAGGCCATTCAATGACCGACCAGCCGATGACCGATCAGCCGACCGCCGACCGGCCGGTGCGGGTGATGGTGGTGGACGACCACCCGATGTGGCGGGACGCCGTCTCGCGCGACCTCGCCGAGGCCGGGCTGGACGTGGTGGCCACCGCGGGCGACGGCGAGGAGGCCGTCCGCCGGGCCCGCGCCTGCACGCCGCAGGTGGTCGTGCTGGACCTCAACCTGCCCGGCCTGCCCGGCGCCGAGGTGTGCCGCCAGGTGGTCGCGCACGACCCGGCGGTCCGGGTGCTGGTGCTGTCGGCGAGCGGCGAGCACCAGGACGTGCTGGAGGCGGTGAAGTCCGGCGCGACCGGCTACCTGGTGAAGTCGGCCGGGCGGGAGGAGCTGTTGGACGCGGTGCGCCGTACGGCCGTCGGCGACGCGGTGTTCACCCCGGGCCTGGCCGGCCTGGTGCTCGGCGAGTTCCGCCGGCTGGCGGCCGAGCCGGCCCCGGCCTCGGCGCCGGCCGCCCCGCAGCTGACCGCCCGGGAGACGGAGGTGCTGCGGCTGGTGGCCAAGGGGCTGTCCTACAGGCAGATCGCCGACCGGCTGGTGCTGTCGCACCGGACGGTGCAGAACCACGTGCAGAACACGCTCGGGAAGCTGCAGCTGCACAACCGGGTGGAGCTGGTCCGGTACGCCATCGAGCAGGGCCTGGACGACGAGATCTGAGGACCGGCCGAAGGGTGGCCGGGGCGCCTGGCCCGGGCGTGACCGGGGGATCCGCCCCCGGCCAGGCCCGTCGGCTCAGCGCAGCGCGGCCGTCGCCTCGCGCAGCAGGCCCGCCACGATGTCGACGCCGTCGCGGGTGAGCACCGACTCCGGGTGGAACTGCAGCCCCGCGAAGCCGTGCCCGCGCAGCGCGTGCACGTCGCCGGTGAGGGCGTCCCGGGAGACCTCGACGCCCTCGGCGGCGAGCCGCGCCGCGTCGGCCTCCGAGCAGCGCGCGGTGAAGGTGTTGTAGAAGCCGACCGTGCGCTTGCTGCCGAACAGGTCGATGCGCTCCTGCGCCCCCTGGTACGGGACGGCCTTGCGGCCCAGCGCGAGCCCGAGCTCGGCGGCCAGCAGCTGGTGGCTCAGGCAGACCGCGAGCAGCGGCGCGGTGCGGGCGCCGGAGCGGACGGCGGCCAGCGCGTCCGCGACGATCGGTCGCAGCACCGCCATCTTGGGGTCGTCCGCGAGCGCCGGGTCGCCCGGGCCGGGGCCGAGCACCAGCGCGCCCCGGTGCGCCGCGACCCGCTCGCGCAGCCCCGGCTCGTCGTACCGGGCCACGGTCACCCGGTGGCCGAGCGAGCCGAGCAGGTGGGAGAGCATCGAGGTGAAGGTGTCCTCGCCGTCCACGACCAGGGTCGGCTCGGCCTCGGTGACCTCGGCCGGCTGCTGCATCCGCAGCCAGAACGGCGCGAGGTCGGCCCGGCGGGCGTCCAGGGCGGCCTGCACCCGGTGGTCGTCGGCGAGCCGGGGCCCGGCCGGGTGGGGGAGCCGGGCGGGCGCGGGCCGGGCGCCGATCGCGGTGAGCACCCCGGCGGCCTTGGCGTGGGTCTCGGCGACCTCGGACTCCGGGACGGAGTGGCGGACCAGGGTGGCGCCGACCCGGACGACCAGCCGGCCGGTGGCCGGGTCGATGTCGGCGGTGCGGATGCAGATCGGCGAGTCCAGCAGCTGCCCGCCGCTGGCGGAGCGGCCGATCAGGGCGAGCGCGCCGGAGTAGTAGCCGCGCCCGGTGGGCTCGTAGCGCCTGATCACGCGGGTGGCGTTCTCGACCGGGCTGCCCGTGACGGTCGCGGCGAACATCGTCTCGCGGAGCACCTCGCGGACGTCCATCGAGGTGCGCCCGCGCAGCTCGTACTCGGTGTGGGCGAGGTGGGCCATCTCCTTGAGCCGGGGCCCGAGCACCTGGCCGCCGAGATCGCCGACCGTGCACATCATCTTGAGCTCCTCGTCCACGACCATGGTGAGCTCCTCCAGCTCCTTGGGGTCGTGCAGGAAGCGGAGCAGCGAGTCGAGGTCGGAGCCGCCGGTGGGATAGCGGTAGGTGCCGGAGATCGGGTTCATCACGACGGTGCCGCCGCTCTGCCGGACGTGCACCTCGGGGGACGCGCCGACCAGCACCCGTCCGCCGGTGTGCACCAGGAAGGTCCAGTACGCGCCGCGCTCCTGCTCCAGCAGCCGGCGGAAGAGCGTCAGCGCGAGTTCGGGCCCGAAGTCCTCCAGCGTCGCGTGGAAGTCGCGCCGGATCACGAAGTTGGCGCCCTCGCCGTTGCCGATCTCGTCGCGGATCACCCGGCGGACGATCGACGCGTACGCGTCGTCGTCCACGTCGAACCCGCCACCGGCAAGTGAGACCGGCAAGTTCGGTAGGGCGTGGGTGAATTCGGCCAACGGGAGGGTGTGCTGCTCGGTCACCGAGAGGGCCTGCAGCGGGGTGCCGTCGTCGTGCGCCTCGAAGCCGCGCTCGCGGATCTGGCGGTACGGGACGAGCGCGAGCAGGTCGTGCACCGGGCCGCCGCCGGCCGGCGCGCCGCTGCGTACGGGCAGGTCGGCGAGGCGCTCGTAGCTGTCGACGGTGCCGACCAGCACCTCGACGGTGTCCGGGCTGAGCCGGGGGGTGCGGCGGTGCAGCAGGGCGAACGCGGGGGCGTCGGGGCCGGTGAGGCGGGAGAGCAGATCGACGGCGGTGGTCACGGGAACGGCATCCTTCCGGGTGGACTGGCTGAGAGGCGGTGCAAGGTCCGCTCCCGGAGGGCCGTCTGCTCAGACGCCGACGGCCGCCCCGAGGGGCGGCCGTCGTGTTCGTCTAGGAACGCGTCGTCTGTGGGCCACCCTTGGGGGAGGCCCACCACCAGGAGTGGGTGTGGGGCGCGTGCATGGTTCGAGACTAGCGGATACGCCGGGACGGGTGAGGGGGATCACGCGTTTGTCCGAGATGTGTCTCATCCTTCGGGCAATAGTCACAAGTCACTCCTGTCACCCCGTAGCCTTGCGGTGTGACCGCTACGACTGACACTCCGAGGACTGCCCACTCCTGGCAGTCCCTGCCCGCGGCGCAGCAGCCTGAATGGCCGGACCAAGAGGCTCTGCGCAAGACCCTTGCCGAGCTCGCCTCGTATCCGCCGCTCGTCTTCGCCGGCGAGTGCGACCAGCTGCGCGCCCGGCTCGGAGCTGTGGCGCGCGGGGAGGCCTTCCTCCTCCAGGGCGGTGACTGCGCCGAGGCCTTCGACGGTGTCTCGGCGGAGCACATCCGCAACAAGCTGAAGACCCTGCTGCAGATGGCCGCCGTGCTGACGTACGCGGCCTCGGTGCCGGTGGTGAAGGTCGGCCGCATCGCCGGCCAGTACTCCAAGCCGCGCTCCAAGTCGACCGAGACCCGCGACGGCGTGACCCTGCCGGTCTACCGCGGCGACTCGGTGAACGGCTTCGAGTTCACCCCCGAGTCCCGCATCCCGGACCCGGAGCGCCTGAAGCGGATGTACAACGCGTCCGCCGCGACGCTCAACCTGGTGCGCGCGTTCACCACCGGTGGTTACGCGGACCTGCGCCAGGTGCACGCCTGGAACCAGGACTTCGTCCGCAACTCGCCGGCCGGCCAGCGCTACGAGCAGCTCGCCCGGGAGATCGACAACGCCCTGGCGTTCATGAGCGCCTGTGGCGTGGAGCCGGAGGAGTTCAAGGCGGTCGAGTTCTTCTCCTCGCACGAGGCGCTGGTCCTCGACTACGAGACCGCGCTGACCCGCGTGGACTCGCGCACCGGCGAGCTGTACGACGTCTCCGGCCACATGGTGTGGATCGGCGAGCGCACCCGGCAGCTGGACCACGCGCACATCGAGTTCGCCTCCAAGATCCGCAACCCGATCGGCGTCAAGCTCGGCCCGACCACCTCGGTGGACGACGCGCTCGCCCTGATCGAGAAGCTGGACCCGGAGCGCGAGCCCGGCCGTCTGACCTTCATCACCCGGATGGGTGCGGGCAAGATCCGCGACCACCTGCCCACCCTGGTGGAGAAGGTCACCGCCTCCGGCGCCAAGCCGGTGTGGATCTGCGACCCGATGCACGGCAACACCTTCGAGGCCTCCAGCGGGCACAAGACCCGCCGCTTCGACGACGTCCTGGACGAGGTCAAGGGCTTCTTCGAGGTGCACCGGGCGCTCGGCACCCACCCGGGCGGCATCCACGTGGAGCTGACCGGCGACGACGTCACCGAGTGCGTAGGCGGCGGCGACGAGGTCATGGTGGACGACCTGCACCAGCGCTACGAGACGGCCTGCGACCCGCGCCTCAACCGCAGCCAGTCGCTGGATCTGGCGTTCCTGGTGGCGGAGATGTACCGCGGCCAGTAGGCCCGGCGCCCGTCCGATGTGACGAAGGCCCCTCCGGAATCGGTGTCCCCGTGCCCGGAGGGGCTTTTTCGTACCGGTTTCTCCAGGTAAGGTAAGCCTCAGTGAACTAAGGCAGACCTTAGTCAAGATCCACTCCGCTTCACCCCCGGGAGACACCGCGATGTACGTGTGCATGTGCCATGCGGTCACCGAGGACCAGGTGAAGAAGGCGATCGACGGTGGTGCCGGCACCCCGCGCCAGATCGCGAAGGACTGCCGGGCCGGCACCGACTGCGGGTCCTGCGTGCGCCGCATCCAGGCGCTGCTCGGCGAGCACGGCGCCCGCCCCTGCCCGACCGCCAGGCTGGCCGCGAAGCTCGGCCTCGCGGACCCGGAGGTCCCGGCGGCGGGGCCGACCGTGCCGGCGCCGGCCCCGGGGATCGCCCCGGTGGTCCCGCTGCGGGCGGCCTGAGCCCGGGGTCGTGCGCCTCAGGACTCCGGCTGCTCGATGACCTGGGCGATGTAGAGCGCCTCGCCGAGCTTCTCCAGCAGCTCCAGCTGGGTGTCGAGGTAGTCGATGTGGTGCTCCTCGTCGGCCAGGATGTCCTCGAAGATGTTCGCCGAGGTGACGTCGTTCTTGGCCCGCATCACCACGATCCCGCGCTTGAGCCGGTCGATCGCCTCGACCTCGACCTGGCGGTCCGCCTCGAACATCTCCTTGACCGTCTGGCCGATCCGGACGTGGAACAGTCGCTGGTAGTTGGGCAGCCCCTCCAGGAACAGGATCCGGTCGGTGAGCGTCTCGGCGTGCTTCATCTCGTCGAAGGACTCGTGCCGGGTGTACTTGGCGAGCTTCGTCCAGCCGAAGTTCTCCTGCATCTTGGCGTGCAGGAAGTACTGGTTGATCGCGGTCAGCTCGGCGGTGAGCTGCTCGTTGAGGAACTCGATGACCTCGGGATCGCCCTGCATGGTGATGCCTCCTGCGCTCGTGCTGCCGGTGTGCTGCGCATCCTGGCACCGCTTTGGGAGGAAATTCCAGTAAGTTCACACTCACTAGGACATGTGTCGGAATATCCGATTCATGCCGAAACGTGCTGGTGGGCGGGCGACCGCCGGTCCGTACGGTCGGGGGCGCGAATCAGCGCGAAGGGGCGTGCGCCGAGGCCTGTCCGCCGTCTGTCACCATGGATCCATGGGTCAGTCGAAACACGAACCGCTTCCGCCGTCTGACCCGAGGCTCCCCCCGGGACAGCGCGCGCAGCGCGGCTGGCCCGCCCTGCACTACGGGCCGGTGCCCCGCTTCAAGCCGCTGACCTGGGACCTCCAGGTGTTCGGAGCCACCGCCTCGGCGGAGAAGCACAGCTGGGACTTCGACGCCTTCAACGCCCTGCCGCGCACCACCGTCGTCGGGGACCTGCACTGCGTGACCAGGTTCTCGGTGCTCGGCAACGAGTGGACGGGCGTGTCGGCCGCCGCCGTGCTCGACCTGGTGCCGCCCGCTCCCGGCGTCACCCACGTCATGGTCTGGGCCGAGTACGGCTACAGCGCCAACCTGCGGCTGGCCGACTTCGCGGACCCGGACACCCTGCTCGCCACCCACCGCAACGGCGAGGCGCTCACCGCCGAACACGGCTTCCCGGTCCGGCTGGTGGTGCCCCGGCTGTACGCCTGGAAGGGCCCCAAGTGGGTGCGCGCGGTGGAGTACATGCGGGCCGACCGGCGCGGCTTCTGGGAGGAGCGCGGCTACCACAACCTCGCCGACCCCTGGCGGGAGCAGCGCTACTCCTACCAGGAGGAGCCCGGCGACGGGCCGCTGCGCTGACCCCGTCCGGCTCTCGGACTCAGAACAGCGAGAACTTGACCGTCACCGTGCTGCGCTGCGGGCGCCGCTCGCCCGCGGCCGGGCTCTGGCCGGACGACGTGACCGCGCCGAACACGTCCCAGCCGCTGGTCTGCATGCTGAAGCCCGCCGCCTGGAGCGCCTTCTGCGCCTCGTCCTTGCTCATCCCGGTGACGTTCGGGACCGGCACCATGCCCTTGCTGACCACCAGCGAGACCGCGGAGTTCTCCTGCAGCAGCTGCCCGGCCGCCGGCGAGCTGCTGATCACCGAGCCCTCGGGCACCGTGTCGTCGTAGGTCTCGGTCACGGTGCCCCTGGTCAGCTGGGCGCCGGTCAGCGTCGAGGCGGCGTCGGCGGCGCTCCTCCCGGCGAGGTCCGGCACCGCGATCCGCTTGGGGCCCTTGGACAGGGTGACGGTGACGCTGTCGCTCTTGCGGGTGCGCGCGCCCACCCCGGGGTCGGTGGAGATCACCTGCCCGGACGGGACGGACTCGCTGAACACCTCGACGAACTTCCCGTGCAGGCCCTCCCTGTCCAGGACCCGCTGCGCCTCGGCCCGGTCCTTGCCGAGCACGCCCGGCACCGAACCGTACAGCCCCTCGGAGATCCCGTAGGTGGCGCCGCCGATCGCCAGTGCCAGGGCGACCGCCGCGGCCGTCCAGATCAGCGGCCCGCGGGGCAGACGGCGGCGCGGCCGCCCCGGCCGGCGCCGGTGCACCGGGGTCGGCTCGTCGTACGGGCGCGGCTCGGCGAGCAACTCGTCCATCAGCTCCGGCGGCATGTCCAGCACGCTGGTGCGCTCCGTCGGCGGCTCGTCGGCGGGCCGCGGCAGCGGCTGGATCACCGAGGTCGGCTCGTTGGTCGGGTAGCGCGGGCTGGGCCGGGTGGAGGCCGGCGGCTCGGCGTCCAGCTCGGCCGGGGTGAGGGTGCGGCGGACCCGCTGGACGGCGGCGAGCAGCTCGACCGCGTCGTACGGACGGGCGTCGGCGGACCGGGCGCAGGCGCCGGCCACGATCGCGTCCAGCTCGGGGCCCACGGCGGGGGCGACCAGCGACGGGGCCGGGACGTCCTCGTGCAGGTGCTTGTACATGACCTGGACGGGGTTGTCGCCGGTGTGCGGGCGGTGGCCGGTGAGCATCTCGTACAGCAGGATGCCGGCCGCGTAGACGTCCACCCGCTGGTCGGTGGGGGTGTCCGGGAGGATCTGCTCGGGAGCCAGGTAGGAGACGGTGCCCAGGACGGTGCCGCCGGTGGCGGTGGTGGTCGAGGTGGGCGCGCCGTCGGCGGTGCCGAGCACCCGGACCAGACCGAAGTCGGCGACCTTGACCAGGCCGCCCTCGGTGATCAGCACGTTCTCGGGCTTGACGTCGCGGTGGACCAGCCCGGCCCTGTGGGCAGCGCCGAGTGCGGCCAGCACCGGCTCCAGCACGTCCAGCGCGGCCCGGACGGACAGCGCGCCGCGGTCGCGCAGCAGGTCGCGCAGGGTGCGGCCGGGCACGTACTCCATGGCGAGGAAGACGTGGCCGCCGTCCGCGCCCTGGTCGAAGACGTTGACCACGTTGGGGTGGGTGAGCTTGGCGACCGCCTTGGCCTCGCGGATGAAGCGGGCGGTGAAGCCCTCGTCCCCGGCCAGCGAGGGGTGCATCACCTTGAGCGCGACCACCCGGTCCAGGCGGGTGTCGGTGCCCCGGTAGACGGTGGACATCCCGCCGGTCGCGATGCGCTGCTCGACCCGGTACCGGTTGTCGAGCAGGCTGCCGATCAGGGGGTCGTGCAGTGCCATGTCCACCCGGTGAGTCTAGTGCCGCCGGGCGGAGCCGGGCCCGGAGGACACCGCCTCCGGGCCCGGCTGTGCCCTGCTTGTGACACGGCTTCGCGCCGCGGGGGCCGGTGCCGTGGGCGTGCCGGGCGCTCAGAACGCGGGGCGCTCGCGGGTGTCCAGGTCGGCCCGGCCGGCCATCGCGGAGGAGGCCTCGGCGTGGAAGCGGCGCGGGATGCGGCCGGCCCGGTGGGCGAGCCGGCCCGCCTCGGCGGCGTGCCGCATCGCCTCGGCCATCAGCACCGGGTCCTGAGCCCTGGTCACCGCGGAGGCGAGCATCACCGCGGCGCAGCCCAGCTCCATCGCCAGTGCCACGTCGGAGGCGGTGCCGGCGCCCGCGTCCAGGATCACCGGGACGCCGGCGCCCTCCACGATCAGCTGGAAGTTGTGCGGGTTGCGGATGCCCAGGCCCGAGCCGATCGGCGAGCCCAGCGGCATGATGGCCGCGCAGCCGACGTCCTCCAGCTTGCGCGCCAGCACCGGGTCGTCATTGGTGTACGGCAGGACGGTGAAGCCGTCGTCGACGAGCGTCTCGGCGGCGTCCAGCAGCTCGATCGGGTCGGGCAGCAGGGTGCGCTCGTCGGCGATCACCTCCAGCTTGACCCAGTCGGTGCCGAGCGCCTCGCGGGCCAGTCGCGCGGTCAGCACGGCCTCGCCGGCGGTGAAGCAGCCGGCTGTGTTGGGCAGCACCCGGACGCCGTTGCGGGTCAGCACGTCCAGTACGGAGCCCTGGGTGCCGGCGTCGACCCGGCGCATCGCGACGGTGGTCAGCTCGGTGCCGGAGGCGAGCAGCGCGCGCTCCAGGACCTCCAGGCTGGGGGCGCCGCCGGTGCCCATGATCAGCCGGGAGGAGAAGGACGTCCCGGCGATGGTGAGAAGGTCGTCGGCCATGGTTCAGCCTCCCTGGACGGCGGTGAGGATCTCGATCCGGTCGCCGGTGTCCAGCGCCGTCGCGGGCCACGAACCGCGCGGCACCACGGCCTCGTTGAGCGCGGCGGCGACGCCGGTGTTGGCGGCGCTGACGGAGGCCACCACCTCGGCGAGGGTGGTCCCGGCGGACAGCCGGCGGGGCTCGCCGTTGACGGTCAGGGTGATCTCGGTCGGGGCGGTCCCGTTCTGCGGGGTCCCGTTCCGGGTGGTCTCGGTCATGCGGAGGCCTTCGTCGTGGAGCGGTCGGGGGAGAAGCGCAGGGGCGTGAACGGCCTTGCGAGCTCGGGGACTTCGCCGGTGGCCAGGTACTCGGAGACCAGGTCGGCGGTCACCGGGGTGAGCAGCACGCCGTTGCGGTGGTGGCCGGTGGCGGCGACCAGCCCGGGCAGCGAGGTCGGGCCCAGCAGCGGGGCGTTGTCCGGTGATCCCGGGCGCAGCCCGGCCGAGGTCTCCAGCAGCGGGAGTTCGGTGATGCCCGGGACCAACTCGTGGGCGTCGCGCAGGAGTTCGTACACCCCGCCGGCGGTGACGGTGGTGTCGTAGCCCTGCTCCTCGGTGGTCGCGCCGACCACCAGCTCGCCGTTCTCGCGCGGCACCAGGTACACGTGCCGGCCGCGGACGACGGCACGGACGTTGCGGGACAGGAACGGACGGTAGGCGTCAGGGACGCGCAGCCGCAGCACCTGCCCCTTCACCGGGCGGATCGCGGGCAGCACCCCCTCGGGCAGGCCGGGCAGCCGGTGGCTGTGCGGGCCGGCGGCGAGCACGACCTGTTCGGCGCCCACCGTCTCCCCGGTGCTCAGGCGGGCGCCGGTCGCCCGGCCGTTCCCGACCAGCAGCTCGACGGCTTCGGCCCGGTGGAACAGGACCCCGGCGCCCTCGCAGGCGAAGACCAGGGCGTCCAGCAGCCGGCGGCCGTCCACCTGGTGGTCCTCGGCCACGTGCAGGCCGCCGCGCACCCCGGGGGCGAGCATCGGCTCCAGCTTGCGGGCCTCCCGGCCGGTCAGCCAGCCGGAGTCCAGGCCGAGGCGCTGGTGGAAGGCGTGCAGTTCGCGCAGTTCCGCGCGGTCGTCGGAGTCCAGCGCGACGGCGAGCGTGCCGCAGCGGCGGTAGCCGGTGTCCCGGCCGCCGCCGGCCTCGGTGAGCTCGGCGGCGAAGTCCGCGTACCGCTCGTTCGAGGCCATGCCGAGGCGCAACAGCGGCTCCTCGCCGTACTGCAGCTCGGTGACCGGGGCGAGCATGCCGGCCGCGACCCGGGCCGCGCCGCCGCCGGGGGAGGGGTCGACCACGGTCACGTTCCGCAGGCCGCGCTGGGCGGCGCGCCAGGCGATGGCGAGGCCGATGACGCCCCCGCCGATCACCAGCACGTCGGCGTGGGCGGGCGATGGCAAGCGTGACAAAGCTGCTCTTCTCCCTTCGCCGGTATGACCCGGATCAGGTTCGGACGGTCGCAGGCCGTGTCAGCCCGCCTCTCAGCCCGGTCCGCCGGGCTCCCGTGTGGTGCCCCCACCTTAACGCCGGGGGTCGGCCCGGCCGAAGGCCCGTACGCGGGGTGGACAGCGGCGCGGGAGGTGGGACCCGCCCGGCCGGAGGCCCGAACCGGGGAGGGACCGCCCGCACCCCCGGCCCACCCCCGGCCCCGCGGCCGCCGGTCGGCCGCTGAGTACAGTGACCGGCGTGGCAGAGCTGAGCGGAACGGATCAGGTGGTCGTCGTCGGAGCCGGGCTGGCCGGGGCGCAGTGCGCCCTCAAGCTGCGGCAGGGCGGTTGGCAGGGGCGGATCGTGCTGGTCGGCGAGGAGCCGCACGCGCCGTACGACCGGCCGCCGCTCTCCAAGGACGTGCTGCTCGGCAAGGCCGACTCCACCGCCCTGGACATCGACTACGGGCAGCTCGACATCGAGCTGCTCACCGGCCGCCGCGCCACCGGCCTCACCCCCGGCGTGCTGCACACCGACGGCGGCGACCTCCCGTACGGCTCGCTGGTGATCGCCACCGGCGCCGTGCCGCGCGCCCTGCCCGGCGCCGAGCGGGCGCACCTGCTGCACACCCTGGACGACGCCCTGGCGCTGCGTGCGCTGCTGCGCCCCGGGCTGCGGCTGGTGCTGGTCGGCGCGGGCTGGATCGGCGCCGAGGTGTCCACCGCGGCCCGCGCGGCCGGCTGCGAGGTGACGGTGGTCGAGGCCGGTCCGGCGCCGCTGCCCGGCGCGCTGCCGACGGAGATCGGCTCGGCGATGGCCGCCTGGTACGCCGCGGCCGGGATCGAGCTGCGCTGCGGCGTCGGCGTGGCCGCCGTGGAGCCCGGCGCGGTGCTGCTGGCGGACGGCTCGCACCTGCCCGCCGACGAGGTGGTGGTCGGCATCGGGGCCCGCCCCGCGACCGGCTGGCTGGCCGGCACCGGGGTCGAGCTGGACGCGACCGGCGCCGTCGTCGTGGACGGGCGGCTGCGCACCTCGGTGCCCGGCGTCTTCGCGGCGGGCGACTGCGTCAGCTACCCGTCGGCCCGGGCCGACGCCCGGCTGGCCGTCCAGCACTGGGACCACGCCCTGCAGTCCGGTGAGGCGGTGGCCGCCGCCGTCCTGGGCGCGGACGCGCCGGACTACGACCCGGTGCCGTACTTCTGGTCCGAGCAGTTCGGGCGGATGGTCCAGTACGCCGGCCGGCACGCCGAGGGCGACGTGCCGCTCTGGCGCGGCGGTCCGCAGGACGGCGAGTGGTCGGTGCTCTGGCTGCGCGACGGCGTGCCGAGCGCGCTGCTGGCCGTGGACCGGCCGCGCGACCTCACCCAGGGGCGCAGGCTGATCGAGCGCGGCACGGCGCTGGATCCGGTCCGCGCGGCCGACCCCGCGGTGCCGCTGAAGGCGGCCGTGGCGTAGGGCCGGGTGCGCGGCGGGCCGTCGAGGTGGCAGTCTGGTGCCGTGAGTGAGATCGATGCCAAGACTGACGCCCTGGTCCCCCAGTGGCTGTACCTGCCCGACATCTCCGAGCGGTGGGGTGTGCTGGTCACCGAGGTCCGCAACATGGTCAAGAAGGGTGACCTGATCGCGGTCCGCCGCGGTCCCAACAAGTCCCTGCAGGTCCCGGCGGCCTTCATCGACGAGACCGGCCCGGTCAAGCACCTGGTCGGCCTGCTGACCGTGCTGCGGGACAGCGGCTTCTCCGACGAGGAGATCATCGAGTGGATGTTCTCCGAGGACGAGTCGCTGCCCGGCACCCCGGTGCAGGCGCTGTGGGAGAACCGGGCGACGGAGGTCAAGCGCCGCGCCCAGGCCATGGCGCTGTGATGACAGACCCCCGCGCCGCCCTCGCCGACGCCCGGCTGTACCTGTGCACCGACGCCCGTCGGGAGCAGGGCGACCTCGCCGAGTTCCTGGACGCGGCGCTGGCGGGCGGGGTGGACGTCGTCCAGCTGCGCGACAAGGGCCTGGAGGCCCGGCAGGAGCTGGCGGCCCTGGAGGTCTTCGCCGACGCCTGCCGACGGCACGGCAGGCTGCTGGCCGTCAACGACCGCGCCGACGTCGCCCACGCGGCCCGACCGGACGTGCTGCACCTCGGCCAGGACGACCTACCGGTACCGGCCGCCCGGGCGATCCTCGGCGAGGACGTGCTGATCGGCCGCTCCTGCCACGCCGAGTCCGAGGTGGACGCGGCGATCGCCGAGCCCGGCGTGGACTACTTCTGCACCGGCCCGGTCTGGCCGACCCCGACCAAGCCGGGCCGCCCGGCCCCGGGCCTCGGCCTGGTCTCGTACGCGGCGAAGCAGGCCACCGACCGGCCGTGGTTCGCGATCGGCGGGATCGACCTCGGCAACCTGGACGAGGTGCTGGCCGCCGGCGCCCGCCGGATCGTCGTGGTGCGGGCGATCACCGCCGCGGCGGACCCGGGGGCGGCCGCCGCCGAGCTGTCCCGCCGGGTGCGCGCCGCGCTCTGACCGCCCGGGTCCGCGGAACCCGCCGGATCCGCCCGGATCCGTGGGGCCCCGGCCCGAACCGGTAGAGAACCCGCCCGAGGCCGTCGCCGTCCGTCAGTACTTGCGGACGGTGGCGGCCTCGGCCAGTGCCAGCAGCACCGCACGGGCCCGCCCGTCGGCGAGCGGCGCCGCCTCCAGCGCGGCCAGCGACTGCCGCATCAGCTCCTCGATCCGGCGTTCCACCACCTCCGGCGCGCCGCTGCGGGCGACCAGCGCGCGCAGTTCGGCGACCTCGGGGGCGGCCAGGTCCGGTGCGCCGAGCCGCCCGTCCAGGTGTCGGGCGTCGGCGGCCGACAGGCCCCGCATCGCGTGGGCGACCAGCAGGGTGCGCTTGCCCTCGCGCAGGTCGTCCCCGGCCGGCTTGCCGGTGACGGCGGGGTCCCCGAAGACGCCGAGCAGGTCGTCGCGCAGCTGGAAGGCCTCGCCCAGCGGCAGCCCGAACGCCCCGTACGCCTCGACCAGCTCGGGGCCGGCGCCGGCCAGCAGCGCTCCCACCTGGAGCGGCCGCTCGATGGTGTACTTCGCGGACTTGTAGTGCAGCACGGTCTGCGCGCGGTCCAGCGCGCCCTCGTCGGTCGAGTCGCCGGCCACCGGCTCCAGCACGTCCAGGTACTGGCCGAGCATGACCTCGGTGCGCATCAGGTCGAACACCGGCTTGGCGGCCAGGACGGCGGCGGGCTCCAGGCCGGAGCGCAGGAAGAGCTCGTCGCACCAGATCAGCAGCAGATCGCCGAGCAGCACCGCGGCCGAGGTGCCGTACTGCTCGCGGTCACCGCGCCAGCCGTTGTCGCGGTGCAGCGCCTCGAAGCGGCGGTGGACCGAGGGCAGGCCGCGGCGGGTGTCGCTGCGGTCCATCAGGTCGTCGTGGACCAGGGCGCTCGCCTGGAGCAGCTCCAGGGCGGCGGCCGCGTTGGCGATCGCCTCGCCGGTGGCGCCCCCGGCCGGGCCACCGGCGCCGCGCCAGCCCCAGTAGCAGAACGCCGGGCGCAGCCGCTTCCCGCCGTCCAGCAGGAAGTCGCGCAGCGCGTCGGCGGCGGGGGCCAGCCGGGGCGAGATCTTGTCGAGCAGCACGGACTGGCCGTCCATGAACGCGGCGAGCGCCGCGTTGACGCGGGTGCGGACGTCCTCCACGTCAATGGGATTGGCCGCACTGCTGGCCGCACTGATGGCCGAACCGGGGTTGGCCGGCCGGGTGCTGGACGAGGTCACGATGGGGCTCCGCTGGTTCTCTGGGGGTGCAGCAAGCGTAGCGGGGCGGCCGGGAACGGGCGTGCGAGCGGCCCCGCCGGGGGCGCGCGGGAGGCGCCGCGGAGCCCTACCGGGGTGAACCGGAGCGCCGTCCATCAGTTGTCTCAATAGATGGAATCCGATGTCCGGCCCCTCCGACCGCCGGATAGCCTGCCAGCATGGCACTCGGCATCGCTTCCACGAGAACGGATCGCGCACTGACCGTGCGCGAACTCCTGGCGGCCGGCAAGCGCTCCTTCTCCTTCGAGTTCATGCCGCCGCGCACCGAGGTCGGCGAGCAGAAGCTCTGGGACGCCATCCGCCGGCTCGAGCCCCTCGACCCCAACTTCGTCTGCATGACGTACGGCGCCGGCGGCTCCTCGCGCGAGCGCACCGTCAACATGGTCGGCCGGATCGCCACCGAGACCACCCTGACCCCGGTCGCCCACCTCACCGCGGTGGACCACTCGATCGCCGAGCTGCGCAACATCATCGGCCAGTACGCCGACCAGGGCGTGCGCAACGTCCTCGCGGTCCGGGGCGACCCGCCCGGCGACCCGATGGGCGAGTGGGTCAGGCACCCCGACGGCGTCACCTACGCGTACGAGCTGGTGGAGCTGATCAAGGGCATCGGCGACTTCTGCGTCGGCGTCGCGGCCTCGCCGAACATGCACCCGCGCTCCACCGACTGGGACGAGGACATCCGGCACTTCGTCGCGAAGATCCGCTCCGGGGCCGACTACGCGATCACCCAGATGTTCTTCGAGGTGGACGACTACCTGCGGCTGCGCGACCGGGTGGCGGCCGCCGGCTGCGAGGCGCCGATCATCCCGGAGATCATGCCGGTCACCAACGCCAAACAGCTGGAGCGCTTCCCGCAGCTCAGCGGCTCGGCCTTCCCGGCCGACCTGGAGGCCCGGCTGCGGGCGGCCATCGACGACCCGGAGGCCCTGCGGGCCGTCGGCATGGAGCACGCCACGGCGATGGCCGAGCGCCTCCTCGCCGAGGGCGCGCCCGGTCTGCACTTCATCACGCTGAACCACTCGACGGCGACGCTGGAGATCTACCAGAACCTGGGGCTGCACCGGCGCTGACGCCGGGTGTTCACGCGCCCGTCACCGTACCGGGGGTGGCGGGCCCGGTCGTGTGCGGCCGGTGTCCGGGGCCCGGGGAACGCGATGCGGTACCCCGGCCGTTGAACCGGTACAGTCGCCGCACACGCGCGGCGCACACGCGCGGGCACGCGACTGGAGGTAGCGGGCGGATGGGCATCGGATACCTGCTGCTGTACGCCGCGTTGGCGGTGGTGGCGCTCTGGCTGGTCGCGGAGGTGCTGCTGCAGAACCGGGCCCCGGTGCACTGGCGGGTCCTGGCCCTGGCCGGCTTCCTGGGCGTGGCCGTCGGGATGGTCCTCGGCTCGGTCGTGGTGATCGGCGCCGGCGCCGCGCTGTTCGCGGTCGGCCAGACCTTCGTCACCCTCTCGGTCAGGCGCGGCTACCAGACCGGCTGGTCCCTGCGGAAGCCCGACGGCAGCCTGCCCGGACCGCTCGCCAAGGTGCCGCTGCTCGGCGCCCTCACCGGCGGCACCGCCGCGGTGGCGGCCGCCGCGGCCACCCGGAAGCGGGTCGGCGAGGTCAGCGCCGTCGAGGAGACCCCGGAGCCCCTGCCGGTGCCCGACGAGGTGCCGGAGGTCGAGCAGACCGCCGCCTTCGAGATGCAGGAACTCGCCCAGGACGGCGTCTACGCCTCCGCGTACTACGAGCAGCAGCCGCAGGTCCAGCACCAGCCCCAGGACCCGTACGCCGGCGCCTACCAGGCCGGCTACGACCAGCAGCAGTGGCAGACCCAGCAGCAGCCCGCCTTCGACTACGAGCAGCAGCCGTACGAGCAGTCGTCCTACGACCAGCAGTCCTACGGCGGCTACCCCCAGCAACAGCAGGACCCGTACGGCGGTTACCCGCAGCAGGACCCCTACGCGGGCTACCAGCAGCCGCAGCACCAGCAGCCGCAGCACCAGCAGGCCTGGGACCAGAACGCCCAGCCCCAGCAGCAGTGGCAGCCCCAGCCCGACCCGAACGTCCAGGGCATCCCGCAGCAGCCGACGTACGACCAGAACCACGGCTACCAGCAGCAGCACACCTGGCACCAGGGCTGACCCCGGTCCGACGGCCCTAGGCCGGGCCGATCAGCCCGGCGGTGATGCAGGCCGACATGCCGACCCGGGCGAGGCCGCCGCCGGGGTGGGCGTTGCCGCCGACCAGGTAGAGCCCGGGGACGGGGGACTCGTTGGCGGCCTTCAGCCAGGAGCCCCCGGAGCCGGCCAGGGCCGGGCGGGCGACCGCGCCGCCGAGGGCTCCGGTCTCCCTGCGGGTGTCCTCCGGGGTGCGGACGACCCGCCACAGCACCCGCTCGCGCAGGCCCAGGCCGGCCGCGTCCACATGGGCGAGCAGGCGGTCGGCGTAGCGGTCGGCGACGCCCGGCGCCGTCCAGTCGAACTCGCCCTGGGCGGGGACGGTCGCGGTCAGCACCACGCTCTCGTGGTCGTCGTCGGGCCGCAGCGCCGGGTCGTCCGGGCGCAGCACCTGGACGGTGGGGCGCTCGCACGGCGGGACGGAGAGGGTGAGGGCGTTCGCCTCGGCAGCCGGATCGGCCGCGTGCACCACCGTGCGGTGCGCCGTGCCCTCCGGCCGGGGCCCGCGCAGTGCGAGCAGCACGCTGAACCGGCCGGGCACCTCCTGCGGCTCCCAGTCCTCGGCCGGCACCCCCGGCCACTCGGAGAGGCCGTGGCGGTGGAGGGCGGCGGTGTCCATCGCGGAGACCACCAGGTCCGCGTCGATCCGGCCGCCCGCCGTCTCGACCCCGCGCGCCCGGCCGCCCTCGACGACCACCCGGGTGACCGGGGTGTCGAAGCGGAACTCGACCTTGCGCAGCTCGCAGCGGCGGAACACCGCGTCCGCGAGCGCCCGCAGGCCGCCCCGGACGTACCAGACGCCGAAGGACTGCTCCATGTACGGCAGCACGGTGGCCCCGGCGGGCGCCTCGGCCGGGTTGAAGCCGTACCGGACGGCCGACTCGAACAGCAGGGCGGTCAGGCCGGGGTGGCCGCCGAGCTCGCGCGCGGCCACGTGCTCCAGGGACCACGGCTGCGCGCGGCGCAGCCGGGCCAGGCCGGTGCGCGGCGGGACGGGGTACGGGTCGGTGCCCAGCAGGGCCCGGTCGGCCGCGGACAGCACGCCGCGCTCGGCCGGCAGCGGCTCCTCCAGCAGCGGGCGGCGGGTGGCCTCCCAGACCGTCCGGCCGTGGTTCATCACCGCGCTCCAGCGGGCGCCGGAGCCCGCGCCGAAGGCGGCGTCCAGGGCCTGGCTGACACCGCCGCGGGAGGCGTTCGGCAGGGTGACGACGGTGCCGTCGGCGAACAGGTGCCGGCTCTCCGGGTCGACCGGGGCCAGCTCGACCAGCTGCTCCAGCGGCTCCCTGCCGGTCTTCAGCGCCAGGTCGCGGTAGACCGCGGGGAGGGCGAGCAGCCCGGGCCCGGTGTCGAAGGCGAAGCCCTCGCGCTCGTACCGCCCGACCATGCCCCCGTGGGTGCCGCCCGCCTCGCAGACCGTCACCCGGTGGCCGATGGTCGCCAGCCGTGAGGCCGCCGCGAGCCCGCTCATTCCTGCGCCGATGATGACGATCCGTGCCATGGCACCAGATCCTAGGACGGCCCTTACGCGACCCCCGCCGCCCGGGCGGCCCGGCGCTCGCGGCGGCGGGCCCGGAAGGCCCGGATCCTGCTGACCGCCAGCCGGACCAGCAGCAGCCCGACGGCCAGGACCACGGCGGCCGCGGTGGCGGCCAGCCAGGGGTGGAAGATCGCCAGGGTGATCAGGCCGGCCACCGAGAGGTCCTCCGCCAGGCTGACCACGATGTTGCTGGCCGGCTCGGGGGAGGTGTTGACGGCCATCCGCAGCGAGGCCTTCACCAGGTGGCTGACCAGCGCCGAGGTGCCGCCCATCGCGCCGGCCGCGACCTCGCTCAGCGAGCCGGGGTCGTTGCTCGCGATCAGCACGCCGACGGTGGCGCCGGCGACCGGCCGGATCACCGTGTGCACGGCGTCCCAGACGCTGTCCAGGTACGGGATCTTGTCGGCCACCGCCTCCAGTGCGAACAGCACGCCGGCCACGACCAGCACGTCCGTGCGCTCCAGCGCCCGCGGCACCGAGTCCGCGTCGGCGAACCTGCCCAGCAGGCCGAGCAGCAGCACCACCGCGTAGGCGTTGACGCCGCTGGCCAGTCCGCTGGTGAAGATCAGCGGCAGGACCGTCATCTCGTCCCCCTCCTCGTCATCGCGTCCCCTCGTCGTCTCGTCGTCCGGCGGGGTCGGTCCGTGCCCGGCTCCGCCGTACCGTACCGGCAGCCGGGACGCGGTGGGCGCACCTCCCGGTTCCGGCGGCCGGCGGGCCGGGGCGGACTGAGTACGGATACTCAGATCCACGGTTGAGTACCTCAGCGGATGGCCGCCGACCTGCGCAGACGGGAGAGTGGAGGCACCCGGGAGGGCGGCGCGTCGGGCGCCGGGCCCACCCGGGCGGCGGATCCGTCCGTCCCCCGGAAGCGAAACGCCAGGGGGAGGCGGCGGACGGACCGCCACGGGGCTGGTCACGGTCCTCGCACCGCCGACACGGGGCGGCGGAGCGGGCCGGGGGGAGACCGGCCGTACGGGGGAGTCGCACCGCCGACCGTGGGATCGGCGGAGCGACGGCATGGCGGCGGCGCGGAACCGGGGGAGGACCGCGCCCGCCGCCTTACGCCGTTTCCGGAGCCTTTCCGGCCACCCTTGCCCGCTTCCGGCTCACCGGGGGCCCGGATTGTCAGTGCCGCCGTCCACGATGGAGACGCACGGGCCACCCGGTCCGCGCGCTGCCTCGGAACGGGGGAGACCATGACCATCAGCCGTCCTGAGCCCGTCACCGCCCGCCTCCACTCCGCCGCCCTGCCGCTCTTCCCGGGTCCGTCCGCCGGACGCCCCGCCACAGCGGACGTCCATCCCGTGCTGCGCCGGGTCTCCGCGCCGCCGGCCGCCCTCGACCTGCTCGCCGACGCCCACCGCACCCTCGCCCGGGCCCGCGCCCTGGAGGATCCGCTGGAGCGCTACGCCACCGCCCACCTGGCCGCGCTGCGCACGGTGGCCGCCGTCCTGGCGGTGCGCGGGCGCCCGGAGAAGAGCCCGCGCCGCCGCAAGGCCATCCGCAGCGCGTGGGAGGTGCTGCCCGAGGTGGCCCCCGAGCTCGCCGAGTGGGCGCTCTACTACGGTGCGGGTGCCCGCCGCCGGGCCGCCGCCGAGGCCGGGATCAGGGGCGCCGCCTCGGCCCGCGACGCCGACGACCTGATCCGCAACTCCGCCCTGTTCCTGCGCCTGGTCGAGCGCCTGCTCGGCCTGCACGCCGTCCCGCCCCCGCCCCGGCTGCCGCCGGACGGCGGCGAGCCGCCGGGCGTGGGCGTGGTCCCCGCCGGGCCGGTTTAGGCCTGTCTCCTGGATTTCGTCGGACCAGGCCGCGGCGTCGGGGTGCGTGCATCGCAAGGCGGAGGCGGGGGAGCGCCGTGGGCCCGGCAAGGATCCGAGGGACAGGCTCTAAGGTGGAGGCATCCTGATCGAACTGCACGTGCCAAGGAGCCCCACCTTGTACCCGACGCGTCCCCGCAGCGCCCTGCGTACCGCCGTGGTGTGGGAGGTGGTCCGGGCGGCCCTGGAGAAGCGGTCGGCCGAGCTGGACCAGCCGGTGCTCGACGTGGTCGACACCGGCGGCGGCACCGGGAACTTCGCCGTGCCGGTCGCCAAGCTCGGCCATCGGGTCACCGTGGTCGACCCGAGCCCGGACGCCCTGTTCGCCCTGGAGCGCCGGGCCGCCGAGGCCGGTGTGACGGACCTGGTGCGGGCCGTCCAGGGCGACACCCAGACCCTGCCCGAGCTGGTCGCCGCCGGCAGCGTCGACGCGGTGCTCTGCCACGGCGTGCTGGAGATGGTGGACGACCCGGCCGAGGCGCTCGGCAGCCTGGCGGGCACCCTGCGCGAGGGCGGCGTGGTCAGCCTGCTGGCGGCCAACCGCAACGGCGCCGTGCTGGCCCGCGCCCTGGCCGGCCACTTCAACGAGGCCCGCACCGTGCTCACCGCCGCCGACGGCCGCTGGGGCGAGCAGGACCCGATGCCGCGCCGCTTCACCGGCGAGGAGCTGGGCCGGCTGGCCGAGGCCGCGGGCCTGCGGGTGGAGTCGGTGCACGGCGTACGGGTCTTCTCCGACCTCGTCCCCGGCGTGCTGGTGGACACCGAGCCGGGCGCGCTGGACGCGCTGCTGAAGCTGGAGGAGGCCGCCGCCGCGCAGCCCGCCTTCCACGCCGTGGCGACCCAGCTGCACCTGCTGGCCACCCTGGGCTGAGGCGCCCCTCCGGGCCCGCGCGCCCCTTCACCGACCCTCCCGCCGCCGTACGGCTTTTTCGCACGCCGTACGGCGGCGGTTCAGGATCTTGAAGCCGCCGGCTCTCCCGGCCGTGTTCCCGTCCCGCGCCGCCCGGCTCCGGCCCTGCCACGGCGCCCGGTGGCGAACCTGCCCAGGTCCGGGACGATTCCATCCGATCGGGCACTTGTCCGGGGCGTGGTGCGTTGACACCGGTGCGGCCGTCCCCGCACGAAGTGGCCCGTCCCACGCGGCGCCGACCACTCCGTAACGGGCCCACGGACCGTATGATCTGGGTAAAGCCGGAAAGCATGACAGCCGGACGCGTGGGGCATATGGACGACACGGGCCGGGTCCCCCGCACGGGCGTCCGACCGTGTGCCCCAAGGCTGATTGGACTTGCCTCCCCGACCGGGGTGGGCGGACCGGTCGCACCCGCGACCGACGAGTAGGAGGACTCCGTGCCGCTCTCGGAGCACGAGCAGCGACTGCTCGACCAGATGGAGCGAGCGCTGTATGCCGAAGATCCCAAATTCGCGTCTGCGCTTGAGGGAACCGGGCTGCGCACCTACACCCGTCGGCGGGTCTACCTGGCCGTCGCCGGCTTCGTGGTGGGCATCGGCCTGCTGATGGGCGGCATGGTCGTGCCGGACCAGATCTGGGTCAGCGTCGTGGGCTTCCTGGTGATGCTCGGGTGTGCGGTGTTCGCCGTGACCGGCTGGCGCCGTGGGCCCGCCGGCCAGGGGGCCGGGGCCCGCCCGGCCGCCGCCCCGCGCCGCAAGGCCGGGATGATGGACCGGGTGGAGCAGCGCTGGCAGCGTCGCCGGGACGAGCAGACCGGGGGCTTCTGAGCCGCCGGGCCGATACCTGTGAAGCCGGGGCGGGCAGTCGATCGACTGCCCGCCCCCCCGTGGGGGCCCGACCCCCCGCCCCGGCCCCCCTCGGAAGAGCGGCGGGGGGGGGAAGAGTGTGTTT